>JAGXKW010000071.1 GCA_018334995.1 Wenzhouxiangellaceae bacterium
GATGTAGGCACCGGCGAGTTCGCCGACCCCGAGTTCGTCCGCAACCGGGTCGACGTTTCGTTCGAGGTCATGCTGACGTCCGGCCGATGACCTCGCCGGCCATCTTCGGACAGACCGCGCGTTCGGGTTGGCCCGGGCGTCGCTGCAGGCGTTAGAATCGAGGGATCGCATTTCATGAATCCATCGGAGAACGCCCGTGACACGAATCCATTGCCCCGTCCTGTCCGGCCTGTCGCTGCTCGCCGCATGCCTGACGCTGGCCGGCTGCGACCGGCCCGAGCCGATTGCGCCGGAACCCGACGCCGCGGCGCAGGCGCCGGTGGTCGAAGAAACCCCCGGCTACGACATTCCATCCCTGCCGGCGTCGGACTTCGACCTGGAGCGCTACACGCGTGATCTTCGCACGCTGGCTTCCGATGATTTCGAGGGCCGTGCGCCCGGGTCGCGCGGTGAGCGCCTGACCGTCGATTACCTGGTCGACCAGCTGGCCGAAGCCGGACTTCAGCCCGGATTCGGCGACAGCTACCTGCAGCCGGTGCCGATGGTCGAGCTGACCAACCAGGCGCGGTCGTCCATCGCGGTCGATCAGGCGGGAGCGCAGTTCGAATTGTCCTATCCCGAACAGATGATCATCGGCTCGCGCCGGCTGGGCACCGATTCGCACGGCGTGGACGATTCGGAGTTGGTGTTCGTCGGCTACGGCGTCGTGGCCCCGGAATACGACTGGAACGACTATGCCGGTCTGGACGTCGAGGGCAAGACGGTAGTGATCCTGGTCAACGATCCGGGTTTCGGCGAACCCGATTCCGGACTCTTCAACGGCCGTGCGATGACCTACTACGGTCGCTGGACCTACAAGTACGAGGAAGCCGCGCGCCAGGGCGCGGCGGCGGCGCTGATCGTGCACGAGACCGAGCCGGCCTCGTACCCCTGGGAAGTGGTGACCAATTCCTGGTCCGGGCCGCAATTCGAGCTGGCCGCGCGCGGCGACGAGCCGGTGATGGCGCTGGAAGGCTGGATCACCGTGGATGCCGCCCGCGATCTGTTTGCCCGTGCCGGCCTGGACTACGATTCGCAGAAGCAGCGCGCGGCCCGGCCGGATTTCGACGCGGTCTCGCTCGACGCGCGAGTGACCGCCGAAGTGCGCAACAGCGTGCGTGAGGGGACGTCCTATAACGTCGGGGCGCGCCTGCCGGGTGCCGAGCGACCCGACGAGGCGGTGGTCTACATGGCGCACTGGGATCACCTGGGACGGAACATGGCGCTGCAGGGTTCGGCCGGCATCTTCAACGGCGCGATCGACAACGCTTCCGGAACCGCTGCGGTGCTGGAACTGGCGCGCATGCACGCCGCCGCCGGCCCGGCCGAGCGCAGCGCGATGTTCCTGCTGGTCACGCTGGAAGAATACGGCCTGCTGGGATCGCGGCACTACGTCAACGAGCCGGCGTTTGCGCCGGCCGACACCGTGGCGGCCATCAACCTGGACGCGTTCAGCTTCATGGCCGGGCCCACCGAGGACATGGTCGTGATCGGGCACGGATCGTCGGAACTCGAAGAGATCCTGGCGGCGACACTGGACGAATCGGACCGGTACATCGTCGAAGAGCCCACCCCGGAGGCGGGTTTC
The DNA here is from genome assembly GCA_018334995.1 of Wenzhouxiangellaceae bacterium. GTDB lineage: Bacteria > Pseudomonadota > Gammaproteobacteria > Xanthomonadales > Wenzhouxiangellaceae. The sequence continues at coordinate 1,628 of JAGXKW010000071.1, forward strand.
TACTACCGCTCCGATCATTTCAACTTCGCCCGCGGCGGAATTCCGTCGCTCTACGCCAAAAGCGGCGTGGAACACGTCGAGCTGGGCACCGAGCACGTGCTGGCCGCCGAGCGCGATTACCGAGACAACCGCTATCACAAGCCGGGCGACGAATTCGATCCGGAGTGGGATTTGCGCGGCGTCGCCATGGATGCGGGCGTTCTATACCGGGTCGGGCGCTACCTGATCGAGTCGGACGCCTGGCCCAACTGGTATGAAGGCAACGAATTCCGTGCGATTCGTGATCGGCAACGGCCCGGGGAATAGGCCCGCCGGCAAAAGATCATCGTCAAAGTCTGCGGTAATCTTTTCTGACCGAACCTTGTTTGACTTCGGTGATTTCACGCGGGTCGATGAACGCTGCTGCGCCTGGCTGTTCAGGTTCGGGTTTCCCCCGGTTTCAGGCCCTGCCGGCGTCCAGGTCGTGCGGAGAATGCAGGTATTCGCTGTCGATGGCGGAATCGCGAAAAAGGGACATCAGCGCCTCGATCCGCTGATTGGCGGTCATGAGGCCGTCCATTTCTTCCGCGTCGGCGTGTTCATCGGGCTGGTGGGCGTATAGCCAGAAATGTACCGCGCCGGCAATCAGGCCGTCGGCAATCGCCCAAATGTCGGCTTCGGGATTGGCGTCGGCGATTGTGTTGCCCAGATCGACCACCTGATCGGCCGCATCGTCGAACAGCAGTTCATCTTCACTCATCGGGTTGACCCCATAGGCGATCCATCGCTTCGATTGTACGCCCGTAGCCGAGTTCGAACAGTTCCTCGGCCCGGTGGAATTCGTGGATCATGCAGGCATCCTTGGGTACCTGCACGACCAGGTCGGGCTGGAATACGGCCAGGTGCTGGCGCGTGATCACCGATTCCATGGTCTCCAGCGACTTCATCAGCATTGCGACCAGGCCGGGCTCGCTTTCTTCCATGTCCGGGCCGTCGCGTTCGATCAGGTCATTGAAGAACTTGCGGATACGCTCGGTCAGGCCGGTATCCTCCGACGCCTTTGGTGCTTCGTCGGCTTCGCGACGTTCTCGATACCTTCGGCGTTCTTCGGCCGGGATCGGGCCGTTGACGTTGACGACGATGGTGAAGTCGTTCAGGCTTCGCAAAGTGGGCGCCACGGGGACCGGGTTCAGGATGCCGCCGTCGACCAGCAGCTTGCCGCGGTAGCGATGTGGTGTGAACAGGCCCGGGATGGCGATCGATCCGCGAATGGCATCGAACAGCGACCCCTTGCTGAGCCAGATTTCGCGTCCGTGCTCGATGTCCACGGCGACTGCGGTGAAGTCGATCGGCAGATCCTCGATACGGGCGTCGCCGACCATGTCCTTCAATCGCTTGATGATTCGATCGCCCCGGATCAGACCGCCGCCGGAAAGCGTCCAGTCGACCAGCCTCAGTACGTCGGACTGTTCCAGCTTCGAGACCCAGTCGGCATAGTCGTCGAGCTTGCCCGCCGCATGCATGCCGCCGACCAGCGCCCCCATCGAGCTGCCGGCAATCGACTCGATTGAAAATCCGCGTTCTTCCAGCGCGCGAATGGCGCCGATGTGCGCCAGCCCGCGTGCCCCGCCCGAGCCCAGCACGAGAGAAATGGTTTGTGATTCAGTCGGTTCGTCGGTTGACATGGTTACAGAATACTACCAGGGAGCCCGGTTCTGGAAAGTGGTCCACAGATTAGGCAATTTGGCACGATCAAGGCCAGCCCAACAGGTTGTCAGAGTGTACCGGTCAACTTCTGTTTACCGAACCCCGAGTCCGTTGCGGAATCGATATTTCAAAAAAGCAATAATCTGTGAAAATCTGCGAAATCCGTGGACCGCTTCTGACTTTCCTGGTCCTGGTCCGTCATTCCGGCACGTCGAATGCCTGGCGCACCCAGGCCAGGTAGTGCTGGTCGGTGGAAATGATCTTGCCCGGCGAGTCGGAAAGCTTGACCACCGGCTGGCCGTTGCATTCGGTCATCTTGATGACGATGTTGATCGGGTCGGTGCCGGTATCATGGGTCAGGTTGGTTCCAATGCCGAACGAGACGTTGATGCGATCGCGAAAGCGGTGCCAGATCTCGGCTGCGCGCGGAATATTCAGCGAATCCGAAAAGACCAGGTTCCGGGTCTTTGGGTCGACACGGTTGTGTTCGTAGTGCTCGATCATTGCCTCGCCCCATTCGATTGGATCGCCCGAATCCTGACGCGCGCCGTCGAACAGCTTGCAGAAGAACATGTCGAAGTCGCGCAGGAACGCTTTCAGGCTGTAGGTGTCCGACAACGCGATGCCCAGGTCGCCGCGGTATTCGCGCGCCCAGACCTCGAAGGCAAAGCGCTGGGTTTCGGCAAGGCGGGGTCCCAGCGCCTGGGCGGCCTGGACGAATTCGTGCGCCATGGTGCCGATGGGCACCAGGCCCAGGTCTCTGGCCAGCCGGACATTGCTGGTGCCGCGCAGGCTGCTCGGAATCTCGCGCGCGAGTTTTTCGACGACCTCTTCTTGCCACGCCCGGGAAAAGCGGCGGCGCGTGCCGAAGTCGGCGAACACGAATTCATCCGGCCGGTCCAGCGCGTGCACCTGCTCGATCTTCTCTTCGAGTCTGGCCCGGCCTTCGGTGAAGTCCATTTCCGGGTGTTGCCGGCGCGTGTACAGTTCGCTCACGATGGCCAGCAGCGGCACTTCGAACAGGATGGTGTGCAGCCATGGACCGCGTATCGTGATGGACAGCTGTTCGTCTTCTTCGCCGATCTCGACGAAGCGGGACTGGAGTTGGAACAGGCGCAGGAATTCGATGAAGTCGCGCTTGAAATAGCGCTGAGCGGCCAGGAAATCGAGTTCCTCGGGCTCGAGCTTCAGCGTGCACATGTGCGCGATCTCGCGCTCGATGTCCTGCGCCAGCGGCCGCAGGTCCACTTCGGGGCTGCGACACTTGAACCTGTATTCGACTTCGGCGCCGGGGAATTGATGCAGCACGGCCTGCATCATCGAAAACTTGTATATGTCGGTGTCGAGCAGGGATCCGATGATCATTGCGTCGGCTCGAGTGCGCTGCTGTCGGCGAATGTCCGGACGCCGGCGGTGCGCATCTCGGCCAGTGCATCCCCGGTGCTTTCCGCGTCGATGCCGCGGCAAGCGCCCAGGTTCAGCAGCACCTGGAAGCCGGCAGCCTGCAGCTGCAGGGCGGTCGCCTTCACGCAGAAATCGGTAGCCAGACCGCCGACCAGCACGTGGCTGGCTTCGCGCGCTTGCAGCCATTCGATCACGCCGGTACTCATGCGTTCGGCGATGTCGTGATAGCACGCGCCGTAGGGGTGCATGTCGAGCTCCACGCCCTTCCATACAAAAAAGTCGTAGTCGGCCGGCCGGGGCAGGCCGGGCACCAGCTCGAAGCCTTCCGTGCCCGGTACGGCGTGCACCGGCCAATGCTCCTCGACGTTTTCGCCCGGCACACCGGGCTGCCCGATCTTTTCGCGGTCTTCGGTTACCCAGACGGCGCGGGGGCTGTGCGAATCCTTGGAGCCGAGCCGCCAGCGAGCAAGCGCGGCCTGCCGGCCGAGTTCCGGCCCGATCGTGTCGCCGTCTTCCACCGGCAGCTCATCAGGACACAACGGTGTGAATGTGCGTTGCGCATCGACATCGAAGCTGGCGATCCGGTTGCGTTCTGGAAGTTGCATGCCACATCCTGAGTTCCGGGTTGAGAATCGAGGATAAATCAAGTCGAGGTCAGGGTATCGGGATTCCGGAGCCGGGAGAATCCGGAAGAAGAGACCGCTTGGAAACGCGGCGAGCGGGTGGCGGACGGTGGTGGCCGGACGCCGTCAGGCGCACGCAGCGGTTTTCGAGGGTTTCTCAGCTCGTCGCCAGCGTGGCGGGGTCCAGCCCGCCCAGTTCGTTCCAGCGGTTGACCACCGCGCAGAACAATTCGGCGGTGCGTTCGGTGTCGTAACGCGCCGAGTGCGCCTCGGACTGGTTCCATTCCAGCCCGGCGGCCTGCACCGCGCGTGCCAGCACGGTCTGGCCGTAGGCAAGACCGCCCAGCGTTGCGGTATCGAAGCTGGAAAATGGGTGGAACGGATTGCGCTTGAAGTCGGTTCGCGCGACCGCGGCGTTGAGAAACGACAGGTCGAAGGTGGGGTTGTGTCCGACCAGCACGGCCCGCTTGCAGCCGGTCTCGCGCAGCCGCCGTCGAACCGGCTGGAAGACGTCGCGCAAGGCTTCCTTTTCCGGTACGGCCAGGCGCAGCGGATGATCCGGCCGGATGCCGTTGAATTCCAGGGCCGCCGGTTCGAGGTTCGCGCCCTCGAAGGGCTCGACGTGGCGCATGATCAGGTCGCCGGGTATGAGCCTGCCTTTCTCGTCCATCTCGATGACGCATGCGGCGATTTCGAGCAATGCGTCGGTCGCTGCGTTGAAGCCCCCGGTTTCCACGTCGACGACCACGGGCAGAAAGCCGCGGAAACGGTTCTTGATCTCTATCATCGGGTCAATGTTTACGGAAGAGCCGTTAAGCTACCAGATTTGGACCACCAGCGGCCTTCCGATGCCCCTCTCACGAACAACGAGCCCCGTATTCAGCCCGTACTGGCATCGAGTGCTGGTCGGCGTCGTGCTTTGCCTTGCGCTGGCGGCGCCCTGCCGGGCCCAGGTCTTTTATTCGGTGATCTCGTCCGACGGCCGCCAGAGCTGGCTGCTGGGCACCATTCACGCCGAAGACGAGCGCGCACTGGAATTTCCACCGGTGCTGCAACAGGCGCTCCGACAGGCCGACCGTATTGCGCTGGAACTGTTGCCTCGGCAGGCCGCCATGAAAAGGCTTGCCGCGGCCATGCAGTTGCCCGAAGAGCAGCGGCTTGCCGATTATCTCGACGACGAGCTTTACGAAAGCGTGCTTGCGGCGATGCGCGATCACGGCATCGAGCCGGATGCGGTTGCCCGCATGCGTCCCTGGGCGGCGGCGCTTACGCTGGCGCAGCCGCCGGTGCGGACCGGCCGCTTCATGGACCTGGCGCTGGCGCAGCGCGCCGCCGAACACGGCGCCGTCGCGATGGCGCTGGAGACCATGGACGAGCAGCTCGCGTTCTTCACCGAGATGGGGCCGGATGCTCACGTTGCGTTGCTGGAGTCGGCCGTGGCCGATCATGCGCGCGGCAGGCAAGCGTTCGAATCGCTGATCAAGGCCTACCTGGATGGCGATCTCGAACAACTGGTGGAACTTGCCGAGGCCGAGCTTTCAGGCCTGCCGGCGGAAATTCGGGAGCATTTTCGCGAGGCGGGAATCTTGCAACGCAACCGGAACATGGCGCGCCGGGCGCAGCCATTGATCGAGCAGGGCCGCACCCTGATTGCGGTCGGCGCGCTGCACCTGCCGGGGCCCGAGGGACTGGTCGCCCTGCTGCGAGGGCAGGGCAACCAAGTGGAGGCGATCTACTGAATCGCGGCCGGCCGACGTTCGGATGGATCCCGGCGTCGGCGGATCGCAGCCGGGGTCAGGCCGCGACTTTCCGGTAGACCGCCGCGCCGACGGCACCCAGCAGCAGGATGATGCCCCACAGCGGGATCAGGTAGACGAACACAAGGCCCGGGATCAGCAGCGCGAGCGAAAGCGCCAGGAAATCGCCCTCGCGCTCGTGAATCAGGTCGCTTCTCTGGGTCAGCTTGAGGATCAGGTGGTCGATGCTCAGCTTGCCGCCGCCCATGAACACCAGCGGAAGCAGCATGGCCAGAAACAGCATCGGAATACGGAAGTTGCCGCGGAAGGATCCGTCATCACCCTCTACGCGCGATACCGAATAGCCTTCCCAGAGCTGACCCAGGCTGGACCACGATTCAGGCCAGTGAGTCGACACGATCGCAATCGTGGTGACCATGACCAGGGAAAACGCGAAGAAACGCGTGAACAGGCCGAACATCAGGGCCAGTCCGGCCAGGATTTCGGTCCAGGTCACCATGTTCCAGTTCATGCTGGCCGGGAACCAGTCGAACGGGGCGGGGAACCCCTTGTTCGCGAACCAGCCGGGCGTTCCGTCTACACCGGCCTTCATCGTACCGGCGCTGTAGAACTCGTAGGCCAGCAACAGGCGCAGGCCAAGCGGGGCGACCCAGTCCCCGGCGGCACGCAGGCGGTCGGTCAGGCGATCGTACAGTTCAGTCAAGCTGCTCATGAATTTCGGCTCCATCTTGTAGTTTGGATTGCAAGGCCGGAATGTCCGGCGCTCAGGCCGTGTTCTGCGCGCTACCGGCCCCCAGGACCAGTGACTTGCTGCGCAGTGATTCGAGCAGTTTCACGCCTTGTGCGATCATTGCGTCCGGCTCGGCGTGCCCGATTTCCTCGGCCAGTTGTTTCAGGCACAACTGACCGCTGCGGGCCGGATTTTCTTGCAGCAGTTCCAGCAATCGGCCGGTGACGGCGTTGATCCGGAGCCTTCCCAGCCTGTCATCCGGCTTTCGGTAGATCGCCAGGATCACCTCGAACGGTTCATTCGGAATCCTGTCGGCGCGGATTTCGTGCACCGGCCACTGATACCGGGCGACCCGGAGCGTCGGATTGACCTCCGGATGCTCAGCCAAAAGATCGCCTTCGGGATCGGCGCCGGTTTCGGACAGTTCGGCTTCGTCGTTGCGAACGCTGGTCGCCATGAACTGCCAGTGGCACAACTCGGCCAGCCAGGGCCACTCGGGATACTGTTCCGGGTGCTCGGCCAGAAAACGCACGAATTCACGTCCGATTTCGGGAAACAGCGGCGTGGTCGGGCGATGCTCGACCATGAATGCCCGGATCAGCTCGCGCCAGCGTGCGTCCGGCACGATTCTGCGTGCGATCGAGAAGTTCTTGCCGAACAGGCTGGACAGATTGTTGAGAAAAAGCCGCCGATAGATCGCAAGCCGGCGGTCTTCGATGCCCTCCGGGGCCGGATTGTTTTCGGGGTCCCGGATATGATCGGAGAACTGTTTTTGCAGCGCCGCCAGTTCTTCAGGAGGCGTGGGCATATCGAATCGGCGTGCTTTGGTGCCCGGCTTGAAATTGGTTGATCGCGGCGACTTCGCCGAGCAATTGCTCGATCGGCGGGAAGTTGAAATCGCGCTCCAGCAGCGTGGGCACCGGCCCCAGGCGGGCATACGCCGCATCCAGCAATTGCCAGACCGGGTCGATCACGTCGGCGCCGTGGGTGTCGATGATCAGGTCCTCGGCCTCGTTGTGATGTCCGGCAACGTGGATATAGGCCACGCGTTCGGCCGGCAGGCCTTGCAGGAACTGCATTGCGTCGTAGCGGTGGTTGACGCTGTTGACGTAGATGTTGTTGACGTCCAGCAAAAGGTCGCAGTCGGCGCGTTCCAGCACCGCGTTGATGAATTCGAGTTCGCTGAGCTCGTTGCTGGGCGATGCGTAATAGGAGATGTTTTCAACGGCCATCCGGCGGCCGACCAGGTCCTGTGCCTGACGGATGCGCCCGGCGACCCAGTCCACCGCTTCTTCGGTGAACGGAATCGGCATCAAGTCGTAGAGATGCCCGTGCTCCGAGCAGTAGCTGAGATGTTCGGAATAAATCCTGATGTCGTGTTCGTCGAGAAACCTGCGCGTACGGCGCAGAAAGGTTTCGTCCAGCGGTTCGGGCGCGCCCAGCGACAGGGACAGGCCATGGCAGACGAACGGCATGCGTTCGGTCCACTGCCTGAACTTTCGGCCTCGGACGCCGCCGACGCCGACCCAGTTCTCCGGGGCGACTTCCATGAAGCCCAGCGGCGACAGGTCGGCCTGCTCAAGCGGGCCCAGGAGGGCCCGCCTGAGACCGAGTCCCGCGCCCGAGATTGGGGATCCAGGGAATGTTGCGGTACTCATTGCTTCAGTCCTTGATCAAAAGGCTGATTCAGGCTGCGCCGCAGCTGCCTTCGCCGCAGCTGCCTTCGCCGCAGGAACCTTCCTTGTCGTCGCCCTCGCCTTCACCGCAAGAGCCTTCGCCACAGGAACCTTCCTTGTCGTCGCCTTCACCTTCGCCGCAGCTGCCTTCACCGCAGG
>JAGXKW010000072.1:0-2716 GCA_018334995.1 Wenzhouxiangellaceae bacterium
GCCAATGATCGGATCCGAGTGCTGCGTCCGGTGCTCATTCTGCTGATCGTGACGGTGCATGTCCCGTTTGCGCTGTATCGGCCGGACCTGAGCGACGTCGACCTTTCGCCGGGAAGCTATCTCAGCGCGCTGATCAGCGGTTGCATCGCGATCGCGGCCCTGCCGACCCTGAGCGTGTTCTCCGGTTACCTCGCTGCCGCCGGATCCGGTCATCGTGGTTATCCGGCTTATGCCCTGCGCAAGTTCAGGCGCCTGATCGTACCGATGATTGCCTGGGGTTTGCCGATGGCCGTCTGGATCTACACCCGCCAATCGGCCGGGATCGCCATGCGGCCGGACCTGGAGCTTTATCCTTTCAACCTGGAAGGATGGTTCAGGGCCCTGACCGCCTACCAGAAGCTGCCGGCCAATGCGCCGCTGTATTTCCTGCGCGAACTGTTTCTTGCCGCGCTGCTATTGCCGTTGTGGCGATTGGTGGCCCGCAACATTCCCGCCTCGGTGCTATTGGCCGCTACGATATTCTATTGCGCGGTGGCCGGCATCCAGTTCGGCTTTTTCATCCGTATCGATATCTACCTTTATTTCTTCATCGGCGTGTTCGTCGCCGCGCATCCAGGGCTGGCGATTGCCGATGACTGGATCCGGGACCATGCCTTATCGGTATTGCTGGTCTTCCTGGCCGCCTGCCTGCCGGTGGCGTGGTACGGATTCAGCAATGATCCGCAACATTACTGGCTGCTGATCAACCTGCTGCGCCTGATCGGGCCGCTGGCATTCCTGGCCCTGGGCGCGTACCTGGCAGCCGGACGCATCGGCAATCTGCTCGCGCGGCTGGCACCGGCGTCTTACACGATCTTCCTCGGCCATGTCATCGTCATCAGGCTCGTGTGGTGGGCCTGGCAGGAACTGGTAGGCGTTTCGCGACATGATGCAGCCTGGTGGACATTCTTCGGTCTGGCGGTATTGCTTTCGGGCGCGTCCCTGGGCTTGTTATGGTGGGGTTACGATCGGTTGTGCAAGCAGTTGCGCAAGCGGTTGCGACAACATTCAGCCGGTGCAGCGTAGCCGTTCCGGCAGGGCCCTCAAACCTTGCGCTCCGCAAACCAGATGCAGTGACGCGCACCCCTGCCTTTTCGATGCGGGCGCACGGTCTGCAGGTTCACCGCGAATCCGGACTTTTCCAGCCGCGCGGTGAAACGACGATCGGGCGCTGCCGACCAGACGGCGAGCACGCCGTTCGGTTTGAGCGCGCGACGGGTCGCGGCCAGTCCGGCAGCCGAATACAGCCAGTCGTTTTGCATGCGAATCAGTGCCTCGGGACCGTTGTCGACGTCCATCATGATGGCGTCGAAGCTTTCGGGTGCCTCGCGCATCAGTTGCGCGACGTCCCCGACGAAGACTTCGCACCTTGGATCCTTCAACGGGTGACCGGAAGGTTCGCCGACGAGGCCGCGATTCCATTCGACGACTTCGGGCACCAATTCGGCCACCACGACCCGGGCTCCCGGCCCGAGCGCGGCAAGCGCGGCGGCCAGCGTAAAACCCATCCCCAGACCACCGACCAGCAGGCGTGGAGCATCCCGATTGGCAATTTGTCGACAGGTCAAACGGGCCAGCGCAATTTCCGAGCCGTGGACGCGCGTGTTCATCAGCTCGCCGCGGCCCGCGATGGAAATCGCGAACCGGTCGGCGTGCGCGTGCAGCTTCAGTTCCTCGTCGGTATCGGGAATCGAAGCGGTGGCCAGGAGGGTCGAACGCGGCATCGGTCCTGTCTCGATTCAGCGGGCGCGTGGCGCCCCGAGCCCCACAGGATACCGCGCCCGGTCCCGCAGCAAGATTGCAACGGGTGATTTTGCATCCACCGCACCGCGGCCTCCATCGGCCACGATAAGCCGGCTTTGCGAGCCTGCCCGGCCAGGGCGGATTTCGAGCACCAAAGAGGCATTTGAATCCCGCTTCACCGGCCCCGATATAGACTCTGCGCGGTTGGCAAGGGGCGATCCGCGCCGCGGTACTTCTACAAAATTCAAGCGACGATATTCATGACTTCGAACTCGCAACTTTACATCGAGCGAGACTGGCCGGCCGCCGGCGAACTGCGCTACGACCAAGGCGTTCGCGCGCGAACCGATCATCTGTACGCCGACCTGGCCGAGGTCGTCCCCGAGGTCGAGTGGCCGCTGCATGCACCGCTGATCGACGCGATCAACCGGCTCAAGGCCGAGCGCAATGCGGTGATCCTGGCGCACAATTACATGACGCCGGAAATCTTCAACTGCGTCGGCGATGCCACCGGCGATTCGCTCAAGCTGGCGCAGTTGGCCGCCGAGGCCGACGCCGACGTCATCGTCCAGGCCGGCGTGCACTTCATGGCCGAGACGGCCAAGATCCTGTCGCCGGAAAAAACCGTGCTGATCCCGGACCTGCGCGCCGGGTGCTCGCTGGCCGCCTCGATCACCGGCGCGGACGTGCGCCGGATCCGGGAAGCCTACCCGGACACGCCGATCGTGACCTATGTCAACACGTCGGCCGAGGTCAAGGCCGAATCCGACATCTGCTGCACCTCGTCGAACGCGGTGCAGGTAGTCGAAGCGATGGCCGCGCGGTGGAACAGCGACACGGTCATCATGATTCCCGACGAATACCTGGCCAAGAACGTCGCCAGCCAGACCGACATACGCATCCTGACCTGGCAGGGTGCCTGCGAGGTGCACGA
>JAGXKW010000072.1:3233-9537 GCA_018334995.1 Wenzhouxiangellaceae bacterium
CTGCATGCCGCACCGCTGCCGGTGGTGCTGCTGGCCGGCAATTCGCTGGGCGGGGAATCGGCCACCGGCTGGGCCCAGGGCGGGATCGCCGCCGCGCTGGGCGCCGACGACAGCCCGCAACTGCATGCCGAAGACACCATTGCCGCCGGCGCCGGATTGTCGGACGAGGCCGCGGCACACGTGCTCGCCGAAGCCGCCCCCGAAGAGGTGCGCGCGCTGGAGGCCCTGGGCGTGGCCTTCGACCATCGCCCGGACGGCAGCTGGGCGCTGTCGAAGGAAGCGGCGCACGGTCGCGCGCGCGTCGCCCGCGTCAACGGCGACCAGGCCGGCAAGGCCATCCTGGACGCGCTGGTGCAGGCAGCACGGGCTTCGACCCATATCGAGATCCGCGAAGGCTGGTTTGGCCGGGCCTTGCTGCCGCGCGGCAACCACGGCTGTCGCGGCGTTCTGGCCCAGGACCAGGGCGGGACCCTGCATCAACTCCCGGCCCGCGCGACCGTTGTCGCGACCGGCGGGCTGGGCGGACTGTACGCGACCACCACCAATCCGGCCGGCAACCGCGGCCAGGCACTGGCCTGGGCGGCGCGGCTGGGCGCGTTCGTCCGTGATCCGGAGTTCGTGCAGTTTCACCCAACCGCCATTGCGATCGGCCGCGAGCCGGCGCCGCTGGCCACTGAAGCATTGCGCGGCGAAGGCGCGATCCTGGTCGACGCCAGCGGGCAGCGCTTCATGACCGGGGGGCATCCGGATGCCGAGCTGGCCCCGCGCGACGTGGTCGCGCGCGCCGTACACCAACAGATCCAGGCCGGGCGGGGCGCGTTTCTCGATGCCACCGAAGCCGTCGGCGACGAATTCCCGGACCGTTACCCAACCGTTTACGAGGCCTGCATGAGCGCCGACATCGATCCGCGCCGCAGCCCGATCCCGGTCGCCCCGGCCGAGCATTACCACATGGGCGGCGTGGCCACCGACAGCAACGGATTCAGCGAGATCCCGGGGCTTTATGTCATCGGCGAAGCGGGCTGTACCGGCGTGCACGGCGCCAACCGCCTGGCGTCGAACTCGCTTCTCGACGCGCTGGTCACCGGACGCCGCGCCGCCCTGAACATCCAGGACAGCGATTCCGACCTGCATTTCGGCTCGGGCCGGCCGGAAGGCCTCGTGCCGGAACTGCCGGATGCCCGACTTCACCCACTGCGCCGCGCCATGGCCCGGCACGCCGGGGTCGAGCGCGACGGCAACGGTCTGCAATCGCTTGCCGAAGGCATCGAGGCACTGGTGCACGAACACGGTGCGAGCGACGCACTGATCGCCGCGCGCTTCGTCGCGGCCGGCGCGCTGCTGCGCGAGGAAAGCCGCGGCGCGCACGCGCGCAGCGACTTCCCCGGCCAGACGGCGCCGGTCACGCATACCGAACTCAACCTGGAGCGGCTGGAACCGTTGTTGCCGGGCAAGGCGCAGCGACGCGGGGCGGCCTGAACATGAGCGTGACCAGGCCAGCCGCGGCGGTGATCCGCGAACGCGTCGCGCTCGCGCTCGCCGAGGATCTGGGCGGTCGCGGCGACGTGACCAGCCAGGCCACGATCTCGCCGGCGATCCAGGCGCGCTTCGAGCTCCGCGCGCGCCGGCCCGGCGTGCTGGCCGGCCGGGCCGCGGCCGAAGAGACCCTGAACCAGGTCGACCGGCGCATCGAAGCCGAATGGCGCCTGGACGACGGCCAGCCGCTCGTGGACGGCGACTGCATCGCCGTGCTCTCGGGCCCGGCGGCTTCGATCCTGACCGCCGAGCGCACCGCATTGAATTTCCTGGGACGCCTGAGCGGCATTGCCACGCTCACCCGCGCCTACGTCGATGCCGTCGACGGCACGGCGGCGCGCATTGCGCACACGCGCAAGACCACCCCGGGCCTGAGAGCGCTGGAACTGGCCGCCGTGGCGGCCGGCGGCGGCGCCTCGCATCGCTTCGGGCTGGACGACGCGGTGCTGATCAAGGACAACCACGTCGCCGTCTGCGGCGGCGTCGCCGAGGCCGTTCGACGCGCACGCACGGTGGCCGGCCACATGACCCGCATCGCGGTCGAGATCGACCGGCTGGACCAGTTGGGCGAGGCGCTCGATGCCGGTGCCGAAAGCATTCTGCTGGACAACTTCGCGCTCGCCGAGCTGCGCGCTGCGGTCGGACAGGCCGCCGGCACCGGCGCGACGCTGGAAGCCTCCGGCGGCGTCGATCTCGAGACCGTCCGCGCCATTGCCGAGACTGGCGTGGACGTGATCTCGGTCGGCGCGATCACCCATTCGGCCCCCAACCTCGACCTGGGCCTGGATGCGCTGGCTTGAGCCAGGCAAACAAATGGTGCGTATTCGCTGCGCTCAACGCACCCTGCAAACCCACGATTGCCCAAAGCCCACTAATGCCCGCGTAGGATGCGTTGAGCGCAGCGAAACGCACCAGCAATCCCGACCAAGCCGCCGGCCGTTACCGCAAACTGCGGCTTAGCGCGCGATTGGGGTCTGCAGCCCGGCTTTCTCTGCGGCTCCGCGCTCGCCCTGCGTTAAGGTAGGCGCCTGATTCAACCACTGGGAAAAAGATGGCTCAAGCGCGCGAATTCGATCTGGTCGTCATGGGGGCAACCGGTTTCACCGGCCGCCTCGTGGCCGAACATCTGCTGGCCCGACACGGTACCGACGGCGATCTGCGCTGGGCGCTGGCCGGACGCAACCAGGCCAGGCTCGAGGAAGTCCGGGCCGGGCTCGGCGAAAATGCTGCTGGACTGCCGCTGATCACCGCCGACAGCCACGACCGCGCCTCGCTGGATTCGCTGGTGCAGAAAACGCGCGTGGTCTGCACCACCGTCGGGCCCTACGCACTGCACGGTTCGGAACTGGTGGCCGCATGCTGCGAGCACGGCACCGACTACTGCGACCTTTCCGGTGAAGTACCGTGGATGCGCAACATGATCGACCGATACGCCGAGGCCGCCGAAAAAAGCGGCGCACGCATCGTGCACTGCTGCGGCTTCGATTCGATTCCTTCCGACCTGGGGGTATGGTTCCTGCAGAATGCCGCCCGGGAAAAGTTCGGCAAGCCGTTGGAGCGCGTGCGCCTGCGCGTCAAGGCAGCCAAAGGGGGCTTGAGCGGCGGCACTTTTGCCAGCATGCTCAACATCGTCGAGGAATCCCGGCGCGATGCGGAGACGGCCAGGGTGCTGAAAAACCCCTTTGCACTGTGCCCGCCGGACGCGCGCAAGGGGCCGCGCCAACCCTACGTCAGCGGTCCGAAGTTCGACGCCGCCATCGGCAGCTGGATGGCGCCGTTCATCATGGCCGCGATCAACACCCGGGTGGTCCACCGCGCCAACGCGCTACAGGATTACGCCTACGGCAAGGGCTTTCGCTACGACGAGGCGGTTCTCACGGGCAAGGGCATCGGCGGCCGGGCCAAGGCGACCATGGTCTCGCTGGGGATGGGCGCTTTCGCGCTCGGCTCGGCCATGGGCCCGACACGCGCGTTGCTCAAGAAAATGGTGCTGCCCAAGCCAGGCGAAGGCCCTTCGCCCGAGCAGCGCGAGGCGGGCTTCTTCAACATCGCGGTCGAGGGCCGAACCGCCGAAGGCCAGTCCCTGCAAGCACGGGTCAAGGGCGACCGCGACCCGGGCTACGGCTCGACTTCGAAAATGATCGGCGAGGCCGCGCTATGCCTGGCGTGCGACATCGGCGACGAAATCGCCGGCGGTTTCTGGACCCCGGCGACCGCCCTGGACGGCAAGCTGATGGAACGCCTTGAAGCACACGCCGGCGTGACGTTCCGGCTCGACTCTTGACCCGTTGCCTCCGGTTTTCGGGGGTTGCGAGCGTGCTTTTTTGTTCGGATTCCGGGCGGAAGCCGCCGCATCGACCTGTTCGACGACGGTTTTTCGATGATCGCCGAGACCGGATTTGCAGCGCCCGGCTCGGCTAGCCGTCCAAGCGGTTAATCCGCGCTTAATCAGGGATCGCGAAGAGCCCACGCGGCCGCGGCATCGGCGTGAATGCTGGCCGTATCGAACAGCTGGACGTCGACGTCGTCCGGCTGCACCAGCAACCCGATTTCGGTGCAGCCAAGAACGACACCTTCGGCACCGTTGGCAGCAAGATCGGAGATGATGCGGACATATTCGGCGCGTGATTCCGGCCGGACCTGGCCTTGGCAAAGCTCATCGAAGATCACGCGGTGGACGATCTCGCGGTCCGATTCGGGCGGCGTCAGCACACGCAGGCCGCCCGCTTCGGCCAGCCGGCCGCTATAGAAATCCCGCTCCATGGTAAAGCGCGTGCCCAGCAATCCGACGGTGGTCATCCCGGCCGCTGCGATGGCTTCGGCGGTTGCGTCGGCAATGTGCAGAAAGGGAATCCGGGTCTCTTCCCGAATCCGGTCGGCGACCACGTGCATGGTGTTGGTGCACAGGACCAGCAAATCGGCACCGGCGCCCTCCAGCCCGCATGCAATCCCGGCCAGCATGTCGCCGGCGCGATCCCATTCCCCGGCCGACTGCATTCGTTCGATCTCGAAGAAATCGACGCTGTGCAGAAGTATGCGCGCCGAATGCAGGCCGCCCAGGCGCGCAGCTACGCGCTGATTGATGCGACGGTAATACGGAACCGTCGATTCCCAACTCATGCCGCCGATCAGGCCGATGGTCTTCAACATGTGCTGTTGTTCCTGCATTCGTGGGGAAGATGGCGATTGGGCGCTGGCCCAAACCATCTCCAGGGGTTCCCGGGGAAAATCGGAGCACCTTATCCGACGTCAAACCGGGCAGAATCGAGGTCAGCAGCGAGTATAGACCCAGAGGCCTCATTTTGCGGTCGCGTCTTGGCGCGAGCGCCGTTTGAACGGATAATGGCGCCTGTCCTGCTTCGACCCGGAAAACCGCGGATGCAGGACTGCCAGCGGACTGGAGAACAATGATGGAAACGGAACTGCACGACGACGCCGAAGAAGGCCGGGAAGTACTCGATCGGGAACTGGTCAATTCCGTGCTGGACGCAGTCGAGACCGGCGACGCCGACCAGGTCAGTGATCTGCTCGAGCCGCTGCATGCCGCCGACGTCGCCGACCTGATCGAACAGATCGGGTCTTCCGACCGCGAAGCCCTGGTCGAGGTCTGGGGCGAGAACATCGACGGCGAGGTGCTTTCCGAGCTCGAGGAATCGATCCGCGAACCGCTGCTGACGGCGCTCCCGCCGCAGGTGCTGGCCGAGGCGATCAAGGACCTTGATTCCGACGACGTCGTCGACCTGGTCGAGGACCTGGAAGAGGCCCAGCAGACCCGGATCCTGGGCGTGCTCGAGGCCGTCGACCGCATCGGCGTGGAAAGCTCGCTTTCCTACCCGGAGTATTCGGCCGGTCGCCTGATGCAGCGCGAACTGGTCGCACTGCCCGAGGACTGGACGGTGGGTCAGGCGATCGATTTCGTGCGCAACGCCGAGGAACTGCCGGACCAGTTCTACCACGTCATCCTGGTCTCGCCGACGATGAAGCCGGCCGGCTACGTCGCGCTCGGAAGGCTGCTGTCGTCGAAGCGCGACCACAAGCTGATGGACATCGTAGAGCCCAGCTTCCGCACGGTGACCGTCACCGACGCCGAATCCGAGGTCGCCTACCTGTTCAACCACTATCACCTGATCTCGGCGCCGGTAGTCGACGAAAACGGCCGCCTGGTCGGGGTCATCACCATCGACGACGCCATGGCCGTACTCGACGAAGAACACGAAGAGGACATGCTGCGCCTGGCTGGAGTGGCCGAGGATTCCAGCCTGGCCGACACCGTTTTTCAGACGACCAGGGGGCGTGCCGTGTGGCTGCTGGTCAACCTGGTCACGGCCATCCTGGCGTCGGTCGTCATCAACCTGTACGCCGACAGCATCGACCAGCTGGTCGCGCTGGCCGTGCTGATGCCGATCGTGGCCTCCATGGGCGGTAACGCGGGCACCCAGACCATGACCGTGGCGGTGCGCTCGATCGCCACCCGCGAGCTGACGGCCAGCAACGCGCTGCGCGTGAGCTGGCGTGAAATCATGGTGGGCGCGATCAACGGCCTTTTGTTCGGCCTGCTGATGGCAGCCGTCGCCGGGTTCTGGTTCGGCGTGCCCATGCTGGCGGTGGTCATCGCCGTAGCGATGCTTCTGACGCTGGTCGCCGCCGCGGTGGGCGGCATCCTGATCCCGATCGCGCTGGACAAGCTCAATATCGACCCGGCGCTGGCGTCCGGTCCGTTCGTCACCACGGTCACCGACGTCATCGGCTTCTTCGCCTTCCTGGGACT
>JAGXKW010000073.1 GCA_018334995.1 Wenzhouxiangellaceae bacterium
TTCGACGCGCGCGCGCCCAGCGGCCTGGATATGCCGTTCGTCGCCTGGCTGGCGATTGCGCTGTGGCCCTGGCTGGGCTTTTCCGAGGGCATCATGCGCGCCAGCGAAAGCATGCCGCAGCACGCCGGGCTGATCAGCAAGGTGCCGATGCGGCGTGAGCTGCTGGCGATCAGCAGCGCCACGGCCGCGTTTGTGCTCCAGCTGGCCGGGTATGTCGTGGTACTTGTTGTCATGGCGCTGCTCGGCATTGCGCTGACCCCGGCCGGTTTCGTCAACGGCGCACTGGTGCTGGTCGTTATGATGCTGCTGTCCAACGCGCTCGGCCTTTTCGCCGCCACGCTGCGCGTGTTCTTCGCCGACATTCAGCAATTGTTGCCGACGCTGCTGATGCTGTGGTTTTTCCTGACCCCGATTCTGTATTCGCCCGAGTACCTGCCCGAGGAGCTCCAGATCCTGGTGTTCGCCAACCCGCTGGCCGGCCTGATGACCGATCTGCGCGCGGCCCTGCTCGAGGGCCAGGCGCTGCCGGGTGTCACGACGCTGGTGATGCTCGCCGTTTCGGTCGCGGCGTATCTGCTCGGCCTGGCCTTTTTCCGTCGAATGGCGCCGTACTTCGAGGACTTTCTGTGACGCCGCCGCTGCTCCGGGTCGAGCGTGTCGAAAAACGCTATCCGCCGGCCGCGGCGCAACCCGGCCGGTTTCGGGCGTTCTGGGATCTGCTGCTGCGCGGCCGGGCCGCCGGCGGCACGCGGGTGCTCGACGAGCTATCGTTCGAGATCCGCAGGGGCGAATCGATGGGCATCATCGGCGGCAACGGCGCCGGCAAGTCCACGCTGCTGAAGATGATCACCGGCGTGCTTGCGCCCAGCAGCGGCCGGATCGAGGTCAACGGCAGCATCTCGGCGCTGCTCGAACTGGGCGCGGGCTTCGAGCCGGACTATACCGGCATGGAGAACCTGCGCATGAACGCCGCGTTTCTCGGGCTTTCGCGCGAGCAGATCGACGCCAGCCTGGACGACATCCTGGCGTTTGCCGATATCGGCAAGGCCATCGACGAGCCGATCAAGCACTATTCCTCGGGCATGGTGGTGCGGCTGGGTTTCGCGATCGTGGCGTCCGTGCGCCCGGACCTGCTGATCACCGACGAGGTGCTGGCCGTCGGCGACGAGTCGTTCCAGAAGAAATGCATCCGCTGGGTCGAGGACTACCTGGCCGACGGCGGCACCCTGCTGATGGTCTCGCACAACATGTACCAGGTCCAGAAGCTGTGCAAGCACGCGATCTGGCTGCACGACGGGTCGGCCCGGGCCGTCGGCGAAGTGTTCGATGTCACCCAGGCCTACCTGGCCTGGCACGAGCGCAAGGATGCGAAAAACAAGGAGACGCGCCCGGCGCCGTCGCAAGCCGCCTGCCGGGTCGCGAAGGTGGCGCTGGAACCCGCGCCGGATTCGGGGCCGGTCAGCTTGGAAACCGGCGACCGCCTGATGGTGCGGCTGGAACTGCAGGCGCCCGACGACCGCGCGCCGGTCGCCCTGGTGGGGCTGGTTCGCGCCGACGGGACGCCGGTCTACGGCGTGGCCAGCGACCACGACGATTTTCTGCCGGAGCCGCTGGGCGAGGGACGTTTCGAGATCGTGCTCGAGTTCCCCGAACTGAACCTGCTGCCGGGCGGCTACGCGGTGCGCGCGCACGCCATGGATCCGGAGGGACTGCGGGTGCACGATACCGTCGAAACCGAATTCACGGTACGCGGCAGAACCCGGGCGCTCGGCCTGGTCTACCTGCCGCACGCCTGGCGCGCCGGCGGCCGCAGCTCGTCGTGAGCGAAACCCCGGCGATCGTCATTCCGGTGTTCAATGCCGCCGAGCAGCTCCGGCGCTGCCTGGCGGCGGTGCGCGCGACGGTTGCCGCGGACGTGCCGGTCATCGTCATCGACGACGCGTCCACCGACCCGGCCGCGGGCGAAGCGCTGGACGAACTGGCCGCGGGCTGGCGCGTGATCCGCCGGCCGGACAATCGGGGTTTCGTGGCCACCGCCAACCAGGGGATGCGCGCGGCCGGCGCGCGCGACGTGGTGCTGCTCAACTCCGACACCATTCCGGCCGGGGACTGGCTGGAACGGTTCCGTCACTGCGCCGATTCCGACCCGGCCATCGCCTCGATCACGCCGTTCACCAACAACGGCGAGATCGCTTCGCTGCCGGAATTATGCAAGCCCGCGCCGATGCCGGAAGACCCGGAGGCCTGGGCGCTGGCCTGCCGGCGCGCCGGCCCGCCGCAATACCCGGATCTGCCGACCGCGGTGGGTTTCTGCATGTACATGCGGCGCGCGTGCATCGAGCGCATCGGCGGGTTCGACGAGCAGGCGTTCGGGCGCGGCTACGGCGAGGAAAACGACTGGTGCATGCGTGCGGCCGAAGCCGGCTGGCGACACGTGCTGTGCGACGACGCCTTCGTGGCCCACCAGGGTGCGGCCAGTTTCGGGCCGCTGGGCCTGGGGCCGGGCGAAGACGCAATGCATGCCCTGCTCGAGCGCCACCCGGCCTATCTTGAAATCGTGCAGAATTTCATCCGGCGCGATCCGATCGCGCCGATCCGAGGGCGCGTCCTCGAACACCTGCCTTAGGCGCGGTATTCGACCGCGACCGAAAACGCGCGGCGCTGTGCGCCTCGTTTCCGGGATGACGCGGGGGCGCGGCGCTGCCCGCGTCGATTCCGGTCCGGTGCGGCATTGAAGCGTTCCCGGCCGGATTCCCGTGCCGGCGGCTTTGTCCTACAATGCCGCCATGGCAATGGCGACCGGTCTCAAGCTCAAACTCGGACACAAGCTCAAGCTTGCCCCGCAATTGCGCCAGGCCATCGCGCTGCTGCAGCTCAACCGGGTGGAACTGCGCGAGCATATCGAGCAGGCGCTGGAGACCAATCCGCTGCTGGAGCTGGAACCGGAGACGCCCGAAGCCGACGCGCCGGCCGACACCGAGCGCACCGAGGAAACCGATCGCTCGGCAGAGACCATCGACTTCAACCGGGACGACTATCGCTGGAACGATCTTCCGGAAGGGTTTTCCGAGGTTGCCGACGCCCCCGACTACGACCGCTTCATCAGCGACCCGGGCGATGATTCGCTGTATCAGCACCTGTTGTGGCAGGTCAACCTGGCCGGTTTCTCCGACACCGACGAGGCCATCGCGCGGGCCATCGTGTACGCCCTGGACGAAGACGGGTTCCTGTACGACGATATCAAGGCCTTGCGCGCCTCGTTGGCGCCCGAATACCTGGTCACGACCGCGGAAGTGGCCGCCGTGCTCGAGCGCGTGCAGCATTTCGAGCCGGTCGGCGTTGCGGCGCGCTCGCTGCAGGAGTGTCTCTGCATTCAACTCAGGGCCCTGCCGACCGGGACGCCCGGCCGCGGCCTGGCCGAACACTTGATCGAACATCAGCTCGAAGCGCTGCGTTCCGGCGACCCGACCGTCATCCGAAAAAATTCGGGTTTCAGCCAGGCGGAAATCGACCAGGCGATGGCCGTCATCCGTCGGCTGGATCCACGCCCGGGCCTGAGGTTCTCGCGCGACGACCAGGACTATATCGTGCCCGATGCCTGGATTCATCCGGACGGGGAAGGCTGGCGGGTCACGTTGAATCGCGGCCAGGAACCCACGCTGAAGATCAACCGCGCCTACAGCGAGTTGATCAAGTCCACTGCCGGCAAGGATCGCGATTACCTGCGCGAGCAATTGCAGCAGGCGCAATGGCTGATCAGTTCGCTGGAGCTCCGGAATCACACGCTGAGATCGGTCGTGCACGCCATCGTTCAGCACCAGGCCGGTTTTCTCGAGTACGGCGACGTGGCCATGCAGCCGCTTTTGCAAAAGGAAATCGCCGAGCTCGTCGAGGTGCATGAATCCACGGTCTCGCGCGCGACGACCGGCAAATACATTCACACCCCGCGCGGCACGCTGGAACTGAAGCATTTCTTTTCGGTGGCCATCGCCACCCGCGACGGCGGCGAAGTCTCGGCGACTGCCGTGCGCGCGCAGCTCGAACAGCTGATTCGCGCCGAGGATCCCGACCATCCGCTGTCGGACCAGGCGCTGGTCGAGGCACTGGCGGACAAGGGTCTGCTGCTCGCTCGCCGTACGGTCGCCAAGTATCGCGAGCAGCTGGGGATCGGCAATTCTTCGCGGCGTCGACGGATGGTTCCGTGAAGACGGCAGGCTGAATCAATTCGCGCGCTGGTATACCATTGAACGTGAAGTACCCGGCTTCCGCCGCCGCTGCTCACGAGCGTGCGGGGCCTGGAAGCCCTCAATCGAAACAGGAGATTACGCGATGCAGCTCGACATCAGTGGACAGAACGTGGAAGTGACCCAGGCGTTGAGAGCCTACGTGACCGAGAAACTGGAGCGTCTGCAGCGCCACTTCGACAACCTGACCAGCGCCCATATCGTCCTGCGTCTCGAGAAGGTCGACCACACCGCCGAAGGTACCATCGGCGTCGGTGGCCGCACCAACCCCATCCACGCCCAGGCGGTTTCCGAAGACATGTATGCGGCGATCGACAAGCTTGCCGACAAGCTCGACCGCCAGGTTCGCCGTCACAAGGGCAGGGTTACCGACCACCACAGGAACGACCGACCGGCCGAGGCCGGCTGACCCTGCTTCAGGGCTTGCTGCCGGGCCACCAGGCTCCGAGATCCGATCATGGCAGTCACCATGCCGCTTGCCGACCTGCTCAGCGCCGACCGGGTTGCGCTGGACTACAACCTGGCAAGCAAGAAATCCGTGCTCGAAAAGGCCGCCGAACTGCTTTCTCGCGACGAGGGCGCGGCCGGCAGCAGAGACGTGTTCGAGGCGCTGTGCCAGCGTGAGCGCCTGGGCTCGACCGGGCTCGGCCACGGCGTGGCGATTCCGCATTGCCGCGTCGAACAGGACGATGTGTCCGGCGCCTTCCTGCGGGTCAAGCGCTCGGTGGAATTCGACAGCCCGGACAATGCCAGCGTCGACCTCTTCTTCGCCCTGGCCGTGCCTGCGCGCTGCAGCGATACGCACCTGAAGCTGCTGGCCGCCATTGCCGAGCTGTTCAGCAGCGCCGAGCGGCGCGAACGATTGCGCGAGGTGGCCGATTATCGGAGCTTGCTGGCGCTTCTCGGCGAATTTGCCGACACCGAGAGCCGGTAATGAACGAACTGACGGTCTCCGACCTGGTCGAGCGCTTCGGCAACAAGCTCGACCTGCGCTGGATCAGCGGTCGTCGCCACGCCGACAAACGCGCGCTGTCGGTCGCCAGTTTCCGGGCGCGCCCGTCGCTGGTGGGCTATCTCAACCTGATCCACCCGAACCGGATCCAGGTGCTGGGCCGCGAAGAGTTGACCTGGCTCGATCAGCTCGGCGCCAAGAAGCGCTGGGAAACCATCGCCGAGATCTGTGCCGAGCGACCCGCGGCGCTCATCGTGGCCGGCGGCGGCGATATCGGGGACGATCTCGAGGAACTTGCGCGCGACAATGAAACGCCATTGCTTCGTTCCGCGCGGCCCGGGTGGGAGCTGGTTTCCACGCTGCAGTACCAGGTGGCGAGGGCGCTCGCGCACCGCGTCGTGGTGCACGGCGTGTTCATGGAAATCTTCACCCTGGGCGTGCTGATCACCGGGGACGCCGGCGCCGGCAAGAGCGAGCTGGCGCTGGAACTGCTCACCCGCGGCCACCGGCTGATCGCCGACGACAGTCCGGAGTTCACCCAGATGACCCCCGACATCATCGACGGCACCTGCCCGGAGGTGCTGCGCGACTGTCTCGAAGTGCGTGGGCTGGGCGTGCTCAACGTGCGCCGCATGTTCGGCGATGCGGCGGTCAAGCCCAACAAGTTCCTGCGCCTGATCCTGCACCTCCACCATCCGCAGCGCGGAGAAGAATCCAGTGTCGATCGGCTCGCCGGTCACTCGGAAACCTCGCGCGTTCTCGATCTCGATATACCGCGCATCCTGCTTCCGGTGCTGCCGGGGCGCAACCTGGCGGTGATCGCCGAGGCTGCGGTGCGCAATTTCATGCTCCGGATGAAGGGCTTCGATGCCACGGCCGACTTTCTGCAGCGCCACGGAAGGTTCATGCGCCATGAGTGACGACCGGACCCAGCCGCTGATCCTCATCAGCGGACTCTCGGGCAGCGGCAAGTCGGTTGCGCTCAACGCGCTGGAAGATCACGGCTATTACTGCGTGGACAACCTGCCGGGCGCGATGCTGCCCGCGCTGGCGGCGCATATCGAGTCGGAGCCCGAGCGATACCGGCGGCTTGCGGTGGGCATCGATGCACGTGCCGGGCCCGAGGAACTGGCGCGCCTGCCCGGGCTGATCGCCGGCCTGGCGCGGCCGGCCGAACTGATCTTCCTGACCGCCGAGAATGAAGTCCTGATTCGACGCTTTTCCGAGACCCGCCGCCGGCATCCGCTGGGCAGCGAACGCACGCTCGGGCAGGCCATCGAAGAAGAACGGCGGATCATGGAACCGCTGGCCGAGCAGGCCAGCCACGTGATCGACACCAGCGACAGCAACATCCACGAACTGCGGCGCAGCATCCGCAACCTGGTCAAGCCGGCCGTCGACCCGCAGATTTCCAGCCTGGTGCTCGAGTCGTTTGCGTTCAAGAAGGGCGTGCCGCGCGACGTCGACCTGGTATTCGATGCCCGCTGCCTGCCCAATCCGCACTGGCAGCCCGATTTGCGCGCCTGCACCGGGCTGGAGCAGCCGGTGGGTGATTTCCTTGGCGCCGAGCCGATGGTGGAGGAATTCGCCGACGACGTCGACCGTTTCGTGCGCCGCTGGCTGCCGGTCTGGGCCGAAGAACAGCGCAGTCATCTGACCATCGCCATCGGTTGTACCGGCGGCAAGCACCGCTCCGTCTACCTGGTCGACAGGCTGGCCCAGCGCTGGCGCGCCGCCGGGCTGGATGTGACCACGCATCACCGGGAGTTGATTCAATGACCGATCTGGTAATCGTTGCGCACACCGGCATCGGCGAAGCCATGCGGTCGGTGGCCGATACCATTCTCGACCGCAGGATCGAGCTGACCATCTTTCCGGTCGACCCGCAGGACGACCCGGAAGCGGCCAAGCGGCGACTGATCGAGCTGCTCCAGGCCTGGGACGGATCCAGTCCGCCGCTGGTGATGACCGACCTGCCGGGCGCGACGCCGCACAACCTGGCGATTGCCGCGGTGGCCCGGACACTGCCGGGCGCGCCGGTGCTGACCGGGCTGAATCTTCCCATGCTGCTGCGCGCGCTCAATCATGATCGGCAGCCCGCTGCGGCCCTGGCAGAACTCGCGGCGCACGGGGCACAGGCGGCAACGTTCATCGGAGCCGACCATGAAGACTAGCCGGGTAGTACTGTGCAATCGGCTGGGGCTGCATGCGCGTGCGGCCAGCAAGCTGGTCAATACCGCGGCCGGCTTCGAGAGCGAGGTCTGGCTGGTGCGCGATGGGCGCCGGGTCAACGCCAAGTCCATCATGGGCGTCCTGATGCTGGCCGCCCCGGTCGAGACCGAACTCGAGATCGAGTGCGCCGGCCCCGACGAGGACGAAGCGCTGGCCGCGCTGGTGGCGCTGGTCGAGGACCGCTTCGGAGAGGGCGAATGATCTTCTCGCTCAGCGGCACCGGCGTGTCCGACGGGATTGCCATCGGCCATGCGCACCTGTTTTCATCCGGCGAGCTGGAATTGCCGGAATACGAGCTCGAGCCCGGCGACGTCTCGATCGAAGTCGACCGGCTGCACCAGTCGGCGCGCCGGTGCAAGGAAGAGCTGTCGCGCATGGAGAGGGAGCTGGGCGGCGAACGCCGGGATTCGGCCGCGGAGCTGCTTCAGGCCCATCGCATGATGGTCGACGACGACATGCTGCTCGGCGAGGCCGCGCGCCGCATCCGCGGCGAGAATATCAACGCCGAATGGGCGCTGGACCGACAGGCGGCCTTGTTGCGTCGGGAATTCCAGCGCATCGAGGACGAGTACCTGGCGCTGCGCATCGAAGATCTCGACCAGGTCGTGCGCCTGATGCAGCGTCAGCTGGCCGAGCAGCCGGCCGGCGTGCTCGACGATCGCGTGCCGCACCAGCTCGACGAGACCGTCGTGCTCGCCGATGCGCTCAGCCCGGCCGAGCTCGCCGCGCTGCACCAGCGCAGCGTCGCCGGACTGGTGACCGAACACGGCAGCATCTGGTCGCATGCCGCGATCGTCGCGCGCGGGCTCGGAATTCCGATGGTGGTCGCCGTGCATCGCTCCCAGCGTCTGCTGCGCGAAGGCGAGCCGCTGATTCTCGACAGCCACTACGGCATCGTGCTGGCCACCCGGGACGAGCGCCTGCACGGCCACTATGCCGAAAAAATGGCCCTGTTCCGGCGCAACCGGCGCAATCTGCAGCGCGTGCTCGGCGAGCCGGACCGGACGGCCGACGGCGAGCGCTTCCGGCTGTTCGGCAATGCCGAAGTAACAGAAGAGATCGAGCGTTGCCGTTCCAGTGGCGCAGTCGGGGTTGGACTGATGCGCACGGAATTCATCTTCGCGAGCAAGGACATGGCCGACGAGCAGGCCCAGTTCGAGGTGTATCGCGACGCGGTCGACCAACTGCAGGGCAGGCCGCTGACGATTCGCACGCTGGACGCCGGCGGCGACAAGCTGCCGGCCGAAATGCAGCACTTGAGCGGACCCAACCCGGCCCTGGGCCTGCGCGGGATCCGGATGTCGCTTGCGATGCGTGAGCTGTTCCAGGTTCAGCTGCGGGCGATCTTGCGCGCGTCCGCCCATGGTCCGGTGCGCATACTGCTGCCGATGCTGAGCCGGATCGACGAGATCGCCCAGGCGCGCGAACTGATCGCGCTCAGCCGCGAGCAGGTTCAGCGGGCCGGCGTCCAGCCCGATCCGGAGATCGAGGTCGGGGGCATGATCGAGACGCCCGCCGCCGCCTTGTTGACTTGCGAGATGGCCGCGCAGCTCGATTTCATATCGATCGGCAGCAACGATCTGATCCAGTACGTACTCGCCGTCGACCGCCAGGACGAGCTGGTCAGCCACCTGTTCGACCCGGCCAGCCGACCGGTCATCGAAATGCTGTCGCGGATCGTGCGCGGCGCGCGGGCGGCCGGTCGGCCGGCACAGATCTGCGGCGAACTGGCCGGTGATCCGGAATACATACCGCTGTTGCTCGGCCTGGGCATCGGCGAGTTCAGCATGCCGCCGGGCCAGATCGCCGCGATCAAGGCCGTCCTGGTGCGGACCCACGCCGGCCGATGCCGCGAACGGATGGCCGCGTTCCTGCAAGATCCCGGTGCGCCGGACGGCCGCGCGCTGCTGTCGCAGCTCGCTACCGTCAGGCGCTGAACCCGGCCTCGCGCCGCCTGCGCCCGGCGCGGCGTTCCCAGGCCAGCTCGTGGACGAAGTAGGCAAGCGTATTGCAGGCCGGCTCGATCAGCGCCACGGCGCCGCCGAGAACCG
>JAGXKW010000020.1 GCA_018334995.1 Wenzhouxiangellaceae bacterium
GGAGGACCTCGGCGGGTTGGCCGACGACGAAGGTCCGAACCGTCATCGCTTCGCGCCAAGCGCCGTCCCCGGCATCGCGACCGCCGGTATCCGGATCCCCGCCGCAGGCTGCCAGCAGCGCCAGCAGCAGGACGCCCGGCAGGCCCAAGCGTTGCGTCGCCCGGCCGCCGGCGCGCGCACCGCCGGGTCGCCGCGGCAGAATGATCATGGCCGCACCCCCGGGCTGTCGCTGGAGACGGCAAGCCGGTAACGCTCGGCGGCGACCACCGCGTTGAAGCGCGCGTTGATCTCGCGCGTGCGCGCGGCCAGTTCCTCGGCCTGGGCGCGCAACAGCGCGGTGATGTCGTCGAGGCCCTCGGCATAGCGCGCTTCTGTCAATGCCAAGGCTTCCTGGGCGTCCGCAACGCCACTGGATGCGCTTTGCCAGCCCTCGACTTCAGCCCTCCAGTTGGCGTGTTCGGTGCGCGCCTCGGCCCAGGCCTGCTGGCGCAGGGCCCGCAGCTGCGCCCGCGTTTCGGCTTCCGTGGCCTCGGCCTCGTCAACGGCGCCGACCTGGCTGAAGCCGAGGAACGGGGTCCAGCGCAGGTTCAGCGCGACAAGCCACCCGGTTTCGTTGAAATCCAGCGGATCGTTGGCGTCGACCCGGTCATAGCGGGCATAGAGGTTGAGATCGGGAATCCACGCCGAGCGGGCGCGCTTGACGCCGTATTCGGCCGCTTCCACGCCCTGCTCCAGCGCCCGCAGATCGCGTCTGCCGGACAGCACCTGCCGGCGCTCGGGCGCTTGGGCCGCCGGCGGCTTCGGCCGCGGGACCGGGTCGGTCAGGGTCAGCTCGACATCCGCGTCGGTGCCCAGCACCTGGCGCAGGACGGCGTGCGCGCCGACCACGCGCGCCCGGGCCGCCGCGACCCGCGCCTGCATTTCCGAGACCCGCGTACGCGCGCTGAGCACGTCGACCGGCGGGATCAGTTCCTGCTCGAAACCGGCCTCGGCCTGGCGCAGGGCGCGCTGCGCGGTGGCAAGTCCCTTGCGCTCGGCTTCGACCTGGCGCCGCGCGGTGCGGGCGCCGAAATACGCCTCGACGACGGCCACGTCCACTTCCCGTCGCGCCCTGTGCAGATCGAGTTCGGCGGCTTCCAGCGCCCGGCCCGTCTGGCGGCGCGCGTTCCAGGCACCGACGTTGATCAGCGGCTGCACCAGTTCGACGCTGGCGACATTGCCGTCCAGCGGCCCGAAATCGCGCCGGACGAACAGCGGCGGAAATTCCGGCTCGAAGGTCGGGATGTTGTCGAGCACGGAAGTGTCCAGGCGCAGGTGATAGGCATCCACGGTCAGCCGGGGTGAAAACCCCTGGCGCGAGCGGACCCGCGCGCCCTCGGCGCCGGCCCTGCGTGCCCGGCCGATCGCGATCCTGGGATTGTCCCGGCGCGCAATTTCCAGCGCCCGATCCAGCGACAGGATCATCTCGTCGGCGCCGGGCTCCGGGGCGGCGGCCAGCGCCGAAACATTGACCAGCAGCACGAGCAGGCCCGCCAATGCGCAGCGCAGCCCGGTTCCGGATCGAAGACTGGTCGGCACTCGCGCTTGATTCACTGCAGGTTCCGTGTCGCTCCCGATGTGCTCCCGCGCCAACGGGATCACCACTGGATTCCCCCTCAGTATAAGGACCGAAACGCTTCGAAAAATTGACCTGCTGCATAAAGACGAGCGAAGCAAGGCCGCGATCAAAAACCCGGAACGAACCGTTTCGGTCGGCGCCGGAGGCGCCGCGTACGAAAACCTCCGCCCCCTGGGCGCCGGCCTCGCCGGCGAAGCTTTTTCCGACCACCGACCACCGAAAAACTATCGCCCCTTGAACTCCGGCGCGCGCTTTTCCATGAACGCCCGCATCGCTTCGGCGAAATCCTCGGACTGCATCAGCATGCCGTTGAGCGTCGCGGCCTCGCGGTTGCCGTCGGCGACGCCGCCGTGGATCCGCGCGTTCATCACCTGGCGGATGCCGCCGACGACCAGCGGCGGGTTGGCCGCAATCCTTCCGGCCAGTTCGCGTGCATGCGCCAACAAGGTATCCCCGTCGTCGAGCACCCGGTTGACCAGGCCGATCCGGCAGGCGGTTTCGGCATCGATCGGATCACCGGTCAGCGCCAGTTCCCGGGTCCAGCCCTCGCCGATCAGGTGCGGCAGGCGCGCGATGCCGCCAAGATCCGGCACCATGCCCACCTTGACTTCGCGCAGCGCGAACTGCGCCCTGCTCGACGCCACGCGGATGTCGCAGGCCGCGATCAGCTCGATGCCTGCGCCGATGCACCAGCCGTCCACCGCGGCAATTACCGGAAGACGGCCGGCCGCCAGCGCGTCGAACCCCGCCACCATCTTCGCGGCCTGGCGCACGATCTCGGCGCGCCCGGCCGCCCCGTCGTTCAACATGGCACCGACCTCGCCGACCATGCCCTGGAGATCCAGCCCATAGCAGAAATGGTCGCCTTGACCGCGCACGATCAGGCAACGCAGCTCGCGATCGGCGTTCAGCGATTCGACCGCATCCGGGAACTCGCGCCAGAAATCCGGCCCCAGCGCATTGCCGTGGCCGGGGCCGCTCAATACCACTTCGGCGATGTGCTCGATGTTGCGTTCGATTCGGAAGGAGCTGTCGTCGGTCATTGATGCGGCCAGGCTGTAGACGCTTGCCATTCTATCGATCGCGCGCCGTGACATATTGGAAATCGGGCCCGACGCGCCAATCTATTGGACACATACAATTTTCGGGAATATTCGCATGACCTTGCTGAACCGATTGATCGGAACCGGGCGTCGCCGGCTGATCACGCTTGCCGTGCTGGCGGTACTGGTGCTGAGCTGCCTGTTCATGCTCTGGCTGGATCACGAGCCCGAGCCTTTCGACGTGACTGCCCGCGCCGAAGTCCGGGCCGAGCGCAACGGTCACGAGCGGGTCAACGGCTACGTGACCGCCGCGACGCTGATCGAAGTGATGGATACGCTCCTGCACAAGCGCGGCGGGTACTTGAACAACGACGTGATGCCGCCGTGGAGCCTGCTCGACAACATCCCCAACTGGGAAGCCGGCGTCATCGTCCAGGCGCGCGACCTGGCGCGCACCATGCGCAACGACTTCAGCCGCTCCCAGACCCAGTCCGGCGAGGATCCGGACCTGGCAGTGGCCGATCCCCAGTTCAGCTTCGACTACAGTTCCTGG
Organism: Wenzhouxiangellaceae bacterium; assembly: GCA_018334995.1. GTDB lineage: Bacteria > Pseudomonadota > Gammaproteobacteria > Xanthomonadales > Wenzhouxiangellaceae. Next base: position 3,215 of record JAGXKW010000020.1, read on the forward strand.
ATCCTGCCGTCCACGGAGGGCGAGTACCGCAAGGGCATTCGTGCGCTGAAGTCCTACCTCGATCGGCTGGGCGATCCGGACAAGGGCGATGCGCGCTTCTACGACCGGGCCGACAATCTGCGCGAATACCTGTCGCTGGTCGAGAAGCGGCTGGGCAACATCGGCCAGCAGCTATCGGCCAGCGTCGGCGAGCGCCGCCTGAATACCGACTTGAGCGGCGACCCGAATCCGCACGCGTCGAGCGCCGGCCGCGGCGAGGTCAGCGTCCGGACGCCGTGGCTGGAAATCGACGACGTGTTCTACCAGGCCCGCGGCACCACCTGGGCGCTGATGCAATTCCTGGGCGCGCTCGAAGTCGACTTCGCCAGCGTGCTGGAAAACAAGAACGCCAGGACCAGTTTCGCCCAGATCATCCGCGAACTCGAGGCCAGCCAGAAGCCGCTGTGGAGCCCGATGGTGCTCAACGGCGGCGGATTTACCGTGTTCGCCAACCATTCGCTGGTCATGGCCAACTACGTCGCCCGCGCCAACGCGGCGGTAATCGACCTCCGGCGCTTGCTGGAGCAGGGCTGAGGCTGCCGAATTTGATTCAGGTCATGCCGCGAGCCGTCGGGCAATCCTAATCTTGCCGCCTGGCACCTGCACCAGGAAACAAGATGCAATTCTGGATGGAACTGTTTTCCACGCCGACGGGCCTGCTGTCCCTGTTCGTCATCGTTTTCATGCTCGGCATGGCGACGTTTCTGGCCGTGATGTTCATGAAGAAATCGAAACGTCCGCCGGACGATTAGCGTGCTGGCCCTGACCGGGTCGCGTGGCGACATGCGGTGGACACGTTCGGGAGGTGCCGCCCATGTCGAGTCTTGAAATCGTCGCGCTGGGTGCGCTGGCGAGCCTGCTGGCCGGTCTGAGCACCGGCCTCGGTTCGCTCGGCGTTTTCTTCCTGCGCCGGCTTTCGCCCCGACTGGAAGACGCGCTGCTCAGCGCCGCGGCCGGGATCATGCTGGCGGCGTCGTTCTTTTCGCTGCTGCTGCCCGGCATCGAGTACGGCGAGCGCTTCTTCGGCAACGGGATGATCGCTGTGCTGGTGGTGATCACCGGCCTTCTGATCGGCGCGGTCGTGCTGGAACTCATCAACCGCCACGTTCCCCACGAACATTTCATCTCCGGCCGCGAGGGTCCGGAACCGGACGCGCTGAGCCGGATCTGGCTGTTCATCATCGCCATCGCACTGCACAACTTTCCCGAGGGCATGGCCGTCGGCGTCGGCTTTGCCGGCGGCGACATCGGAAACGGGATTGCGCTGGCCGCCGGCATCGGGCTGCAGAACATCCCCGAGGGCCTGGCGGTTTCGGTCTCGCTGCTGACCGTCGGCTACAGCCGCCTGCAAGCCTTCGGCATCGGCACGCTGACCGGCCTGGCCGAGCCCGTCGGCGGACTGTTCGGCGCCGCCGCGGTCGCCGTTGCCGGACCCTTGATGCCCTGGACGCTGGGATTCGCCGCGGGCGCCATGCTGTTCATCATCAGCGGCGAAATCATTCCCGAGACGCACCGGAGGGGCTACGAAACGCTGGCGACGTTTTCACTGCTCGGCGGGTTTGCAGTGATGATGTTCCTGGACGCGACCCTGGGCTGAGCCCTCGACCCGGTCAGGCCGGCGATCGCTGGCGCATCAGCCATTCGAGCGGCAGCTCGTGCTGGCGATCGGCGTCGCCCACGTAAAGCACGCCGTCGCTGATCATCAGGCCCCATTCGATCCTGCGCGGGAGATCGACGGCCAGCGCATCCATCGGCGCGCGCGGCAGAACGGCAATTTCGAGGTTGTCCAGGCCGGCCACGCGGTGGACCACCTGTTCGGCCCATTGTTCGATGTTGCCGTAGGCCAGCAGCGAGGTCCTGGGGCAGCGCCGCGCGCTCCAGCTCAGGCGATCGGAATCCGGCCGGCCGACATCGATCCAGTGTTCGGTCCTGCCATCCAGTCCGCGCACGCGCAGTGCAGGTTCCTCGACCTCGGACACACCGCGGCCGAACTCCAGTCGTTCGTCGTACCACAGCCCGAAGGCCAGGATGCGCGCGACCATCCGCTCCTCGGTTTCCGACGGGTGCCGCGCAACCGTCATGTGGATCGCCTCGTAGATACCACGATCGGTATCGGAGATGTCCAGGTGGACCTTGTAGGTGGTTGCCGTCAGCGCCATGAGGCGAATCCTGCCTGCTTGATGATCGTGCCGCAGTGTATTCCTTCCCGCGGCACGAAACTTGATCCGGCGCAAGAGTCCGTCGTCGATCAAATCGCTGCAGTCCTTCAGGGCAAGCGCGGCTGTCCGCATTCTTCGCCCGCGAGCTCGGCGTACATCCGGCGCACCGCTTCGGTGCCGTGGCTGCGTTCCAGCCGACGCACGATGAAGTGGCCGCGCGCCATGTCCTGGAAGTGGTCGATGAACACCGCATTGATCGCCGCGCCGCCAAACGCGCCGGCCAGCGGCACCGCCTGGGCCGCGGCCTTTTCGGAAACCACGATCGAAAAGCGCGAGGCGACCTGCGAAATCAGCCGGACCAGCGCCGGGGCCGACTTCTCGGCAAGGCCCTTGCGCGCCAGGTGCGAGGCGGCTTCCGAAACCGCCCGCGCCATGGTCGCGCGCGCGGCGAAATAGCCAGTCTCGGCCGCGTCGTCGCCGCGCGAACGACCGCCCAGCGCCAGTACCTGCAGGCACTGCACGCGCGCTTCGGCTCCGGCGAGGTCCTCGCCCTCGCTGCGCGCGATGTCGGCGATCGATCGCAGCATGATCCCGGTCGATACGGGCAATTCGACCGCCAGCGCCGCGAGGCCGAATGCGCCACCGGTCGCGCCTGTGGCCGTGGCTGCCGCCTTGTGCCACAAGTTCGACGGCGCACCCCGGCGGTCGGCATTCATGCTGCCCAGCGCAATGTCGAGCGTGGATTCGATCGCCTTCCTGGTGGCCGCATTGACCACCTGGCTCCAGCGTTCGGGCAGCAACTCGAAACCGCGTTCGATGGGCGTACCCATGACGTCGCTGATGCGCGCGGCCAGGCCGGGATTTTCCAGCAGGTCGCGTGCCTGCCTCAGTTGCTCGAGTTCGAGTCCGCTTTCGGTCATGCTCATGGCTGCTCCGGTATCGTGATGGGCAGGGCCGGCCTGCATCGAGCTCCGGCCGTTCGGCAACGGCGCAGCGGACTAGCCACGCTCGTCGAACACCAGCTTGCTCGAGAACAGGAAGTTGAATGTCATGCCGACCAGGCCGCCGACCCAGACGCCGATCAGCGGCATCACGCCGGCCCAGAACCGCGTCAGCTCGGCCTGCTCGCCCAGGAACACGACCAGCGAGAACACCGCAAGGTTCAGTACACCACCGAGCGCGTGTACGCTGAAGAACCGCAGCAGTTCATCGACCAGCGCACGTCCGCGCTCGATGTGGTGGAAGGTGAAGTAGCGGTTGAGCACGTAGCCGGTCGACATGGCGGCGGTATACGAAAACACCCGCGCGATGTAGGCGTTGAAGCCGGGCAGATCCTTGAGCAGGTAGAGCAGGCCGGCGTCGAGCAGCGCAATCGTGCTGCCGACACACGCAAAACGGAAAAACGTCGCGCGCTTGCTCGACGAGCGGACGCCGCGGTTGAGCAAACTCCACGATCTTTTTGCACGAATGGTCGAACCTCCACCAGTATCAAAAGCTCATAAAAGGCGAGCGCAGGACTGTATTCTAGTCGCCCAGACCCCACGCTCGATCAATGCGCCCGAGCAGGTCTCCAAATCGCGGATCGGCGCGCACCGGGCCCAGCACTTCCGGAAACAGGTAGCGTGCCGCCAGAATCGACCAGTCCGTCCCGATACGCCAGTCCCGTGCATGCTCGAACGCCGCGAACGCCGATTCATCTTCGTTCAATGCCAGGTGAACGAGACCGACAAGAAACGGATGCGCGTCGCGCCGCTTCAGCGCTTCAAGGTCTTCGCGCGCAGCCTGCTCCCGTCCGGCCGCGGCATTCGCAACAGCCGCAGTTGCCAGCGGACCCGCGCCGGCCCAGGAGATTGACAGACCTTCAAGCACATCGACGGCTTCGTCATGGCGACCCAGGTGGTACAGGATCACGCCTTCGTAGAAATTCAGCGTCGACCATTCCGGCAACAGATCCCGTTTTTCTCTAATCACCGCAAGCGCCCGTTCGGGCTCGCGCCTGATCAGATGGCCCAAGGCCAGGTTGACCCTTGGCTCGAGCGCCAGCGGGTCCAGCTCGATAGCGCGGCGTGCGCCTTCAAAAGCCAGCTGCGGACGATCCAGAATCTGGCCGACCCAACTGATCTTGCTGTTGGCGTCGGCATTGTTGGGCTGCATACGCTTGGCCTGCTCGATATACCGGATCGCCTCCTGGCCCTTGTACCTGAGCAGGCTGAGCAAACCCTGCGTCACGTGCGCTTCCGGCAGTTCCGGCGCCAGTTCGATGGCTCGACGCACGGCCGTTTCCGCTTCCTCCATGGCCGCCCCGGGCATGCCGAATCCATAGGCGATCAATTCGTAAATCGAATCGGCAATACCCAGCCAGGCCCGCGCGAACTCCGGATCGATTTCGACCGCGCGCCGAAACAGATCCAGCGCGCGGCGCATTCCCGCCTCACCGCGTTGCGCCAGCAGCGTACGCGCCTCGATCAACAACCGGTAGGCGGCAAGGTTGTCGGTGGGTTGAGACTCCGCCATATCCGACTCCTGCGGGCTCAAGCGCGCTTCCAATGCATTCGCGATGCTGCGCGTTATATCGGCCTGGATGCCGAACAGGTTCTCCGCGGAAAGCTCCTGCTGGTAAGATTCCGCCCAGGCCTGCGCCCCGGTTTCAGGCTCGACCAGGCGGACATTGACCTTGACCCGTTCGTCGACTTGCTGGATTCCGCCTTCAAGCACCCAGTCCACGTCCAGCTCGCGAGCGATCTGCAGCGTGGACTTGTCGCTGTCGCGGTAGCGATCCACCGTGGTGCGGGCAATGACCATGAATTCCCGGATCACCGAGAGACGCGTCAGCAAATCATCGTGCACGCCGTCCATGAACGGACTGACCCCGGCCTGACCGATGGGCTTGAACGGCAGCACCGCAATCGAGTGGGAAGACGGTTGCACCGGAGTCGGGTCAAGGCGAGAGAGCAGCATGTATCCGGCCGCACCGGAAACGGCAACCGAAATCCCGACCAGCAGTGCTACGCCCCACCCCGGAAAGCGTCGGGTTGCATTGCCGACGGACCCGGTGGCCCCCGGTTCCCCGGGGTCTTCGGGGACAACATCCCCTTCAGCCGTCACCTCATAGGCCCAGGCCAGCGCGAGCGCGATGGGAAACCCGATCAGCGACAAGATCACTACGACGCGGTAGGCCCAGGGTGGAATACCCAGCGCGGGAAAGACGAGGTCGGCCACCTGTATGACGACGAATGCCCCGGCCGCATAACCCACCGCCACGCTATAGACCCTGCGACGCTTCAGCTCCCTGAGAAACTGCCGCAGTGATCCCCTGGATCGAGCTCCCATAGTCCGGTCCTGATGCTAGAGGTTCACTAGTGGCCCGCTAGCGTTTTTTCGGCGCATACAGGTCGGTGATTGTTCCTTCGAACATTTCGGCGGCCATCATTACCGATTCGCTGAGCGTCGGATGCGGGTGGATGGTCAGGCCGATGTCCTCGGCGGTCGCGCCCATTTCGATCGCAAGTCCGATTTCGGCGATCAGGTCGCCGGCGTGCATGCCGACCACGCCGCCGCCGACGACCCGGCCGGTCTTCTCGTCGAAAATCAGCTTGGTGAGTCCTTCGGCGCGATCCATGCCCAGCGCACGGCCGCTGGCCGCCCACGGAAACTTGCCGACGCCGAAGTCCATCCCCTGTTCCTTCGCTTCGCGCTCGGTGAGGCCGGTCCAGGCGACTTCCGGATCGGTATAGGCCACCGACGGAATCACGCGCGCGTCGGCGGCGCGCTTTTCGCCGGCCGCGACTTCGGCGGCCACCTTGCCCTCGTAGCTGGCCTTGTGCGCCAGCATCGGCTGGCCGACGATGTCGCCGATGGCGAAGATATGCCCGACGTTGGTACGCATCTGGCCGTCGACGTCGATGAAGCCCTTGTCGCTGACTTTTACGCCGGCGGCGTCGGCGCCGATGCTGTCGCCGTTGGGCCGGCGGCCGACGCATACCAGCACGCGGTCGAACTCGGCCGAGTCCGGCGCCTTGTCGCCCTCGAACCTGGCTTCCAGCGCGGAATCGCCGGCCCTGACCTCGGCCACCTTCGTTTTCAGATGAAACTCGACGCCCTGCTTTTTCATGTGCTGCTGCAGGGGCTTGACCAGGTCCGGATCGGCGCCGGCCATGAGCTGGTCGAGCATTTCCACGACCGTGACCTTCGAACCCAGCGCGCGATAAACGCAGGCCATTTCCAGGCCGATGATGCCGCCGCCGATGATCAGCAGCCGCTGCGGGATTTCCTCGAGTTCGAGCGCGCCGGTGGAGTCCATCACCCGCTCGTCGTCCCACGGAATGCCGGGAATCTCGATCACGCGCGAACCGGCGGCGATGATGCAACTGGCAAAGGAAAGCTTGCGCGTTTCTTCATCGTGCGCCACCGTGATTTCATGCGCACCGGTGAACTTGCCCGTGCCGGTAACGACTTCGACCTTGCGCTTCTTCGCCATGCCGGCCAGTCCACCGGTGAGCTTGCCGACGGTGTCGTTCTTGAATTTTCTGAGCGGGACGAGCTCGATCTCCGGTTCACCGAAGCTGACCCCGTGTTCGGCCAGGTGCGCGGCCGAATCGATGACCTGGCCGACGTGCAGCAGCGCCTTGGACGGAATGCAGCCGACGTTCAGGCAGACCCCGCCCAGCGAGTCGTAGCGCTCGATCAGTGCAACCTCGAGCCCGAGATCGGCGGCGCGGAACGCGGCCGAATACCCACCCGGGCCGGAGCCGAGCACGATCAGGTCGAAATCGTAATCGCCATCCGGCGATTCGGTTCCCGAAGAACCGGTTTCGGATTTCCGGGTTCCGGTTTCCGGGGCGCCATCGGATGACGCGTCATCCTCCGATGCCTCGGCGCCGCCTTCCGACTTCCGTTCATCGTCCACCGAATCCGCGCCGCCTTCTGCCGGCTTCGAGTCTTCTTCCGCCTCGCCCTCGCCCTCACCCTCGACCTCGACGACGCCGAGCACATCGCCTTCGGAAACCTCGTCACCCTCGGACACCTTGAGTTCGATCAGCTTGCCGGCCTTCGACGAAGGCACTTCCATCGTCGCCTTGTCCGACTCGAGCGTGACCAGAGACTGCTCCTTCTCGATGACATCGCCCTCGGCGACCAGCACCTCGATCACCGGCACCTTGTCGAAGTCGCCGATGTCGGGGACCTTGATTTCTGTTTTCTTTGTCATGATGGGTTACTCGCTCACATCGCTTTCCGGTCCACAGATGAACACGGATGAACACGGATAAAGAGCAAAGCATGGTTAATCAACGAGTCTGCTCGAAGCGGAAAGCCTTTGGTACATTTACTCCCGTGTACCTATTGTCATGCTCCGCATCCATAACCGGTTTCGCTTTTCCTAATCCGTGTTCATCCGTGTTCATCCGTGGATAAAAAGAATTTTTTGACTTTTACAGCATCAACCGCCGCACATCGCCCAGCACGTGACACAGATATTGGGTGAAGCGCGCCGCGTCGGCGCCGTCGATGACGCGGTGGTCATACGACAGCGACAGCGGCAGCATCAGGCGCGGCTCGAATTCTTCGCCGTTCCATACCGGTTTCGTTTCGGCCTTCGACACGCCCAGGATGGCGACTTCGGGCGCGTTGATGATCGGCGTGAAGGCTGTCCCGCCGATGCCGCCCAGGCTGGAGATGGACATGCAGCCGCCCTGCATTTCTTCTCTCGAAAGCTTGCCGTCGCGCGCCTTGCCGGAAAGCTCCGACAGGTCATGGGCCAGTTCCAGCAGGCTCTTGCTGTCGGCATCGCGGATCACCGGCACCATCAGGCCGTTGGGCGTGTCGACCGCCACGCCGACATGAAAGTACTTCTTGTAGACCAGCGACTCGCCGTCATTGGAAAGCGAGGTATTGAATTTCGGGAACTTCTTGAGCCCCGCGACCACGGCCTTGATCATGAATACCAGCGGCGTCATCTTGGTGCCGGCTTCCTCGGCCTCGGGCTTGGCCGCCTTGCGAAAGGCTTCCATTTCGGTGATGTCGGCGGTGTCGAACTGCGTGACGTGCGGAATGGTCACCCAGTTGCGGTGCAGGGCCGGCCCGGAGATCTTCTGGATGCGCGAGAGCTTTTGTTCCTCGATCTCGCCGAATTTGGCGAAGTCGACTTTCGGCGGGGCCGCGACCTCCATGCCGCCGGCGCCGCCGGCCGCGCTCGCGCCGTCTGCCATGCGCGACTTGACGTGTTTTTTCAGGTCTTCCTCGGTGATCCGGCCGTGCTCGGCACTGCCCTCGACCTGCGACAGGTCGACGCCCAGTTCGCGCGCGAGCTTGCGCACCGCCGGCGAGGCGTGCGGGATGGAGGATGGATCGCGGCCCATTTCGACAAACGGGACGGGCGGGGCGGGCAGGTCGTCGGACTTGCCGGCCTCGGATTGCTCGGCGGAACGACCGGGCTTTTCGTCTTCTTCGGACTTTTCGGTTTCGGGTTTCCGGTTTCCGGTTTCCGGGGTGTCGCCGACCGACTCGTCTTCATCCGAAGCCTCTGACCCATCCTCGGACTTCCGGCCTTCCTCTTCCGACTTCGCTTCCCTGTCCCGGTCCTTTCCGTCCGAATCGTCGGCGTCGTCGCCCGAGTCAGCTTCGTCCTCGACCTCGACGATTCCGATCACGTCGCCTTCGGAAACCTCGTCGCCTTCGGAAACCCTGAGCTCGACCAGCTTGCCGCCCTTCGACGCGGGCACTTCCATGGTTGCCTTGTCCGACTCCAGCGTGACCAGCGACTGCTCTTCCTCGATCACGTCGCCCTCGGCGACCAGCACCTCGATGACCGGCACCTTTTCGAAGTCGCCGATGTCGGGTACCTTGATTTCCGTTTTTGTTGCCATGGTTCGAATCTCGTTTTTTCGTAACGTTTTGGCGTGATCGGCGGAGCCGGGTTTTAAATTTCAAGTTTCAAGTAAAGACAAATGCGTTCCTGCAAACCAGATTCCGGCAAACGCTCAAACAAGCGTCGGGCCCGACCCGCTTTTGACGTTAAACCTGACACCTGACGCTCAACACCTGAAACTGCCCAGCGCTAACTCGCGCTCGGCAAGGGCTTGTCCGGGTCGACGCCGAGCTTTTCGCGCGCGGCGACCAGTTCGGATTCGCTGATTTCATCGCGCTGGTACAACCCGGCCATCGCCGTGTAGGCGACCTGGTAGCGGTCGACCTCGAAGAACCTGCGCAGGTTTTCGCGCGTGTCCGAGCGGCCGAAGCCGTCGGTTCCAAGCACCAGGTAATCGCGCTGCGGAATGAATGCGCGCACCTGGTCGGCGTAGCTGCGCACGTAGTCGGTGGCCGCCACCACCGGGCCGTCGCGGTTGGCCAGCTGGCGGCCGATGTATGAATTTTCCCCCGGTTCTTCGGGCTTGATGCGGCTGCGCCGGCTGCTCGCCACCGCGTCCTTGCGCAGCTCGTTGAAGCTGGTGACCGACCAGATGTCGGACGCAACGTCGAACTGTTCGGCCAGGATGTCGGCCGCGGCGATCACCTCGTTGAGAATGGCACCGCTGCCCATCAACTGTACCCGCGCGCGTTTCCCGGAATCGTATGTCGATTCAGCGGCGCGGAACAGATACATGCCCTTGCGGATGCCTTCCTCGCAGCCTTCGGGCATCGCCGGGTGCTGGTAGTTCTCGTTCAGCGTGGTGATGTAGTAATAGACGTCTTCCTGGTCGCGGTACATGCGGCGCAGGCCGTCCTGGATGATGACGGCCAGTTCGTAACCGAAGGTCGGATCGTAGCTCACGCAGTTGGGAACGGTGCCGGCCAGCACGTGGCTGTGGCCGTCTTCGTGCTGAAGTCCCTCGCCATTCAGCGTGGTTCGGCCCGAGGTGCCGCCGATCAGGAATCCGCGCGCCCGCATATCGCCGGCCGCCCAGCACAGGTCGCCGACGCGCTGGAAACCGAACATCGAATAGAACGCATAGAACGGGATCATCGGCAGGCCATTGCTGGCATAGCTGGTGGCCGCGGCGATCCACGAGCTCATGGAGCCGGCCTCGGTGATGCCTTCCTGCAGCACCTGGCCGCCGGTGTCTTCCTTGTAGTACGCCAGCTGGTCGGAATCCTCCGGCTCATAGAGCTGGCCCTGCGGGGCGTAGATGCCGATCTGGCGAAACAGACCTTCCATGCCGAAGGTGCGGCCTTCGTCGCAGATGATCGGCACGACGTTCTTCTTGATGTTGTTGTCGCGCAACAGTACGGCAAGCACCCGCACGAACGCCATGGTGGTCGAAATCTCGCGCTCGCCCGACCCCTTGAGCACGCTCTCGAACGCATCCAGTTCCGGAATGGTCAGCGAGGGCACGTCGCTGTCGCGCCTGGGCAGGAAGCCGCCGAGCTCGGCGCGCCGCTGCTTCAGGTAGCGCACCTCGTCGGAATCCACGCCGGGGTGGTAGTACGGCACTTCGGCCAGGTCTTCGTCCGGGACCGGCACGTTGAAGCGGTCGCGGAAATACTTCACGCCCTCGTCGTCGAGCTTTTTCTGCTGGTGCGAAATGTTCTTGCCCTCGCCCGATTCGCCCAGCCCGTAGCCCTTGATGGTCTTGGCCAGGATCACGGTCGGCCGGCCTTCGTGGTGGGTCGCCTCGTGGTAAGCGGCATGGATCTTGTGCGGGTCGTGCCCGCCGCGGTTGAGGCGCCAGATGTCCTCGTCGCTCATGTCGGCGACCATTTCCTTGAGCTCGTCGTAGGCGCCGAAGAAATGTTCGCGCACGTAGGCGCCGTCCTGGGCCTTGTATTTCTGGTATTCGCCGTCCAGCGCCTCTTCCATTCGCCGGCGCAGCAGCCCTTTCTTGTCGCGCGCCAGCAGCGGATCCCAGTAGCTGCCCCAGATGACCTTGATGACGTTCCAGCCGGCACCCCGGAATACGCCTTCGAGTTCCTGGATGATCTTGCCGTTGCCGCGCACCGGTCCGTCCAGGCGCTGCAGGTTGCAGTTGACCACGAAGATCAGGTTGTCGAGTTTTTCGCGCCCGGCCAGCGAGATTGCGCCCAGCGATTCGGGTTCGTCGCATTCGCCGTCGCCCATGAAGCACCACACCTTGCGCTTGCCGGCGTCGGTCAGCTCGCGATTGGTCAGGTACTTCAGGAAACGGGCCTGATAGATGGCCATGATGGGCCCCAGGCCCATGGACACCGTGGGCAGCTGCCAGAAATCGGGCATCAGCCACGGGTGCGGATAGGAGCTCAGGCCATTGCCGTCGACTTCCTGGCGAAAGCCGTCGAGCCGGTCGGCGCTGAACCGGCCCTCCAGGAACGCACGGGCGTAGATGCCGGGCGAGGAATGACCCTGGATGTAGACCAGGTCGGCGCCGTCCGGGTGCTCCGGACCCTTGAAGAAGTGGTTGAAGCCGACGTCGTAGAGCGTGGCGGCCGAGGCGAAACTGGCGATGTGACCGCCCAGTTCACCGCCGCGCCGCGAGGCCCGCACCACGATTGCCATCGCGTTCCAGCGAATGATCGAACGGATGCGCCGTTCCATCGCGCCGTCACCGGGCATGTTCGATTGGCGGTGCGGCGGAATGGTATTGATATAGGCCGTGGTCAGGTCGAACGGCAGGTGGGCGCCGGAGCGCCGCGCCAGCTCCACCAGGCGATCGAGCAGGAAATGCGCGCGCCCGGCGCCTTCCCGATCGATGACCGCCATCAGCGACTCGAGCCATTCACGCGTTTCTTCCGGATACTGGTCTTTGGGATCTGGAAACTGGTCTACCATGAGTCGAATCCGTGCTTTTTTAGGTTGGCTGACGACGTTGAGCGACTTATGCATTGCGCCCACGCTGCAGGGGAGCGACCCGCCGGACCCCGACAGGATCGCACCCGCACGCCGTGTGCGCCTTCGATGCGATCATACCAGTCATGAGCACAGGCAATGATCTCTGGCGGCTGGACGGCCGCATCGCACTGGTCACCGGCGCCTCGCGCGGCATCGGCCGGACCGTGGCCGAGGCGTTGGCCGAACGCGGCGCCGAAGTCTGGCTCATGGCGCGCGGCGCAGAAGCGCTGGAGCAAGCCGTGACCGAACTGAACCAACACGGCTACACCGCGCACGCGGCGTGCGGCGATATTTCCGATGCCGATGCACGCACCAGCGCGGTGAACGCGATCAAAGCGCGGACGCCGCGGATCGACGTGCTGGTCAACAATGCCGGCTTCAACATCCGCAAGCCGGCGCTGGAACTTTCCGGCGGCGAAATCGACGCCGTGCTTCGAACCAACCTGCTGGCCTCGCTGGAACTGACCCGTGCGCTGCACCCGATGCTCCGGGCTTCGGGACGCGCCAGCGTGGTCAACGTCTCTTCGGTCGCCGGCCTGACGCACCTGCGCACCGGCGTCGCCTACGCCATGAGCAAGGCGGCGATGAACCAGATGACGCGCAATCTGGCCGTCGAATGGGCCGGCGACGGCATTCGGGTCAATGCCGTGGCGCCGTGGTACATCGAAACCCCGCTCGCCGGACAGGTGCTGGCCGATCCGGACTATCTCGCCGAAGTGATCGCGCGCACGCCGCTGCGCCGCGTCGGGCGGCCTGAAGAGGTGGCCGCGACCATCGCGTTCCTGTGTATGCAAGGCGCCGGCTACATCACCGGGCAGGTGATTCCGGTCGATGGCGGTTTTACGGTTTACGGGTTTTGATCGGCAGCTGATTAGGGCACCTTGGCCGGGTGCGGGCAGCTTCTTAAATTCAACTTCCACGCTGGAGTGTGCACCAGCACCAATGAACACCCCTGACGAAAAACGCGGCCCGAAGGCCGCGCTTTCTTTACCAGATGCTCAACCGCTGCTCCGGCGGCAGCCAGAGCTCGGCCTCCTCGCCGACGTCGAAAGCGTCGTACCAGGCGCCCATGTTGCGCACGATGCCGTTGACGCGGTACTTCGGCGGACTGTGCGAATCGTTGATCAATCGGGAACGGCGCGATTCCTCGGTCTGCAGGTTGCGCCAGACCTGGGCCCAGCTCATGAAAAATCGCTGGTCGCCGGTGTAGCCGTCGAGCACCGGGGCTTCGCCGCCGTGGTGGGCGTCGAGGTACATGTGATAAGCGTGGTAGGCGATGGACAAGCCGCCCAGGTCGCCGATGTTCTCGCCCAGGGTCAACTCGCCGTTGATGTTCATGCCCTCGATGGGTTCGAAGGCGTTGTACTGTTCGACCAGCTGCACGGTCAGCGCCTCGAAGTTCTCGCGCGAGGCGTCGGTCCACCAGTTGCGCAGCACGCCGTCGGCATCGGACTTGGAGCCCTGGTCGTCGAAGCCGTGGCCCATTTCGTGGCCGATGACCGCACCGATTCCGCCGAAGTTGACGGCCGGGTCGGCGTGCGGATCGAAGAACGGCGGCTGCAGGATGCCGGCCGGGAAGACTATTTCGTTTTGCGTCGAGGAATAGTAGGCATTGACCATCTGCGGACTCATGAACCATTCCCAGTCGCGCGCCGGCTCGTCCAGCTTGGCGAGCGAGTCCTGCCACTGCCACTCCTGCAGCCGGCGGGTATTGCCGACCAGGTCGTCGGCGCTGAGCCGGACCGATGAATAGTCGTGCCAGCGCTCGGGAAATCCGACCTTGGGGGTGAACGCTTCCAGCTTGGCCAGCGCCTCGGCGCGGGTCTCGTCGTCCATCCAGTCCAGCGCGTTCAGCCGTTCGTCGAATGCCTGGCCGAGATAGCCGACCAGGTCGAGCATCTGGTCGCGGTACTCGGGCGGAAAGTGGCGCTCGACGTAGACCTTGCCGACCTGCTCGCGCAGCCGCGAGCTGACGAACCGGGTCGCGCGCTTGTCGCGCGGGCGCTGTTCATCGACTCCGTTGAGGCGCTTGCTGAACAGGTCGAAATGGGCCCGGGCATAGGGCTCGGCCAGCAGCGGCGCATGGTTGTTGATCCAGTGGAAGGCCTGATAGTCGGACCAGGTCGCGACCGGCGTTTCGGCAAACAGCGCGGCCAGCTGTTCGATCGCGCTGTCGGTCGCCACCACCACTTCCTCGATGCCGTCCAGTTCGCGCTCGGCGAAGAAGGCGTCCCAGGAAAATCCCGGCGCCATTGCCTCGATCTCGGCCACCCGCATCAGGTTGTAGTTCGCCTCGCGGTCGCGGCGCTGGACGCGGGTCCAGTGCGCATCGGCGATTTTCATTTCCAGCGCCATGACATCCTCTGCGCGCCGCCGCGCATCGTCGATGCCGGCACGCTCGAAGGTGGCTTCGATGTAGTCGACGTAGGCCGCGCGATGGCCCGGAAACGGATCGTCGTCGCGCGCGTAGTAATCCTTGTCCGGCAATCCCAGGCCGCTCTGGCCCAGGTGCACCAGGTAGCGCTCGGGATTGCCGGAATCCAGGCTCACGTAGACGCCGGCAATCGACGTGGTTCCCGGACGCGCCATCCAGCGGGCGACCGCTTCGTGGGATTCCAGCGCAAGCATTCGGTCGAACTCCTCACGAATCGGCTCCAGGCCCAGCGCGTCGATGCGGTCGGTGTCCAGGTAGGCCGCGTGCATCGCGCCGATCTGCGCGCGCGGATCGCCCGGCTCGGCGTCTGCTGCGGCGGCATCGGCGATGATTTCGGAAACCCGCTCCTCGGCTTCCAGCGAGAGCTCGGTGAACGCGCCGAAGCGCGAGAATCCACTCGGGATCTCGGAGCGCTCGAGCCAGCCGGCGTTGACGAAGGCGAAAAAATCGTCGCCCGGAGCGATCGTGTCGCTGACTTCCGACGCGTTCACGCCCCAATCGCCGATGCGCGCGGTCGGGTCCGGCTGCGCCGACGCACCGGCCTGCTGTTCCGCGGGCTCGACGCCTGCGTCCGCCACCGGGGTTTCGGCGTCTTGGTCGGCCGGCCCGCAGGCGGCCAGTGCCAGGCCGGTCAAGACCAGCAATATCCAGTTCTTCATGGGACTTTATTCCGTTTCGAGAATCTATCGAGAATGTTGCGCCATCCCGGTCCGAGCGGGCCAGTGCCGGCGGTCATGTACCATTGAATTATATCGGATGACGCCGGCGACACGACGAGCGATCGGACTGTGCGGGCTTCAATGCCGCGCGGTCCACCAGGCCGGCGCAACTTGATTGATGATCCGGAAACGGAGTGATTATGCGATCGCGAAGATTCGTCAGCCGGTTGACCCGGCAAACCCAGGCGCTGATCCTTGCCGGCGGCCGCGGCAGCCGGCTCAAAATGCTCACCGACTGGCGGGCCAAGCCGGCGGTTCCGTTCGGCGGAAAGTTCCGCATCATAGACTTCGCGCTGTCCAACTGCCTGCATTCCGGCATCCGCAAGATCGGCGTGCTGACCCAGTACAAGTCGCATTCACTGATCCGCCACCTGATGCTGGGCTGGAATCCGCTGAACAACGACTACGGTGGCTTCCTCGACCTGATCCCGGCCCAGCAATGGCTGGAAGACGAATCCTGGTACCAGGGCACCGCCGACGCCGTCTTCCAGAGCCTGGACATCATCGATGCATACCATGCCAACTACATCGTGGTGCTGGCCGGCGACCACGTCTACAAGATGGACTACGGCGAACTGCTCGCCGCCCACGCCGAGAACGATGCCGACCTGACCGTGGCCTGCCATGACGTGGCCCTGGAAGACGCCGGCGAGTTCGGCGTGATGCAGATCGATGCGGCCGGACGCATCACCGGCTTCGAGGAAAAGCCCGAACATCCACAGCCCTGGCCGGAGCACCCCGAACGCGCACTGATCAGCATGGGCGTTTACGTGTTTTCAAAGGACTACCTGCACCGCACGCTGGCGCGGGATGCCGAACAGGCCGACAGCAGCCACGACTTCGGCAAGGACATCATTCCGCATGCAGTACGCTCGTGCGATCGGGTATTCGGCTTGCCGCTGCGAAATGCGGCGCCGGAAGCCGCTTACTGGCGCGACGTCGGCACCCTGGATTCCTATTACAGAGCCAACATCGAATTGCTGCTGGATCGACCACCGCTGGATATCCAGGACGCGGACTGGCCCATCCTGACCAACCTCTTGCAGGGGCCACCGGCCAAGTTCGCCGACCACGGCCCGAACGGCGGCTGCCGGGTGGTCAACTGCATCGTCGGCGAAAGCAGCGTGATTTCAGACTCGGTACTGCGCAATTCGCTGCTGTTCCACGGCTGCCGGATCGAAGGCGAATGCCGCATCGAGGATGCCATCCTGCTGCCCGATTGCCGGGTCGGCTCCGATTGCCGGATCCGCGGCGCGATTCTCGACGACGGCTGCGAAGTGCCGTCCGGCACCGTGATCGGCGAGGACCCCGAAGCCGACGCCCGGCGGTTTCACGTCACGCCCGACGGGGTGGTCGTGGTCAACCGCGACATGCTGGGTCAACCCCGCGCGTACCTCGGCGGCGGCGACCTGAAATCTTCAGGCTGAATCCTCGCCGGGGCCGTCTGAACCGACAAGCCATTCCGCAATGCGTTCGCCGGCATCCAGCGGTCCGTCTCCGACGTCCGCGGCCGGCGGGTTGGCCGCCAGCGCTTCGGCCACGTCCAGGTAGCCGCGTGCGGTACTGCTCCAGGTATAGCGCTCGCGCACCATCTCGCCGGCGCGCGCGGCGAGCTCCGGCTGGCGGTCCAGCGCTTCGTGCATGCCGGCGGCCAGGTTCTGGGGCCGCTCGGGCTCGACCAATACGCCGGTCTCGGCGTCGAACACTTCCGACGGCCCGCCGTATCGGGTCGCGACGACGGCCAGCCCGCACGCGGCCGCCTCGATCGGCGCCAGCCCGAAAGGCTCGTACAGCGAAGGCAGCACGAATACCGACCCGCGTGCGGCGAAGAAACGATAGGCCGTGGCCAGCTGGCGCTGCGAACCGGCGTTGACGAACAACACCTCGTCCCGCGCACCGGCGGCCGTGATGCGCTGAAGAATCGGCTCGAGCACGTCACGTTCGGGTTCGCGCAGTTGCCCCGGGCCGGCGAACGGATCATCCACGCCGCGCACGAACAGCGCCAGACGCGCGCGCCGCCGCAATGCGTCGTCACTCAACCACGCGTCGACGAAACCGGCGACGTTCTTCTTGACTTCCAACCGGCTCGCGGCCAAAACCACGGGCCGCGGATCGTCGCCGGCACGCCGGGCGAGCCGTTCGGCGAATTCGGTGTCGTCGCCGGCGCGTTCCGGATGGAAGATCCGCTCGTTGATGCCCGGCGGCACGATCTCGAACCTTGCATCGTCGTCCGGGTCGACGGCGCCGCGATACAGCGCATGGGCATACTGCTCATGGCGTTCTGCGTGCGTCGAGGTGATGATGCGCCCGGCATGTCGCATGGCGGCGCGCTCCGCGGCGATGCGCCGCGAGAAGTGGTAGCGCTCGTCCAGCGCCGGCCAGGTTCGCCGATTCACGCCGAGCCGCTCGAGCTTCTGGGCCCCCAGCGAATGACCGGTAAACGAAAAGCCAAGCCCGGTCGCGCGGCGCAGCAGCACGCCCATCCAGCCGCCGTCAGCGTAGTGCGTGGTCACGGTATCGGGCAGATCGCCGGCATAGAACGTGACCAGGTTGTCGACCATTTCCTCGAGATGCGGCCAGAGCGACTCCTTGGCGAGAAATCCCTTCGGGCCACAATCCAGGCGCACGATACGCACGCGCTCGGGATGTTCGTCGAAACGGTCGATCGGCGCTTCGAATCCACGCCAGTCCGGATCCTCGATGCGACGCGTGACGATGTCCACGTCCACGCCCAGGTCCGCCAGCGCCAGCGCAACCTCGCGCACGTAGACGAGCTGGCCGCCGAAATCGGGATGCTCGGTGAGATAGCTGTTGGCCCGATCGAAGTTGCCCTGCGGGTTGAGGAAGGCGATTTTCACGAACCGCGCTCCACGGGCTGCACGGAAAAGTCCGCGGTCACGACCAGGTCGGCGCGGGCCTTGTGCGCGGCGATGATGTCGTGCTCGATGGCCAGCACGCGGTCGATGAACGGGTCGAGCTCGGCGGAATCCCGGCTGCGCTTCTCGCGATGCGCGCGCGTAGCCTGCCAGTCCCGGTCGATGAACACGCGCACGTCGGCCGATTCCAGCAGCGTGGTGTAGGTGCCCTCGGCGATGGCCACCGCGCACCCTTCCAGCGACATGCGCTCACTGTCGATGCGGTCTTCGGCGTAGCGCACCAGCGGCTTTTCGAGCGCTTCGGCGCCGTCGCGGAATGCCTGCAGATGTTCATCCAGCAGATCCAGCCGCACTTCCCCGGGCCCGACCCAGTCGATATCGGCGCGCCGCGCGCGATCGTTGCTCCTGGGCGGATAAACGAAATAGTCGTCCTGCTGGAAGATCATGCTGCCGACGCCGCGGGCGGCCAGCGCGGCTGCGAGTGCGGCCGCGGTTTCGGACTTGCCGCTGCCCGATTCTCCGGCTACGGTCAGAACGAGACGATCCGCGCCCGGCAAGCCGCGTTGTTGCAGCCAGCCGTCGATTGCGCCGGCCGCGCGCTCGTGGTGAGGCTCGATGACGATCCGGTCGCCGTGCATGAACTTTTCCCGGGGCGAGAGTGAATGTCGGTCCGTATAATACCGAAGCTTGCGCGCGCTCCGGCGCTCGCCTCCGAACCGCAGCCCCGATCCACATGGACGCCGACAGCACAGACTTTCGAAACGGACAAAGACGCCGGCTCCGCGAGTCGCTGGATCGCCGCTGTCTCGAAGCCGGCCTCGGCGCCGCACTGGAGGGACTGCGCCATCACCAGGTGGAATCCGGCTTCATTCAGGACGACTTGTCGGAAGTGCAGCGATTCGAATTCGCCCGACCCGGCGCCGCCGAAGATTGTTTTTCGGCGCAGTACAACCCGGCCCGCGCGCGGCGCTTCGCCGGCCGCGGCCTGCACGAGCCTCCGGATGGTGCACGCGCCGTCAACGACGGCTGTTTCCTGTGCGCCGAAAACATCGAATGGCAGCAGCAGGGTGCTGAAGTCGGCTATCCGGTCGGCGGCTTGAAGATTCCGTACACGGCGTGGATGAACCCGTTTCCACTGGCGTCGGGCCATGCAGTGCTGGCGGCCGACGAACACATTCATCAGCACTGGGCCGCCAGCGGCATCGCGCTGACGGAAATGGTTCGCGACCTGATCGACCTGGCCAACCGCCTCCCCGGCTGGATCACCTTCTACAACGGCACCGGGGCCGGGGCGTCGATCGAGACCCACCTGCATTTCCACGCCCTGCCGCGAACGCCGGGACTCGGGCCCATGCCGATCGAACGGGCCGCCGAGCGGCACCGCGGCAATCTGTCGTGCGACGACGCGCGCAACGGTGCGATCGCCCGGGGGCTCTATCCGCTGGACTTCGTGCACTGGCGCGGCTCGCGCCTGGACGTCTTGCAGCCGGTATTGCGCTGGATCGAAGCCTGGGCGCTGGAACACGGCGACGCCGCCGACGCCACCGCCAACGCCATGGCCGTGCGGCATGCCGACAGCGCGGCAATGGATGTCTACTTCGTGCCGCGGGTGCGCTCGCGTTCGCGCGCGGAAGGTTTCGGCGGCGTCATCGGCGCGTTCGAGACCATGGGCGAGATCATATGCTCCACGCCCGACGAGAAGCACCGAATGGAGCGCGGCGCAGTCGATTACGAGGTCATCGCCGACATGCTGCGCCATGTTTCGGTCGCGCTTTGATCCGCATCGTTCAGGTCGCGATCAGCGGATGACCGGGGTTCGGCCCGGTCGGAAACATGCCCGCCCGATGACTGCCGCGAAAAAAATCTCACTGGCAGCGCTCCGCCACTTGACAACGCCACTCCACTGTGTTCAAGCTAAAAGCGAGGCTATGTCAAAAGTCATGTCCGTGCGAGAACAAGCGCGGCGTAAAGGGAGACCGGTCTTTACCGACGCAGCGCGCTGCGTCTGAAAGCCGGGCCGCATGATCCCGGACGCAAGCCCTCGAAGCGCGCCTGGCCAGCGCGCTCGTTCATATACGGGGCTTCGCAGGAAATCAAAAACACTGGAGAGCACACGACAATGCATAGATTCACGAAGCAATTCGCGAGCCTGATCGGCGCCGCGGCCATGGCCTGCGCCATGCCGGCGTGGGCCGACGACGACCGCTACATCATCCAGTTCGCCCCGGGACAGGCGGGCAACGGCGCCGCCGCGGTCCAGGCGGCCGGCGGCAGGGTCGAGATCGACCTGACAGATGAATCCATCAACGCCATGGCGATCACGATTCCGGAAGCTGCGCTCGCGGCACTCGACAAAAATCCGAACGTCGTCAACATCGAACCCGATCCGCGCGTCTACCCGATGGCCGAGACCGTGCCTTACGGAATCACGATGGTCCAGGCCGACCAGGTCAGCGACGCCAACGCCGGCGGCAAGAACGTCTGCATCATCGACTCCGGCTACCACGCCGGGCATTTCGACCTGGAAGCCAACCCGGTCAACGGCCTGGCGCTGTCGGGCAGCGGCGATCCCTTCATCGACTCCTGCGGCCACGGCACCCACGTCGCCGGCACCGTCGCCGCGGTCGACCAGGGCGACGGCATCGTCGGCGTTCTGCCGGGCGCGAACCTCAACCTGACCATTGCGAAGGTCTTCGGCAGCGACGACTGGACGTCCGGCGACTGCGGATACAGCTACGTCTCGGGCATCATCGACGCCGCGTACGCGTGCAAGGACGCCGGCGCCGACGTCATCAACATGAGCCTGGGCGGCGGCGGTGCATCGACGACCGCGGAACAGGGCTTCGCGGACCTGCTGAACAACTTCGACGTGCTTTCCATCGCCGCGGCCGGCAACGACGGCACTACCGGCTACAGCTACCCGGCCAGCTACGCGTCCGTCGTCTCGGTCGCTGCGATCGACGACACCAAGACGGTCGCCGATTTCTCGCAGAAGAACGACCAGGTCGAACTGTCCGGCCCCGGCGTCGGCGTGCTCAGCACGGTGCCGACGATCAGCGCCACGGCCGAGGTCAGCGGCGTCAGCTACAACGTCTCGGCGCTCGACCGCGCGGCCAGCACCACCGCATCGGGCACGCTGGTCGACGGCGGCATCTGCGACTCGGCCGGCAGCTGGAGTGGCGCGGTCGTGCTGTGCCAGCGCGGCAGCATCTCGTTTTCCGACAAGGTCGCCAACGTCGAAGCCGGCGGCGGCGCGGCCGCGATCATCTACAACAACGCCTCGGGCGGCTTCCTCGGCACGCTGGACTGCAACGGCCCATCTTTCAAGGCCTGCTCCAACATTCCCGCGGTCAGCATGAGCGGCGAGGACGGCACCTTCCTGGTCGGCAACGAGCTGGGCGCCAGCGCCACCGTTTCGACCGAGTCCACGGCCCCGGCCGACGGTTACGACAGCTACAACGGCACGTCGATGGCCACACCGCACGTCGCCGGCGTCGCCGCGCTGGTCTGGAGCCAGGCCCCAACCGGCACGACCGCGGCCGACATCCGCAACGCGCTGATCTCGACCGCCGAGGATCTCGGTTCGGCCGGTTACGACACCAGCTACGGCTACGGCCTGGTCCAGGCCGCGGACGCGGTCGCGTTCCTCGGCGGCGGTGACGGCGGTGGCGACACCAACACCGCGCCGGTCGCTTCGTTCACGTCCTCGTGCACCGACCTGAGCTGCTCGTTCGACGGCTCCGGCTCCAGCGACGCCGACGGTGACGCGCTGAGCTACAGCTGGGACTTCGGCGACGGCGCCACGGCGACCGGTGCCACGGCCAGCCACACCTACGGCACCGACGGTTCCTACACGGTGACGCTGACGGTCAGCGACGGCACCGATACCGGCACCGACAGCCAGACCGTGACGGTCACCGACTCGACCGCGAACGAAGCGCCGACGGCGGCGTTCACGTCCTCGTGCACCGACCTCGGCTGCTCGTTCGACGGCTCCGGATCCAGCGACAGCGACGGCTCGATCGCCTCGTACGCCTGGGACTTCGGCGACGGCAACACCGGCAGCGGCGAAACCGCGAGCCACAGCTACGCCGCCGGCGGCACCTACACGGTCACGCTGACGGTCACCGACGACGCCGGCGCGACCGGCACGTCCAGCCAGGACGTCACGGTCGAAGAACCGGCCACCGGCGGCATCTCGCTGTCGGCGACCGGCTACAAGCAGCGCGGCCGTCACAATGTCGACCTGGCCTGGGACGGCGCATCGTCCGACAACGTCGACATCTATCTCGACGGCGCTGTGCTCGAAACCACGCCCAACGACGGCGCCTACACCTGGTCGAGCAACAACCGCGGCGGCGCCAGCTATACCTTCCAGGTGTGCGAAGCCGGCACCACCACGTGCTCCGACAGCGTCACGGTGGTCTTCTGATCGCCTGACCTGACGGTCAAGCAAGACCGAAGGCCTGTGCCGCCCCGCGGCACAGGCCTTTTTTTGTTCCGCCTTGTGGCGGCCTGCTTCTACTGCGGAAACCGCGTGCACCGCGTCTGGAGCGCTTTGCTCGGGCTCGAGTCCTCGACGTAGCGCTGCTACGCCTGCGGGTCGAGCCTGTCGCAAATCACTCCAGCCACGGCACACGCGACTCCCTCGCGACGAACCAGGCCGCCACAAGGCGGAAGTGTTTTCGCTCTCGACAGAGGATCGATCTGTATCATGTCGCCAACGCTGCCGACGGGGAAGTCCGTATGGTTCTCAAACTCCTGACGGCCGTTGCCGTGGCCTACGGCGCACTTGCGGCTCTGCTGTTTGCCTATCAGCCGCGCATGGTCTTTCAACCGGATTTCCAGGGACGCGCGCTCGACGCCACGCCCGACGCCATCGGCCTGGACTACCGCGACGTCTCGATTGCCACCGACGACGGCGAAACGCTGCACGGCTGGTGGGTTCCGCACGCCGATGCGCGCGCCACGATGCTTTTCAGCCACGGCAACGCCGGCAACATCTCGCACCGGCTCGAAAGCCTTCGTCAATTCCACCAGCTGCGCCTGAACATCCTGATCTACGACTATCGCGGCTATGGGCAGAGCACCGGAAAACCCGGCGAGCGCGGTCTGTATCGCGATATCGACGCGGCCTGGCGCTGGCTGGTCGACGAGTACGGTTTCGCGCCGGAACGCATCGTGCTGTTCGGCCGCTCGCTGGGCGGCGCGGTTTCGGCCCGGCTTGCCGCGCGCGTCGAACCGGCCTGCGTGATCCTCGAATCGACCTTCACCTCGGTGCCCGACCTCGGCGCCGAACTGTATCCATGGCTGCCGGTTCGCCTGCTCAGCCGGCTTCGGTTCGATGCGCGTTCGGAGGTGTCCGGGGTCACCGCACCGCTGTTGATCATCCACAGCCGCGACGACGAAATCATTCCCTGGGAGCATGCCCGAAAGCTTCAGGCGGCGGGCGGCGACTCGGCCCGGATTCTGACGATCGCGGGCAGCCACAATATCGGGTTCCTCGATTCCGAACAGACTTATATCGAAGGCCTCGATGCATTCCTGGCAGGCTGCACGGGCGGGCAGGAAAACCGGCGCGACCGTTGAACCGGTCGCGCCATGCCTGGCGCAGCATAAAAAGCGGGCCCGACCATAAGCCGGGCCCGAAGGAAGACGGCGCGGAGGGAAAACCGACACGCCGCTTCGGGGTAGACGTCATTCAGACCGGCTTCGCCAACCTGCCGATAACCGATCCCCACCGCGGACGGTTCCTGCCGGTCCATGAGGATTCCGAGCACCACCGGGCGCCGCCCAACGCCGTGGATCCGGGCCTTGAGCCGGTCCATGTAAAAATCGCTTCAGCGCGTAGCGAGCGCGCGCCTGAGGGCGGCCGATGGAGCGCAGGAACCGCAGTGGACACGCTGGTCCATGAGGATTCCGAGCACCACCGGGCGCCCTCAGGCGCGTGCGCAGTAGCGCTGAAGCGATTTTTTTCAGTCGCCGCCATGGGCAAAGTCCGGATAAGCCTCCATCCCGCACTCGGCAAAATCCAGGCCGGCGCGTTCGTCGTCGGGATCGACGCGAATTCCGACGACTGCGCGCAGCAGCGCCCAGGCGGCGAAGCTGGCGCCGAACACGAAACCGCCGATCGCGCCGATGCCGGCGAGCTGGGCCAGGAACGATGCGCCCGGATCCGACAACGGCACGACAAGCAGGCCGAAGATTCCGCAGGTGCCGTGGACCGAGATCGCGCCGACGGGATCGTCGATGCGCAGCCGGTCCAGGCCGATGATGGAATAGACCACGATCACGCCGCCGATCAGACCGATGCAGATCGCCAGCATTGGACTCGGCGCCAGCGGCCCGGCGGTAATCGAGACCAGCCCTGCCAGCGCGCCGTTGAGCGCCATGGTCAGGTCGGCCTTGCCGAAGGTCAGGCGGGCGGTCAGCAGCGCGGCCACCAGCCCGGCCGCCGCGGCCAGATTGGTGTTGACGAACACCGCGGCGACGTTGTTGGCCGAGCCGACGTCGGAAATGATCAGCTCCGAGCCGCCGTTGAAGCCGAACCAGCCCATCCACAGGATGAACATGCCCAGCGTGGCCAGCGGCAGATTGGCGCCCGGCAGCGCTCGCGCCCGGCCGTCGACGGTGTACTTGCCCTGACGCGGGCCGAGCAGCATGACGCCGGCCAGCGCGGCGAACGCGCCGGCCATGTGCACGATGCCGCCGCCGGCGTAGTCGGAATAGCCGAGCCCGTCCAGAAAGCCGCCGCCCCATGACCAGTAGCCCTGCCACGGGTAGATGACGCCGGTCATGATCACGGCAAAGGCCAGGAACGACCACAGCTTCATGCGCTCGGCGACCGCGCCGGAGACGATCGACATCGCGGTGGCCACGAATACCACCTGGAACATGAAGTCGGCCATGGCCGAATAGGTGATCCCGCTGCCGGCGGCAGTGACCGCCGCGGCCGCATGGTCGCCGCCCAGGCCGAACCCGAGGCCGGGCCAGAGCGCGTTGACACCGTCGGACGGATACATGAACTGGTAGCCGACCACGAAATACATCAGGCAGGCGATGGCGTACAGCGCGACGTTCTTGGTCAGGATCTCGACCGTATTGCGCGCCCGCACCAGCCCGGCCTCGAGCATGGTGAAGCCGGCGGCCATCCACATCACGAAGGCCGCGCAGACCAGCAGGTAGAAAGTATTCAGTGCGTACTCGATCTCGGTCATTCCCAATGCTCCCTCAAATCGCCGCTTCGTTGACTTCGCCGGTGCGGATGCGCACCACGCGCTCGAGCTCGGTGACGAAAATCTTGCCGTCGCCGATCCGGCCGCTTCGGGCGACCTCGGTAATGGTCTCGATGACACGCTCGGCGTCTTCGGCCGCGACCGCGATCTCGAGCTTGATCTTGGGCAGGAAGTCGACGACGTACTCGGCGCCGCGGTACAGCTCGGTATGGCCTTTCTGGCGGCCGAAGCCGCGCGTCTCGCTGACCGTCATGCCCTGGATGCCCGCATCGGCCAGCGCCTCGCGGACATCGTCGAGCTTGAACGGCTTGATGATGGCGGTAATCAGTTTCATGAGCCTCGCTCGTGCAAATGTCCCCGTTTCATTTGCAAGTGCGGTGCCACACAAGCCGCCG
Organism: Wenzhouxiangellaceae bacterium; assembly: GCA_018334995.1. Taxonomy (GTDB): domain Bacteria; phylum Pseudomonadota; class Gammaproteobacteria; order Xanthomonadales; family Wenzhouxiangellaceae. Next base: position 28,871 of record JAGXKW010000020.1, read on the forward strand.
ACGGCAGGTCATTGATTCAAAAGGAAGTCGATGCATCGTAGGCTATAGCCCCGTGCACCGAATCGGTGCACGGCACCTGAGGGCCCGCACCGGAAAGGTGCATTTGCCATCGAACGGGACCTTGAAAACAGCTCTCGCGAAGGCGCCGGGACGCGCAGAGAGGCGGAAGGCAAGAAGGCTGTATTTCGCGGGGACGCAGAGAAAGCCATTTGAAAAATGACTGCCGGGACTGAACCGGAAATTCATCCGGCTGTTCGGGTTTTCCGAAGTGCCTATCTGCGCCTCTCATCGAACAGATTCACAACGCCAGGTTTTTTATCGAGATCGACGCCCTTCGGGCAATGTCTTTCGGCTGAGGCCTGGTGGTACGTGTTTATGCTTTTGCGGGACCTTTTATCGCCTGTTGCCCTGCAACTCAGACCTTGCGGCCGAGCGTGTTGCGGCCGATGCCGAGCCGGCGAGCGGCCTCGGTACGGTGGCCGCCGGTAGCCTTGAGGGCCTCGTCGATCAGGCAGCGCTCGAGCTGCGCCACGGCTTCGGGCATCAGTTCGCCATTGCCCTCGGCCAGCCGTGCCCGGGCCCATTCGCGCAAGGCGCCGGTCCAGTCGACGACGTCGGCTTGCTTTGGGGCAAGCTGCGGCAGGTCCTCGGCCCGGATTTCGGGCCCGGGCACCAGTGCGGTCAGCCGGCGACACAGGTTGACCAGCTCGCGCACGTTGCCCGGCCAGGCATGGGCGGCGAGCCGCTCGCGCGCGGGTGCGGTCAGCGTCTTCGGCTCGGTGTTCATCTCGCGCGCCGCCTCGGCCAGGTAGTGCGCCAGCAGCAGCGGAATGTCGTCGCGCCGGTCACGCAGCGGCGGCATCCGGAGCTCGACCACGTTCAGCCGGTGGTAGAGGTCGTCGCGAAATCGGCCTTCGGCCACGGCCCGGTCGAGGTCACGATTGGTCGCGGCGATGAGCCGGACGTCGGCGCGCATGGAGCGCGTGCCGCCCAGACGACGAAAATCACCATCGGCAAGCACCCGCAGCAAACGCGTCTGCAGTGCGGCCGGCATGTCGCCGATTTCGTCCAGGAACAGCGTGCCACCGGCGGCCTGCTCGAAATACCCCGCACGCGCCTCGGAGGCGCCGCTGAAAGCGCCCTTCTCGTGGCCGAACAGCTCGGACTCCAGCAATTCGGCCGGGATTGCCGCCACGTTGAGCGCGACGAACGGTTCGCCGGCCCGACGCGAGGTCTCGTGCAGCGCGCGCGCAATGCGCTCCTTGCCGGTGCCCGACTCGCCGATCAGCAGCACGCCCAGATCCGAACCGGCCAGTCGTGCGATGACCCGGAACAGTTCCTTCATCGCCGGGGCCGAGCCGATCAGTGAAGGCGGCTCGCCCGGTATCGCTTGCCGGCCACCGTCCTGCGAGATTCGGGCGCGGCCGGCCAGCGCGCGCCGCACCAGGTTCACCGCCTCGTCGATATCGAATGGCTTGGGCAGCAGCTCGAACGCCCCGCCGGTAAGCGCCGCCACGGAGTTGTCCAGGTCGGCGTAGGCGGTCATGATGATCACCGGAAGCTCCGGATGCGCGGCGCGAACCGAGGCGAGCAATTCGAGCCCGGATTCTCCTGGCATGCGCAGGTCGCTGACCAGCACCGCCGGCAGCTCCCCCCGGCCGAGCGCTTCACGCAGCGCGCTCGGGGCATCGAATTCCCGCGTACACATTTCGCAACGCTCCAGCGCGCGCGCCAGCACGCGCCGCACCGAAGCATCGTCGTCGACGATCCAGATGGCCGGGTCCGGGTCTGTCATCGAACCCTTTTCTCTCATGGAACCCCGGTCTGTCAACTGGTCACCCGCCGGTCCGATACGTGGGTGAATGCCCGTCCAATCCGGCCGGGCCGCGGAGTGGAGCGATTTGCAAGCAGGCTCGACAAATCGAGAGCTGGGAAACCGGCAGGTATTCCATGGCCGAATTGATGACAATCATGCCGACACCGGCAGCAGCAGGCGAAATACCGTATCGCCCGGTTCGCTCTCGAATTCGATCCGCCCGCCGTGGCGGTCGGCGATTTCCTGGGCGATGGCAAGCCCCAGGCCGCTGCCTTCCGGGCGCCCGGTAACCAGCGGGAAAAACAGCGATTCGGCCAGCGCCTCGGGTACGCCGGGGCCGTTGTCGCAGATTTCGATGGCCACCGCCAGCCGGTGCAGCGTGCCGGCCCACGTCACGCGACTGGCCGATCGCGTGCGCAGGCAGATTGCCGCGGCGCCCGATTGCAGGGCGTTGCGCCCGAGATTGAGCAGCGCCCGGAACAGCTGGTCGGCATCCAGCTCCAGTTCGGGCAGGCTGGGATCGTAATCGCGTGCGACGGCAACGTCCGCGTCCGCCTCGGCGACAAGCAGCGCGTAAAGCCGATCGACCGGCTCGTGGACGTTGCCGGCAACCAGCTTCGACGGACCGGCCGGCGCCAGCAGCGCATCGACCAGCGCCTGCAGGCGATCAGCCTCGCGGCACACGATCTCGGCGAGTTCGCGCCGGGACTCGCCGGGCTCATCGCGCCCGAGCAGCTGGGCTGCGCCGCGAAGCCCGGCCAACGGATTGCGGATTTCGTGCGCCAGTTGGCGCACCACGCGCCGCGACAGGCGCTGCCGTTCGTGGCGCAGCCGGTCCTCCTGGGCCCGACGGCGCAATTCGGCGTCGTGCAGTTCCAGCAGGCAGCCGCCATCGGACAGCGCGGCCACCTGGACATCCAGCCAGGCGACCTTGCCGGCGTGCCTCCACTCGAGATCCTGCGCCGACATCACGCGCTGCTCGGCCAGGGCGCGCTCGGCCAGCATGTCCAGGCCGGCCTCGTGCAGCGCAGCCACCGCCGTGTCGCCCGCACGATCCTGCGGGCTGGATACGCCGAGCAGATCGCGCGCGGCCGGGTTGAGCCGGTCCAGGCGACCTTCGGCATCGAGCAGGATCACCGCGGTCTGGAGGTGCGCGAGCAAGTCCGGCGTTGCGTGGCTGTAGTCGGACATCCGGTCTATCCTGTGTGCCGGGCGAGTGCCGGTTCGGGTTTCACGATCATAGTGCCACAGGGTCGCTGCGTTGCATCCGGCCGGCCGATCTGCAAACATGCTCTGATGAAGCGTTACCGCCGCTCGCCGGGCCCGCTGGCCTGGGCCATTTTCAACCTCGTCCTGCTGGTACTGGGCTGTGTTGCCTGGGGCTGGCTGGATTACCGCTACGTCACGCAGTTCTGGGCGCCGGAGGAAATGCGCGCGGCGACCGACTGGCTGATGCTCGCCATCATCGCCGGATCGATGCTGGCAAACCTCTGGCTGCTGCGGAAACGAAGCCTGGTGGTGCACCTGCTCGGCGCGCTGGCCAGTGCGCTTGCCGTGACCACGTTGTGGTGGCTTGCCATCACGCTGGCCGGCAGCGCCTTTCATGCCGCCATCGGGGGCACCGTCGGCTGATCCCGCTTGCGCGGCAAAAAGCGCCTGGATGCGACCCCGGAAACCACGAACGCCCAGGAAACCTCTGATTGAATGGCCGCGGGCGCGAAAGGCAGCAGTTTCTGCGGCTCCAGCTCCACTTCGCTCGACCGACTGAAAGGTGCTACCCGGTGCCGGTCAAGCGATCGAGTCGCAGCCGCTCGCGCGCGTCGAACAACCGGCGGGCGCCGGCACTGACGGCGGCGAGCGTGCCGAACCCGGTGCCCACGGCGATCACGAACATGATCAGGATCTGGTACTTGACCGCGATCGCCGGCGGCGTGCCGGCCAGGATCTGGCCGGTCATCATGCCCGGCAGGCTGACGATGCCGGCCGCGGCCATGGCGTTGATGATCGGGATCAGCCCCGAGCGCACCGCGTCGCGCCGGATCTCGCCGACCGCTACGTTCCAGGGCTGGCCCAGCATCAGGCGGTTTTCGATCAGCGCGCGCTGGCGCCGTACGCCCTCGGTCAGGCGGTCCAGCCCCAGCGCCACGCCGGTCATGGTGTTGCCCAGCAGCATGCCCAGGATCGGAATCGAATATTGCGGCCGGTACCAGGGATCGGGCCCGATGATCACGACCAGCGTCAGCACGGTCACGCTGAACGCCGAGAGGAACATCGACAACGTGCCGATGCCGAACGCCCAGCCGCCGCGCAGGCGGTACTTTTGCCGCGCCATGACCTCGCGGCCGGCCACCAGCAGCATGACCAGGCTCATCAACGCAATCCAGCGCAGGCGGCCGAGCTCGAAGACGAGTTCCAGCACCAGCCCGACCAGCGCGAGCTGGATGACGGTTCGAGCCGCCGCCACCAGCAGCGAGCGGGCCATGCCCAGCCGCGCCAGATGGCTGGTCGCGGCCAGCGCCAGCACCAGCAGCGACGCCAGCGCCAGTTGCCACCAGGACAGGTCGATGATGGTCATGACTCTTCCAGCCGGCCGTCGCGGATGAGCAGGTGACGATTGGACACGCGCTGGATCTGCTCGGCATCGTGCGCTACCCACAGCGTCGGCAATTCACGGCGCTCGATGATCTCGAGCAGCCAGCGCTCGACGCGCTTGATCGATTCGGCGTCGAGATTGGCCGTGGGTTCGTCGAGCAGCAACGCCCGCGGCTCGCGCGCCAGCGCCCGGATCAGCGCCAGGCGCTGTTTCTCGCCCGACGAAAGCCGGTCGATCGACCAGCTCGTCGCCTCGCCGGGCAGATCCAGCGCTTCCAGTGCATCGCCGGCATCGGCATCGAAATGCTCGCCGACGGTCTCGTGCCACCACTGGCTTTCGGCCGGAATCATCATCACCTGCGCGCGCCAATTGTGGGCCGGCGTTTCGCTTTGCCGGATATCGCCGAGCCGACAGTCGCCGCCGTGCGGCTCCAGGTCGGCGACGGCGCGCAGCAGGCGAGTCTTGCCGCTGCCGGAGGCGCCGGAGAGGCAGATGACCTTACCCCTGGATACCGCCAGCGAAACCGGCTCAAGATCGCCGACCGAGACATCTTCGAGTGCCAGGTCGCCGGCCGGGCCCGAACTGTTCATGATGGCGCGGGCGTCACTTGAGCAGCACGCGCGCCGCGTCGGCCACACTCGCCTCGTCCGGCAGCATCAGCTTCGCCGCATCGCCCAGCGGGATATAGCAGTCCACGCCGGTGACGCGCTTGACGGGACGGTTCGCGACGCCGTCTTCGACCAGTGCGGTGATCACCGCCTCGCCGATGCCGCCGTCGGGGCGGCCTTCGTCGAGCACCAGCACCGCGTCGCAGGCGGCCGCATGTTCGGCGATCGCCTCGGTGTTGAGGGGTTTCAGCCAGCGCAGGTCGAGAATCCGGGCCTTGACGCCGTCGGTCTTTTCCAGTTCGCGCGCGGCGCGCAGCGCCATGGGTACGCCGTTGCCGAAGGTGACGATCAGCAGGTCGGTGGCCGGTTCGTTATAGATGCGCGGCTGCCACGGTTCCAGGCACTGATCCGGCGCCGGGTAATCGAAACTCCACAGGCCGTCGTCCTTGTCGTACAGGTCCTTGGTCATGTACAGCGCGATCGGCTCGAGGATGGTCGTCACCCGTCCGTCGACCGTGGCCAGCGCGGCGAGCGTGCGCAGCATCATCGCCGCATCGTCCCCCCGGGACGGACAGCCGACGACCAGGCCGGGAATGTCACGCAGCGCGGTGATCGAGTTGTCGTTGTGGAAATGGCCGCCGAAGCCCTTCTGGTAACCAAGGCCCGCGATGCGCACGAGCATCGGATTGCGGTAGGTATCGTTGGAAAAATACTGCAGCGAGCAGGCCTCGCCGCGGATCTGGTCGCAGGCGTTGTGGAAGTAGGCCAGGTACTGGATCTCGGGGATCGGCAGGTAGCCCATGTTGCCGTAGCCCTGGGCCAGGCCGAGAATGGTGGTCTCGTCGAGCAGCGTGTTGAACACCCGCGCGTTGCCGAACTGCCTGTTCAGGCCCTTGGTGACGGTGTAGACGCCGCCCTTGCGCGCGACGTCCTCGCCGAACACCAGCGACTCGGGATATTTCAACAGCAGATCGTGCAGCGCCCGGTTGATCTGGACGGCCATGTGCTTGGGCGCATCGCGTTCGGGCAGGCGCGCTTCGCCGCCGAAAGCCTCGGCTCGGGCGCTGCCGGCTGGCGTGCGCTCCGCCTCGCGGGCGACTTCCGCGGGTGAGAAGAGCGCCAGCGGCCGGATCACGTCCTCGACCGTGGTCAGCCGTGGGCGGCCGTCGGCCCGATCGGCCTGCTCCAGGCATTGCGCGCGGAGCTGCTCGTAGCGCTCGCGGATGCGCGCCGGACCGAGCAGCCCGCGCCCGACGACCGATCGGGCCGAGACCAGCAGCGGATCCTGCAACTCGTCGCGCTCCAGCTCGGCCGGCGCCCGGTACTCGATCTCGAAGTCGGTGCCGGCGTGGCCCAGCAGTCGGGTCGTGTTCAAGTGCAGGAACACCGGCCGGCGACGCGTACGGCAGGTCTCGACGGCGCGCTGCACCGGCTCGAAGCCGGCCGCCAGGTCCAGCCCGTCGGCGTGGATGTATTCGAGCCCGTAGCGCGCGGCCATGGACCGGGCCGTCCAGTGCGACGGCGTGGGTACCGAAATGCCCAGCCGGTTGTCCTCGCACACGAACAGAATCGGCAGTGGAAGGGACTGGTGGGCCGTCCAGGCAGCCGTGTTGAACGCGCTTTGGGCCGTGGCGTGGTTGACGCTGGCGTCGCCGAAGCTGCACACGACAATGCTGTCTTCGGGCACCGCGATGTCGTGGTCGATGCGTTTGGCGTGCGCGATCGCCAGTGCGGTACCCACGGCCTTGGGGAGATGACTGGCGATGGTCGAGGTCTGCGGCAGAATCCACAGCTCCGGGTGGCCCCAGACCTTGTGCCGACCGCCCGATGCCGGATCATCGGCGGCGGCGGCGAAGGAAAGACAGGTATCTTCGATGAAATCGGCGCCGTCGCGTTTTCGGTAACGCTCGGCGACGAACGCGCCGGATCGGTAGTGCAGGAACGCCGGATCGGTCGCACGCGTCGCGCGCCCGAGCATGGCGTTGCCTTCGTGGCCGGACGATCCGATCGTGTAGAAAACCTTGTTCTCGCCCCGCTTGACCCGCGCCATCAGGTCGAGCTGGCGCGAGATCAGCTGGCTTTCGAACAGTTCGAGCAGGTCGAGATCGGAAATCGCACCATCCCCCACCGATGCGTCCAAGGCCCCGGACTCGAGCGCATCGAGGCATTCGAGGAAACGCGCGTCGACGATTTCGGCGCGATTGAGTTGGCGCGCCCGGCCCGGATTGCTCATGATCGAAACCTGCACCTGGGAAACGCTGCGATTGTATCGATTATTGAGGCTTGCATATTTCCTGAACGATGCGGCGAACGCAAATGCGTCCCGACCCTGGCCCGCCCCCGCGAGCGGGGGCTTACCGGCAGGCCGTGCCACAATCCGTTCCGGAATCCAACGCCCGCGACCGCACATGCCATCGAGCGAATCCGCCACGCACCAGCCGGCCCTGCCCGTCGACGCGCTGCTGCCGCGGCTGCTGGCAGCGCTGGCCGAACAGTCCACGGCCGTGCTGCAGGCGCCGCCCGGCGCCGGCAAGACCACGCGCGTGCCGCTGGCGCTGCTGGATGCGCCCTGGCGCGGCGACCGGAAGATCCTGATGCTGGAACCGCGCCGTCTGGCCGCGCGGGCCGCGGCGCGGTTCATGTCGAAGTCGCTCGGCGAGCCGGTGGGCACCACGGTCGGCTTCCGCACCCGGGTGGAAACGAAAGTCTCGGCGCACACCCGAATCGAGGTGGTCACCGAGGGCATCCTGGTGCGCATGCTGCAGCGCGACCCGGAGCTGGCCGACTGCGCGGCGGTGCTGTTCGACGAATTCCACGAGCGCTCGCTGAATGCCGACCTGGGCCTGGCGCTGGTGCACGAATCGCAGCAGGCGCTCCGGCCCGGCCTGCGCATCGTCGTCATGTCGGCCACGCTGGACGCCGAACCATTGGCCGCACTGCTCGAAGACGCGCCGGTGCTCACCAGCGCGGGCCGGCACCATCCGGTGGATATCGAATACCGGCCACCGCGGCGCGAACAGCGCCTGCCCGATGCGGTCGCCGCAGCGGTGCGTCATGCACTGGCCCACCAGCCCGGCTCGCTGCTGGTCTTCCTGCCCGGCGTGGGTGAGATCCGCGCGGTGCACGATCGCCTGAAAGGCATCCTGAGTACCGATGTCGACCTGCAACCCCTTTACGGCGCGCTGGAACCCGCCATCCAGGACGCCGCAATCGCCCCGTCGGCCACCGGCCGGCGCAAGGTGGTACTGGCCACCTCGATCGCCGAGACCAGCCTGACCATCGAAGGCATCCGTGTAGTCATCGATGCCGGCCTCGAGCGGCGCGCCCGGTTCGACGCCGGATCCGGCATGACCCGCCTGGTCACAAGGCGCGTATCGCGCGCGGCGGCCGAACAGCGCGCCGGGCGCGCCGGGCGGGTAGAACCCGGCGTGTGCTATCGCCTCTGGAGTGAATCGGAGCACAAATCCCTGCCCGCGTTCACACCGCCGGAAATACTCGAAGCCGATCTGGCGGGGCTGGTGCTGGAACTCGCGCACTGGGGCACGCGTGATCCCGAAGCGCTGACCTGGCTGAATCCGCCGCCGGGCGCGCACTGGAACCAGGCGCTCGAACTGCTGGGCTGGCTGGACGCGCTGGACGCTACCGGCGCAATCACCGTCACCGGCCGCAAGATGCTCGAAGCCGGGATACACCCTCGGCTGGCGCACATGCTGGTGCGAAGCCGCGAGCTCGGCGCCGGCGGCACCGGCGCCAGGCTGGCGGCGCTGCTGAGCGAACGCGACATCATGGGCGGCCGGGCCGGCGCGGACATCGAACTGCGATTGTCCGCAATGAAGATGGGGCGCGCGGGACGGGGCCACGCGCCGGCGCCGGAGAAGCCCGCCGACGTGAATCGGGGCCGCATCCAGGCAGTAGAGAAACTCGCCCGCAGGCTCGCCGGCGATGGTCGCGACAATCGGACCGATACAACCGAAAGCATCGATCCCGGCGCGCTGCTGGCGCTGGCTTTCCCGGACCGGGTCGCGAAACGCCGGCCCGGCGGCCCGGCCCGTTTCCAGCTCAGCAACGGCAAGGGCGCCTGGCTGCCCGACGACGATCCACTGGCCGGCAGCGAATGGCTGGTCGCCGCCGAACTCGACGGCAAGGCACGCGAAGCGCGGATATTCCTGGCCGCCCGCACCGACCGGGCGGCAATCGAGCGCGCGCTGGAAGCGCACATCGAGGAAACCGAAGCCGCCGAATGGGACGACCGGCGCGGCACCGTGACGGTCCGGCGCGAACGCCGGCTGGGTGCGCTGGTGCTGGAGCGGAAACCCGCCGGAACGCCAACGCCGGAACTGATCGCCCAGGGGCTGCTGGATGCAGTGCGAAACCGGGGCCTGCATGCGTTGAACTGGACCGAGGCCGCGCGACAGCTTGGCCACCGGGTCGAACTGATGCGTGAACTCGAGCCGGATGGATGGCCGCCCTTCGATCCCGAGTCGCTGACCGCCACACTGGACGATTGGTTGGCCCCGTTCCTGGCCGGGCTCACGCATTGGCGCCAGGTGGAGAAGATGGACCTGGTGCCGGCCCTGGAGAACCGCCTCGGCTACACGCGCAAGCAGCGGCTGGACCGGCTTGCACCCACCAGGCTGAAAGTGCCGGCCGGCTCCGAAGTGCGTCTCGACTACGGCGCCGAAGGCGGCCCCGTGCTGGCGGTCAAGCTGCAGGCCGTGTTCGGGTGGCGCGCAACCCCGCGCATCGCCGACGGCCGCGTGCCGGTGGTTCTGCACCTGCTTTCCCCGGCCGGCCGGCCGCTGGCCATCACCGCCGACCTTGAAAGCTTCTGGGCCAACGCCTACCCGGAAGTCGCGCGTGACATGCGGGGGCGCTATCCCAAGCATCCGTGGCCGGCCGATCCGCTGGGCGCGGCGGCGACCATGCGGACGAAGAATCGCCGTTCGCGGGATGACTGAAGCACGCTTCGATCTCGTTACACGGCTGGCGCCGTGCAGGCGGCCGTGCTGAAGCCGGATTCAGCTTCAGCCTGACCTCCAAATGCAAAGTCGACTTCAACGTCTGAATCAAAGGCGTTTCGCCTCGCGCTTCGCGCCTGCAGACGAGTTCAGGGGGCCTCGGGGCAATCCCACCGGCCGCACAGGCCGAAAAGCGTCAATACATGTGTTGCCCGCCATTGATCGACAGCGTCGACCCGGTGATGAACCCGGCGTCGGGCGATACCAGGAAGGTCACGCCGCGGGCGATTTCATCGGGCTGGCCGAGCCGGCCGACCGGAATGCGCGAGACGATCTTCTCCAGGACTCGCTCGGGCACCTTGGCGACCATGCTGGTCTCGATGTAGCCGGGCGCGATGGCGTTGACCGTGATGCCCTTGGCCGCGCCCTCCTGGGCGAGCGCCTTGGTGAAGCCGTGGATGCCGGACTTGGCCGCGGCATAATTGACCTGGCCGTACTGGCCGGCCTGGCCGTTGATCGAGCCGATGTTGACGATACGGCCGTACTCGCGCTCGCGCATGCCCTCGATGACGGCCCGGCACATGTTGAAGCACGAGCTCAGGTTGGTCTGGATGACCTGCTGCCAGTGCTCGGGCGTCATCTTGTGGAGGGTGCCGTCGCGCGTGATTCCGGCGTTGTTGACCAGCACGCTGACCGGGCCGAGGTCGGCCTCGACGCGCGCCACGCCGTCCCGGCAGGCCTCGAAATCACTGACGTCCCACTGGTAGGGACGCGCGCCGCTGGCGGCAGCAAACTTTTCGGCAGCCTCGGTGTTGCCGCCGTAGTTGGCCGCGACCGTGAGTCCTTCGTGGATCAGCGCCTCGGAGATGGCCGCGCCGATTCCCCTGGTTCCCCCGGTGACGATTGCAACCTGGCTCATGTGCTACCCCGATGTGTTTGAATTGTCGCGAAATTGTGGACCCTGTACCCGCAAAAGTAACTATGCAGTGCACAACAAGGCCTCCGTAGTCACGATTTCCGGCGTTTCTGTCGGATCAGCGCCGAGATGTCCCTGCCGGTCTCGCCGCCCTCGACCAGGCGCCGATAATCTTCCAGCGCGTTCGGCAGCACCGAGGATTCGAACGAGAGATCATCGAGCAGCGATGCGCAGATCTTCAGGTCCTTGAGCAGAAGCCTGGGATCGAAGCCGGTCTCGAACGAGTCGGCCAGCATGGTCGCCCCGCGCTTTTCCAGGAACCAGTTGCCGGCCGCACCGCCGCCCAGCAATTCCAGCATGTCGTCCTGCGGCAGGCCCAGTTCCTCGACGATGGCCAGGCCCTCGCATACCGCTTCGGCAATGCCGGCGACGATCAACTGGTTGACCGCCTTCGCCGACTGCCCGGCCCCGGCCGGGCCCAGGTGTCGCCATGCCTTGCCGTAGGCCGCGAACACGGGCTCGAGTCGTTCGAACGCGTCCGGGTCACCGCCGGCCATGATCGCGAGCTGACCGTTCTTCGCACCCTCGACGCCGCCGGTGACCGGCGCGTCGACGAAGCCCACATCCAGGTCGCGCAGCCTTTCTGCGACTTCGCGCGCCGTCGCCGGCGCGACCGTGGAGTGGTCGACCACGATCATGCCCGGACGCAGGCCGGGCTCGAGCTCGCCAATCACGGCACGCAGGTCGTCGTCGGCCGAAACGCAGACCGCGACGACGTCGACGCGGCGGGCCAGCGCCGCCGGCGAGCCTGCAACCTCGACGCCTTCATGCGTCCGGGCAAACGCGTCGGACTTGTCGCGGCTGCGGTTCCAGACGCCGGCCAGCAGGCCGCGGCGGTGCAGATGGCCGGCCATGGGCGCGCCCATCGCACCCAGTCCGAGGAATCCTGTCGTGATCATTGGCGGGCGGCTCCGGTTCGGAATGCAGAGCTTGCTAGTGTACCCCGCCGCAAATCCTGAAGCTTTCAGCGGCCGTCGGGCTGGTATCCGCTACAGCATCGACAACAGCTGATAGGCGGCCACCGCGCCCAGGTAACCGGCCGCGCCGTAGACCATGAACATCTTTGCCGGCAGTCTCCAGGAGCCCGATTCGCGCGCCAGGATGACCATGGTCGACACGCACATCAGCGCAATCGAAAAGAACACCAGCAGCGCCACGCCCGAGGCCAGCTCCAGACCGCTTGAATGCACGCGCTCGACCAGCGGCACCATGTTCTGCTCGGCGAACTCGATGCCGAAGATGGTGCCCAGCGTGCCGACGAACACCTCCCGCGCGAGGAACGAGGTCAGGATCGCGACGCCGTAGCGCCAGTCCAGCCCCAGCGGGGCGAATACCGGTTCGATGGCGCGCCCGATCGCGGCCAGCCAGGAGTATTGCAGCTCCGCCCCGCCGTTGGGAAAGTAGCCCAGGATCCAGACCACGATCGTCACGCCGAGAATGACGCCGCCTGCGGCGGTCACGAAGTGCTTGCAGCGATGCACGGATCGTTGCAGCAACGGCTTCAGCGCCGGCATCCGATACGCCGGCATCTCCAGGATGAACGGCACGTCGCTCTCCCGGTGCGCGGCGCGGCGCGAAGCCAGGCCGGTCACCAGCAGCCCTGCGGTCAGGCCGAAGAAATACAGCCCGAACATCGCCAGGCCCTGGATCCCCACCAGGCCGCCGAGCGCGGTGGTCTGCGGAATGAACACCGCGATCAGGAGCGCATAGACCGGCAACCGGGCCGAGCACGGCATCAGCGGAATCGCCATGTAAGTCAGGCGGCGCTTTGTCGGCGAATCGATTGCGCGCGCGGCATAGACGCCCGGAATCGCGCAGGCCACGCCCGAAAGCATCGGAATGAAGCTCTTGCCGGTCAGACCGAACATGCGCAGCGGCCGGTGACAGATCAGGGCCGCGCGCGCCATGTATCCCGAATCCTCGAGCAGGCCGACGATCAGCGTCAGCACGAAAATCTGCGGAACGAACACCAGGAAGGCGCCGACCCCGGAAAAGATGGCGTCGGAGGTGAAGTCCGCGGCCAGGCCCGGACCCAGCAAGGGCATCAGCCAGCCGGCGATCGCGGCCAGGCCGCTTTCCACCGCATCCATCGCCGGCGCCGCGCCGGTGAAGATCGACTGGAACAGCAGATACATGATCGCGAAGAAGGCCAGTCCGCCGAACCACGAATGCAGGAAGAATGCATCCAGCCGATTTTGCGAACGCACCAGCATGTCGCCGCGTGGACCGAATCGCTGTGCCAGACGATGCGCGGTCTTCTGCACGAGGACGTCATCATTGATTTCGATGTCGGGCGCGGCTCTTGACGGCTTCGGCGGTGGCGAACGCCGCAACAGTTCGACGAGCTCGTCCATGCCGCGTCCGGTACGCGCCGACAGCGCCACCACGGGCACCGCCAGTTCACGCGACAGCCCGGCCAGATCCAGCTCGATGCCGTGGCTGTCGAGCACGTCCATCAGGTTTGCCGCGACGATGACCTGCTTGCCCTTGCGCCGGGCACGGCGAATGACCTGCAGGGTCAGGTAGAGGCTTTTTTCCATGCGCGTAACGTCGACGACGCAGACTACGTGCGAGACCTCGGGATCTTCCAGGCCGGTGTGGAACTGTTGCACCGCGACCGTTTCATCGGCCGAAAGCGCCCGCAGCGAGTAGCTGCCCGGATAGTCGACAAGCGTAACCCCCTCGATATCGGCCATTGCGCCCTGGGCGAGCTCGATGGTGATGCCGGGAAAATTGGCGACCTTCTGGCGCAAGCCGGTCAGCCGGTTGAACAACAGGCTCTTGCCGCAGTTGGGGCTGCCCACCAGCATCACGCGCCGGGTCATGCTTTCACCCCTTCGGCCTGCATCAGGATATGACCGGCGATTTCGCGGTCCAGCGAGAACACCGTATTGCTGACCCGATAGACGCGGGGTGCGCCGAACGCGGGCTGGCGCAGGCAGGTCACGCGCTCGCCGCCATGGAAACCCATTTCAGTCAGCCGCTGGCGATACGCCTCGGGCAAGGCCGGGTCGAAACCGGCAATGACGGCCCGCTGGCCCGTGCCCAGAACCCAGAGTGGAATGCTGTCCATTTCCCGCGCAACCCTCGCGCTTGCGGCAACCCAAAGAATATGCAAACGATACTTGTTTACATTTGCGGCCGTATTGATCGAGCGCAATTTTTGCCGACGACACCCCCGGATCTCAGTCTCGTAGCCGGGGTCAGCGAATCGCACCCGGGATCAGTGCCGGTCCGGGGGCTGCGTGCAGCCCCGGATGCGCGCGGCGCGCTTATCCGGCCTACAAAAACGAATTCCTGCTGCGTCAGTCGCCGGCCAGATAGGTGTAGGCCGAGAGACCCTCGGTGAGCAGGCGTTCGATGGCCTGGGCCTGCTCACGTTCCAGCCCGGCCGCCGAAACCCGGGCCCGGCAGGCGGCCAGCAGCTGGCGCGGCTGGAAGCCGACCAGTTCCAGCAGGCTGTCGGCGGTGTCTCCCGGACGCGCGTTGCGCAGCGAGAATCCGCCTTCTGCAAGCACCACGTCGACGCTGTCGGTATCGCCGAACAGGTTGTGGATATCGCCCAGGGTTTCCTGGTAGGCGCCGGCCATGAAGATGCCCAGCAGGTACTCCTCGTTCTCGGCCACCTCGTGCACGGCCAGCGTCGGTTCCAGCAGGCCGCGTTCGACGTACTGATCGATGCGTCCGTCGGAATCGCAGGTCAGGTCTTCCAGCACCGCACGCCGGGTCGGTTCCTCGTCCAGGCGCTGCAGCGGCACGATGGGAAATACCTGGTCGATGGCCCAGATATCGGGCAGCGACTGGAAGATGGAAAGATTGATGAAGTACTTGTCCGAAAGCTGGAACCGGATCCGGTCGCGCAGTTCGCGGTGCCGCCTGTGCTCGGGATCCAGCCTGTCGGCCACGCGTTTCAGGATGGCGAAGTACAGCGGTTCGAGACGCGCGCGGTCGGTCAGCGGCAGATCGCCGTAGAGAAACAGGTTGCGTCCCTCTTCCAGCCAGTGCTCGGCTTCCAGGAAGGTTTCTTCGGGTTCGCGGTTTTCGATGTCGGACAGCAATTCGCCGAGGTGGACCACCACCGGGTGGCTGCGTTCGGAAATCGTGAACTCCAGGCCGCTGGGGAATCGTTCGGTAGCGGTCACGTTGGTCACCAGCACGGCGTGGTGGGCGGTGAGCGCCCGGCCGGATTCGGAGACCAGGTCCGGCATCGCGATTTCACGCTCGCGACAAAGCTCGGCCAGCCCGGCAACGATGGCCTGTGCGTATTGCGTCATGGAATAGTTCATCGAGCAGAACGTGCGCGACCGGCCCCCTTCGTAATCGACGCCGAGCCCGCCGCCGATGTCCAGTGTCGCGATCGGAACGCCGGCGCCGACCAGCTCGGCATAGTAGCGGCCCGCTTCGCGCACCCCGTTCTGAATGTCGCGCAGGTTGGAAATCTGCGACCCCATGTGGAAATGCAGCAGCCTGAACCAGTCCACGCAGCCGGCTTCGCGGATGGTCTCGACCAGTTCGAGCAGCTGGCTCGCCGCCAGTCCGAACTTGGCTCGTTCGCCGCCGGTATTCTGCCAGTTGCCCTTGCCCAGCGCGGACAGACGCAGCCGCACGCCCAGCACCGGGGCCACGCCCATTGCACGGGCGTGGCTGTGAATCAACGGCCATTCGCCGGGCTTTTCGATGACGATCACAACGTTCAGGCCCAGCAGGACGGCGCTGAGCGCCAGGCGCACGTACTGGGCGTCCTTGTACCCATTGCATACCACGGTTCCGCCGGGTCGGCTGACCGCCAGCGCCGTGATCAGCTCCGGCTTGCTGCCGACTTCCAGGCCGAGGCCGGGTACCGAAGCCAGTGCGCCGACCACCGAGGCCTGCTGGTTGACCTTGATCGGGTAAACCGGGGTATAGCTGCCGTCGTAGGCGGCATCGGCAATCGCATCCTCGAACGCTTCACGCAGGCGTCCGGCCCGGTGCTCGAGCAGGTCGGGAAAGCGCAGCAGCAGCGGCAGGCGCATGCCCTCGCCACGCGCCCGCGCCACGATCTCGCGCAGCGCCAGCCGGGGACCGTTCGGGCCGATCGGCGCGGCGACCAGAAGGCCGTCGCCATCGACGTCGAAAAGCCCTTCCGACCATTGCGGAATCGCATAACGGCGGCGGGCGCTGTCGGCGGAATCTGCGGTCATGCGGATGGATCCGGAATTGACGAACAAGACATTGTACGGGAACGCCGACGGCCGCCCGCGCGGGCGCGCCCGTGCAGGCCGGCCGGTAGAATAAGCGGCACCGACGCACCGAGGGAAACGCATGCCGCCGATGGACGAAAACTGGTTCACTGAAATCTGCAGCGAGGCCGGGAGCGCGGTCGGCTGGGAAATCGAGGCGCATCTGGCCCACGTCGAAACCGAATTCCAGACCATCGACGTCTACCGCACTTCCCACTGGGGCAACCTGATGGTGATCGACGGTTTCGTGATGCTGACCACGCGCGACAATTTTCTTTATCACGAGATGCTGGCCCATCCGGCGCTGTTTTCGCACCCGGCGCCGAAGCATGTCGCGATCATCGGCGGGGGCGACTGCGGCACGCTGCACCAGGTGCTGGCGCACCGCGATGTCGAATCGGCGGTGCAGTGCGAAATCGACGAGCAGGTCACACGGCTGAGCGAGGAACACTTTCCCGAGCTCTGCGCGCGCAACGACGACCCGCGCGCAACGCTGATCTTCGACGACGGCCTGGCCTGGATTCGCGACGCCGAACCGGGCGCGCTGGACGTGATCATCGTCGATTCCACCGATCCGATCGGGCCGGCCGAGGGGCTGTTCGGGCCGGCGTTCGTCGCCGACTGCCACAGGGCCCTGGCCGACGGCGGCATCCTGGTGCAGCAAAGCGAAAGCCCGCTGATCCACCAGCGCCTGATCGCCGGCATCCGGCAGAACATGGAACAGGCCGGCTTCGAGACCGTCCGCACCCTCGGTTTCCCGCAGCCGTGCTATCCGTCTGGCTGGTGGTCGTGCACCCAGGCGCGCAAGCACGGCCTGCTCGCGCCGCCGGAAGCCGAACGCTTCGCCGCCAGCGGCATCGTCACGCGCTACTACAACCCGGAAGTCCACCGCGGCGCGCTGGCCACGCAGATGCCGTGACACACGGAACCGCAGCCGGTTCGTCGGGGACGCCGCCCCGACCTACGGCGTCGTCGCGGCATCGGAATCGGACGTAGGTCGGCGCGGCGTCGCCGACGGGATTCGAAATCCGGGGCGGGAACGCCGGTTCTTTACAACCGGCCCAGGCTCATCTTCACTTCGGGGTAGATTCGAAATCCGGGGCCGGGAACGCCGATTCGTCGGGGACGGCGCCCCGACCTACGGCGTCGTCGCGGCATCGGAATCGGGCGTAGGTCGGCGCGGCGTCGCCGACGGGATTTGCTCAGGCCGGCTGGGGCAATTCGACCACGGGCAGCGACACGCGAGCGGCGTGTCGGGTGATCAGCAGAATCGCTTCGGCTTCATCGGCGCACTGACCACAGCAGTCGGAGCAGCCGGTCCGCATGCGCAGTTCTTCCAGCGAATCCACGCCACGACGCGCGTGTTCGCGGATTTCGCGATCGGTAACTGCATTGCATACGCAAACGAACATGGAAAAACAATAATACGAATGCGAACGATTGTCAATGTCTAATTGAACGCGATTTCACCAGCGTCTTTTCAGGCATCGGCGTTACGCCCTGAGCTGCTCCCGAATCCGAATGCGCTTTTGACCGGAAGCCGGAAACGAGCAACAAAAGATTCGGCCAAAAAATCAACCCAGCCTGCTTGAATACGAATGCTTCTCATGTATACTACGACTCCAATTCGCTTATAAGCCCACATGTGCTCATAAAAAAATCAGGAGTTTTCGTGAATCACCATCCATGCCCCATTTCAAATCCTCCCCGTTCGGCGCTCCGCATTCTCCTCGACGGGCTGGTTGCAGGCGTCGCATTTTTCACCGCCGCTACCGTACTCGCCGACGATTCGGGCGACCGCGCAACCGGGAGCGAAGCCACGCCTGCAGTGGCCGAATCCGAGCAGTCCGGCGAAATGCCTGTGGCACTCGCGCCGGTCGCCATTCTCGGCTCCGCCGAGGCTGCGCTGCAGGTGCCGGGCGGCGCCACGTTCATTTCCGAACAGGATCTGGAGAAGTTCGAATTCACCGATATCCAGCGCATTCTGCGCCAGGTACCGGGCGTCTCGATCCAGCTCGAGGACGGCTACGGCCTCAGGCCCAACATTTCTATCCGCGGCACGCCGTCCGACCGCTCCGCGCGCATCACGCTGCTCGAAGACGGCGTGCTCATCGCGCCTGCACCCTATGCCGCGCCGGCCGCCTATTATTTCCCGACCGCCGGCCGGATGCAGGGCATCGAAGTACTCAAGGGGCCGGCAGCTGTGCTCGAGGGGCCCTACACCACCGGCGGCGCGATCAACATGCTCTCGACCCGGATTCCCGATGTCGCGCGCGGCCAGGCCACGTTCGAGGCCGGCAGCCACGGCCATCTCCGCGGACATGTCTGGTACGGCGACAGCAGTGAACGATTCGGCTTCATGATCGAAGGCCACGAGTGGCGCTCGGACGGCTTTCAGAACATCGATCGCTCGAATCGAGACACCGGCCTGAACAAGGGCGACTACACGGCCAAGTTCCGGGTCAACACGCCTTCGAACCGCGAGAACTACCACGCGCTCGAGCTCAAGGTGCAGTACGTCGACGAAACCTCCAACCAGACCTATTTCGGCCTGACCGACGCCGATTTCGCGCAAAGCCCGAACCGGCGCTACGGGCTCAGCGAGCTCGACCAGATGAACACCGAGCACGAACAGGTGATGATCAGCTACACCGGGCGTATAGGCGATTCCCTGCAGCTACGGGCCAGCGCTTATAACAACGACTACGAGCGCGCCTGGTTCAAGACCGAAGGTATCGATTTCGACGGCACGGAAAACGCACAGGAGCTGTCTCGCACGAGCTGGTTCAACGTGATTCAGGCGGTCAACCGCGGCGAATCGCTGGGCGGCTTCACCGCTGCCGAGCTTCAAGGCATTCTCGACGGTACCCTCGATACACCGGAAGGCGCCATCGAAATCCGCAACAATGCGCGCGAATACTATTCCCGCGGCGTGCAGGGCGAGGCCACCGTGCTGTTCGACACCGGCCCGCTCTCGCACCAGCTTCGCGTTGGACTGCGCTATCACGAAGACGAAGAGGACCGCAATCAACGCAAGAGCACCTATACCCAGGTCAACGGCAGCCTGGTGCTGGACGACTTCGGCCTGCTGGGCAATGCCGGCAACCGGGTCGAGCAGGCCGAAGCACTGGCCGCGTGGATTTACGACACCATTGAAATCGGCCGGTTGACGCTGAGCCCGGGCGTTCGTATCGAGGACGTTGACCTCAACCGCACCCGCTACGAGAGCCGTATCTCGCGAACCGATGATCCGTCGAGTCGTGCAGCGGACAATCTCCGCAGCACGCGCAGCGACAATATCACTGCGGTCTTGCCCGGCGTCGGCGTACGCTACGCCGTCAACGACGAGTTCAACCTGATCTTCGGCGTGCACAAGGGCTTTTCGGCGCCGTCGTCGGATCCCGACACCGATGAAGAAGAGTCGACGAACTGGGAAGCCGGCTTTCGCTACAACGGCGACCTGGCGTCGATTGAAATGATCGGTTTCCTCAACGACTTCGAAAACCTGGTCGGTGTCTGCACCGCGTCCAGCGGCGCCAACTGCGACGTCGGTGAAGTATTCCGCGGTGACGCGGCGCGCGCCCAGGGCCTGGAAACCCGCTTCTCGACCGACTGGTCGACCAGTTCCAGCTTCGGGCTTCCGCTGGAAGCCACCTGGACCTGGACCGATGCCGAGTTCCGCAGCGACCTGGCCGACAGCAACTTCTTCGGCGACGTCGAGAAGGGCGACCCGATCCCCTACATCCCGGATCACCAGTTCTACATCCAGCAGGGCGTGGTCTGGCAACGCTGGGCCGGCTACCTCAGCGTGAACTACATCGACGAAGTCTGCGCATTCGCCTCGTGCGGGCCGTTCGAGCAAACCGATTCGCTGACCACCGTCGACGCATCGGTGCAATACGACCTGACGCCGCGAATCCAGATCTTCGGTCTGGCCAAAAACCTCAACAACGAAGACGGCATCGCCGGCCGCCAGCCGCGCGGCGCCCGTCCCAACCTGGACCGCACATTCATCGGCGGTCTGCGGATTCAGCTTTAGGGGGACCTCTGAATAACTCTGCACGGGCGCGTTCCGCCTGAAAAGCCGAATCTCGCACGTCGCGACCCTCGGCCGTAGCTATGGCTACTGTCACTCGGATTGTCCTGACAAGCGCGCCACACAATCTTCGGCTTTTCCGACTGAAACGCGCTCCGCGCAGAGTTGTTCAGACGCCCCCTTGCTTTCCCGCGCCCGGCGCGGGTGAGGGCCTCCCCGGCTCCGCCCGCGCCTTTTTTTTTGCTCTCCAATTTTCAGCCGGCCACGCGCCGGCTGTTTTTTTCTGGCTGTGGCAAGCCCAACGGGCTTGGCAGCTTATCGAGCTTTTCCGTCGGGGATGCCACCCCGACCTACGGCATGTACCGCCTTGTGTGTTTCCGCAGGTCGGGGTGGCATCCCCGACGCATAACCCGATTATTCCTCGCTCGTCTCCAGCAACCTCTATAGGGGTTTTAGGGTCAGATCTTGTTTGCTGCATTTACTCGTCCGTGTGCAAGAAACGACACCTGTCCCTTTTTGGGATTACGTTGCATCGTGTCCGCTTATCTATATGTTTTTATTGATAATAAACGCTTTATACTGTATGCTTATACAGTCTATAAGCGGAGTCTGTCCATGCCTCATGGTGCCATCGATGTGCCAGCACAATCGCCCCGGACCTTGCACCAAATCGAATCCGAAATCACCGAGCTGGCCGCGCATATCCACGCGGCCACGTACCGGCTGCTGGAACTCGTTCGCGAGTTCGACGAGCGCGAAGGATGGGGCGGGCCGGGCCTGAAATCGTGCGCTCACTGGCTCAACTGGAAATGCGGCATCGGACTTGGCGCCGCGCGCGAAAAAGTGCGGGTCGCCCACGCATTGAAGAATCTGCCGGAAATCAGCGATGCGTTCCGGCGCGGCATGGTCAGCTTTTCCAAGGTCCGCGCAATGACCCGCGTCGCGATGCCGGAAAACGAGGAATACCTGCTGATGATCGCCCGGCACGGCACGGCGTCGCACGTCGAGCATCTGGTCCGGCAATTTCGCAAGGTCAAGCGCATCGAAGCGCTCGAGCACGAAAACCGGCGCCACATGCTCCGCGAGCTGAACTGGCATATCGATGACGACGGCAGCTACGTAATACGTGCTCGCCTGACTCCGGAGCAGGGCGAGCGCGTAGTGAAAGCACTCGAAGCCGCCTGCGATGAGAATGATTCCGAGGTGGGAGCCTCTGAGCAACTCTGCGCGGGCGCGACGGTGCCTTTGCGGGATGCTCTGGTGTGTTTTGGTGAGCGCGGTTTGGTTGTTCCAAATAAGCGAGCTAAAACACAGCAGAGGGCCCGCAAAGGCCCGTCCCGAAGGGTTTCGCCGGAAAAGCCGCATCTCGCGCGTTGCGACCCTCGGCCGTAGCTATGGCTACTGTCACTCGGCTCGCTCCACACGATCTGCGGCTTTTCCGACTGAAA
>JAGXKW010000074.1 GCA_018334995.1 Wenzhouxiangellaceae bacterium
AAATAACGGAGACACCCATATCGAGAGGGAAACCGCGACTTCCTGTTTCTTTCGGAGCGCCATGGAATGGAATGCGCTCAAAAAACTCGGGCATGCGGTGCGGTTTGGTCGCCTTCGACAATCCCCCCGACTTTCAGACACGCCAAATCTGGCCTTGCGACCATAGGGAGATTTGCGACGGAAAGGCCGGCTAGCCCGGGCTGAAGAGGGCGGCGGCTGCGGCTTGGCCCTTCAGAAATGACCTCCCGAAACCCTCCGCGAGACTTCGCATCGATTTGACGCTGCCGATAAATCCGTGAAATCGGCTTTTCTGAGTGCGGTTGATGAAATGGACGTAGTTTTCGGGATCGATCTTCAGGCGTTCCAAGATCGGGGGAAGATTGTCGGGTATCTTGCCGCGTTTGCCTTCGACGATTGCGCGGCCTGACCAATCCACAAGCGCCAGATAGTCCTGAATCTCGTAGGGAATTATTCGCTCGGGATTAGCTGCCGCTTCTTCGGTCGTTGCCTGACCGGGAAACGGCATCAGGCGGCCGATGGCGGAGCGCAGGTCTTCCGAGAGCGCTTCGATCGACGCCGGTTCCCCGGCGGCAATTTTCGGATCCTGCTCGAGCACCCGCTGCTGGATCGAGGTGTAGTCGGATTCCTCGGGGCTTTCGGTCATTCCCGCCCGGACCGGATTGAGATCCACATAAGCCATTGCCGCAACGACCGAAGCCTCGTCCAGCAGCGCCTGGCTCTTGAAGCGCCCCTCCCAGAACCGGCCGGTGACGTTGTCCTCGGCATTGGCCTGTCGAGCAATGGGCTCGTTGAGGCACCTCATGAACCAGGAGATGCTGAACAGGCGTTCGCGGTACTTTGCGATCCAGGTGGATACTGCATTCAACTGCGCATCGGAAAGCTTCTCACCTGCAACAAAGCTGCGCAGAAGCGGTTTGCCGCCGAACAGCTTGAGCCAGCGCTCTGCGACCTCTCGATCGTCCCAGCTCAGCGCAGCCTGTCGTTGTACGCACAGGACCAGGTGCACGTGATTGCTCATCACGGCATACGCGCAGATATCGATGGCTAAGATCGCTTGCAATTCGAATACTCGCGATCGGATCCAGTCACGTCGATGCGAGAAATCCTTTCCGGTATGCGCGTCCCTCCCGCAAAGAAACTGCCGCCTGACACAGCGGGAGATGCAGTGGTAAGTGGAGGTCGCATCCAGCGAAATCTGATTTTTCCGCGCCTGTGGCATGCCAATCCAATCATGAGGGCTGGGCTCAGGATAGGGGACAGATTAATGCGCCACAATCAGAAAACGGCTCGGATCCTTGTAGGAATTTTCCTACGATACGGGTGTCCGGAATCTGTTCGGAATCTGTTCGCGATATGGGTGTCCGCACTCGCTTCCGCGATATGGGTGTCCGCACTCGCTGGCGCTGGTTTTCCTGCCGGCGGGCAGCTATGATCGGATTTCATGAACGATTTCATTTTCGAACACTACGTGGCAGTGGCGCAGATCATGATTGCCGGCGTGCTGCCGTTGATGCTCGGGGCGGTCCTGGTCACGAGAAAGACCGGAAAGCTTCAGGGCGCGGCCCTGGCGTTGGTCGCCTATCTCGCGATTGTCGCTTTGGGGATGTCGGGCAACATCAAGCATCTGAGCCTGATCGGCATGGCCCACGCGCTGATCGCTTTCGCCATTGCAGGGCTGTCGGCCAGGCATCTGGGCGTCCGCGCAGGCTGGTTGCTTGCGGTCCCCTGCTTCTTCATCCTTGTCGTCGTGCTCTTCAACATCGCGAACCAGGACATCGGGCTCGAATTGATGGGGCGCTGGAACAATTCCAGCTAGCAGGGCCGTAGCGTCGGGCAATTTCAAGCGTCGACGGATGAGAACGCTCGGTGACGATTCAAGGCGTCTGCCTGCCGCCACGAGATCTGCGCGTACTGGTTCTTTTCCGAGCCGCCCGAAACGATCCCGGATGGTGATGCGCTACGATGCGCCTGGAGAAAACGAGGAAAGATCATGACGGCGAGAATGGTGTTGATGCTGGGGGCGGTCACGGCGTTTCTGGGCGTGGCGCTGGGGGCCTTCGGCGCCCATGCGCTGCGGGCACGTCTGTCCGAGCAGCTTCTGAACACCTGGGAAACCGCCGTGCAGTATCACCTCGTGCACGCGCTGGGATTGCTGGTAGTGGGGCTGACGCTGCTGCACAGCGCTCCGGCACCGCTGCTTCGCTGGTCCGCCTGGTTCATGCTCGCGGGAATGGTGCTTTTCTCCGGCAGCCTGTATCTGTTGTGCCTGAGCGGCGTGCGCTGGCTGGGTGCAATCACGCCTCTGGGTGGCACGGCGCTGTTGATCGCCTGGGCGTTGTTCGCCGTTGCGGTCTGGCGGCTGAATTGAAATTCAGCCGCCGGCAGAAGAAGTAACGAAGACCATCAAATCCAGCGCCTTTCGTTGATGGAATCAATGCGACAGCGGGATGGCAGTTTCGCTTTTCCAAGACTCACTTCCGGCACATGCCGCGCGCGCTGCTGTCGGGTACCTTAATCGGCATCAACGTTGCCAGGAGAAGAGGAAATAACGATGCGTTTCCATGTCGCAATTGTCCTGTCGGCTTTTTTGACTGGCCCGGTTCTGGCAGAAAAGCCTTCCATCGATGACCTGCTTGCCGACCTGGGTCGCGATACCCCCGGACTGACGTTTGGCGTTGTGCGCGATGGGGAGCTGGTCTACAGCACGTCGGCGGGCATGGCCGGTCTGACCCATTCCCGGCCATTCCGCGTCGAAACGGTCAGCAATCTCGGCTCGACCACCAAGCAGTTCACGGCCTTTGCGGTCGCCCTGCTGGCCGAGCGCGGCGAGCTGTCGCTGGATGACCCGGTGAGCAAGTACTTTCCCGATCTGCCGGACTTCGAGCACAGCGTGACGCTGCGTCACCTGCTCAGTCATACATCGGGCTACCGGGAAATGCTCAACACCCTGGCACTGGCCGGGGTGCGTCTGGAAAAAGGCGATTACATCGGCCACGACGCGGCGCTGGATGTGGTGCGCCACCAACCGGCGCTGCAGAACCGGCCGGGCGAGAGCTGGAATTACAACAACACCGGCTACGTCATGCTGGCGCGTGTGGTCGAGCAGGTCAGTGACAAGAGCTTCGGCGATTTTCTCGATGCCGAAGTGTTCACGCCCCTGGGCATGGAGAACACCGAGCTCCGCAGCGAAACCGGGCAGATCATTGCCGGTCGCGCGGCCGGTTACAACCCGACCGAAACGGGCTTTCGCGAGGTGCGCGACCTGAGCGGCGCCGACGGAGCGGGCGGGCTTTATTCCACCCTGTCCGACATGGCGCGGTGGATGGACCATCTCGGCGAATTCAGCATCGGTGGGCAGGCCGTGCGCGAGATGATGACCACGCCGTACGTACTCAATGACGGTGAGAGCACCGAGTACGGGATGGGTCTGTTCATCGACGAGATCGAGGGGCAGCCGCGCTGGCATCACGGCGGCGCCGATATGGGTCACCGGTCCGTGTTCGTCTATTACCCGGAGCTCGACAGCGGATATATGATGCTGAGCAACCACATGGGGCTGGCGGGCGCATTGCCGCGTCGGATGGCAGCCCTATTCTTCGACTTCCTCGCCGAAGCCGAGCCCGGGGATGCTTCGGATGCGTCCAGCGACGGCGACAGCTTCGATCCGGGCAGCCTCACCGACGAGCAGCTCGAGCGTTTGACCGGCCGTTACGAACTCGAGAAAATGCCGGGTTTCATTCTGAGTGTGTTTGTCGAGGACGGACAGCTCAACGTGCAGGGCACCAACCAGCCGGCCATCGCGGTCCAGGCCACCTCGCCCATTACTTTTACCGCGGAATCAGTTGGCGCGCGGTTTGAATTCCACGTTGCCGACGACGGCACGGTTCCGGCGTTGACGCTGCACCAGGGCCAGTCACTGAAAGCTCAGCGTTTGCCGGATGAAGATACCGAGGCACCGATACTCACCGACTACGTCGGCCGTTACTACAGCCCGGAACTGGAAACGGTTTATACCCTGAGTGTCGAGGATGGCGCCCTGGTTCTCGACCACCGGCGTTTACGGCAGCTGCCGTTGGCCCCGGTCCAGGACGACACCTTTACCGGCGCGTTCCCGGTAGTCAACGTGCGCTTCGAGCGTGGCGAGGACGGCGCCGTGACAGCGCTCTATGCGGGCAATGGCCGCACGACCGATATCAAGTTCGCGCGCTGGGCCGAATAGCCGATAGCCCTTTGGCCGCCCGCCGAAACGGCTATAGGAAAACTGCCGGATGCAGCAGGCTTTTTTCTCCGGTTATGGACGTCCGTTTTCTACGAGGAAACCGTCGCGGCAGCAAGGCCATTGGTGCCAAGGCCTTTAATTGAGCACCTTGTAGCCGCGTTGACGCAAGCAGTTCTTGACCACGGTGGATTTCTCTTCATCGGAGTTCAGTGCGCCGCCGGCGGCACCGGACACTGCACCGGTGCCTGCGCCCCTGGCCGCGTTTCCGGTGATTGCACCGAATGCCGCGCCGAATGCGGCGGCAAACATCGTCGATTTGCCAACGGTAGTTGCGGTTCGCACCTGTTGCGCAACCTGCTCGCATTCTTCCAGGTCTTTCTGATACGCCACGGGATCGACCGACGTGTTGTCGATAATGGGATCGGATGCACATCCCGCCAGCAGCAAAGCCGCAAGCCCCGGTATGGCGATTGTCTTCAAACGTCTTTTTTTCATTGCTGGGCCCTCTAGACCGAAGTTCAAAGTGAAGTGCTTTGATCATTATCGGTCAACGGGCGTGCATTTTCCATTCCCTTGCTGCTTGGCAATATGCGTTCAAAGCCGAAGGCTGCCCGCGCCGACAATCGCGTTGCCGATTGAGCAAGCCATCGCCGGGAAAAAAGGAACTTCAAACCGAAGATCCACGGGCTCCGGATAGAGCGGCTCGCTGGATGCGATTCGCATCAGGATGCGCCTGCCTCGAGGCAATATTCGAAAGTTTCGACATCGGTGCGCACGTTGTTTTACTGGGGCAACCCTTTTTACAGATACCAGTCCCCTTACAGATACCAGTCCGCACGTCTGCCGAGAAACCCGCTCTGGTTGAGTTTCGTGCGCCAGCGCGGTTCAGCCGCGATCTGCGTATGCTTAAGCCGGCGTTTTACGGTGCGAATCAATTTCCAGTCAATGACTCGACCAGTTCGGTGCTGTCGTTGTCGGTACGGTTAACCTTGGTGGAAACCGGCCAGCAGGTCAGGATTTCCGGGTCGAGTCTGTCCATGGACCGGCGCAGTGCTTGCCTGTCCTGCACTTTCGGGTCGAGCCAAGTCTCGAGGCAACTGTCGTGCAGGACCAGCGGCATCCGCGGGTGGATGTCGTCGGCTTGCCCTCTGGCGGGTTCGGTGATGATCGCGCAGGCGGGTCGGTCTTGCGGGTCGATGACCCAGATGCCGGCCATGAACAGCGGTTCGCCATCCTCGCGGGCGAAGAACCAGGGCTGCTTGCCCTTTTCGGTCGCTTGCCATTCGTACCAGCCATCGGCCGGCAGCAGGCAGCGGTGCTTGTGGAATGCGCTGCGAAAATACCGGCTGCTTTCGAGGTTCTCGGCCCTGGCATTGATTGGCTGCGGCGCGCTGTCGTCGGCCCAGTGCGGCCGGTAGGCCCAGTGGAATCGATCGAACACGCGCTGTTCTTGCGAGGCGCTGAATCGCACGCCGAGGATGTCGGTGCCGGGCGCGATGTTGTATCCCGGCTTCCAGTCGTCGGGTGGCGATGCCACACCGAGTTTTTTCGCGATCTTGACCGGATCACTGAATAAGGCATAACGACCACACATGGCAACCTCTGGTTTCGGAATCGTGCGTCCATGTTAGCGAATCGCCTGGATGCCGGAACCCGGCGCCAACCTCTTCCAGAGGAAATAGATCACCGGAACGACCAGCAGCGACAGGATGGTGACGCTGATCATGCCGCCGACCATCGGCGCGGCGATGCGGCGCATGATGCCCGAGCCGGTGCCGGCGCCGAGCATGATGGGCAGCAGGCCCAGCACGATGGTGGCCACGGTCATCAGGATGGGCCGCACGCGCATCAGCGCGCCGTCGGTGACGGCCTGCATCAGTTCGGACTGCGTGGGTTCGCGGTCTTCATCGGCGAGCGCTTCGCACATGCTTTTCAGCGACTGGTCCAGGTACACGATCATCAGCACGCCGATTTCGACCGCAACGCCGGCGAGCGCGATCATGCCCGCTCCGACCGCGACCGACATGTTGTAGCCGAGCAGGTACAACAGCCAGTAGCTTCCGGCCAGCGCCAGCGGCAGCGTGCCCAGGATGATGGCCACCGAAACCAGGTTGCGGAAGTTGAGAAACAGCAGCAGCACGATGATCGCCACGGCGGCCGGAATCACCAGCTGCAGGCGGGCCGCGGCGCGTTCCATGAACTCGTACTGGCCCGACCAGGCGATCGAATAGCCGGTTGGCAGTTCGACCTGTTCGAGCACCGCTCGGCGCGCGCGCTCGACGTAGCCGCCCAGGTCGTCGCCGGCGACGTCGATGTAGATCCAGCCGTTCAGACGCGCGTTTTCGGTGCGGATGACGCCGGGGCCGGATTCGACCGAAATGCCGGCCACGGCGGACAGCGGGATCTCGGCGCCGGTCGGCGTGATGACGGCAAGCTGTTCGAGGTCGCCCAGGGAATCGCGCAGCAGACGCGGGTAGCGCAGGTTGATCGGGTAGCGCTCCAGTCCTTCGACGCTGGCGCCGATGTTCATGCCGCCGATGGCCGAGCCCACGATTTCGTGCACGTCGGCGATGTTCAACCCATAGCGCGCGGCCTCGCCGCGCTTGACGTCGATGGTCACGTAGCGCCCCCCGGTGACCCGGTCGGCGTAGACCGAGGCGGTATCGGGCAGCTCGCCGACCACGCGTTCGACCTCTTCGCCGATGCGGTTGATCACCTCCAGGTCGGGCCCGGAAACCTTGACGCCCACCGGCGTCTTGATACCGGTGGCCAGCATGTCGATGCGGTTCTTGATCGGCATGATCCAGGTATTGGTCAGGCTGGGAATCTGGACCAGGTTGTCCAGCTCGGCCTTGAGCTTGTCCATGGTCATGCCGTCGCGCCATTCGTCGCGCGGCTTGAGCCGGATGGTGGTCTCGATCATGGTCAGCGGGGCCGGGTCGGTGGCGGTGTCGGCCCGCCCGGCCTTGGCATAGGCGGTCTCGACCTCGGGCACGGTCATGATCAGCCGGTTGGTCTGGCCGAGGATCTCGGCCATCTTGCCGGCCGACGCGGCCGGATACGCGCTGGGCATGTAGAGAAGATCGCCCTCGTCGAGCTCGGGCATGAACTCCGAACCCATGCGCTGATACGGCACCAGCGTGCTCGCCACAATGGCCAGCGTGACGGCCAGCGTGACGAACGGGTGGCGCAGCACCAGCGCGAGCACCGGCCGATAGACGGCGATCAGCGCGCGGTTGACCGGGTTGCGCGCCTCCGGCGTGATGCGTCCGCGCACCAGGTAGCCGATCAGCACCGGTACCAGCGTGACCGCGATGCCGGCCGCGGCGGCCATGGCATAAGTCTTGGTGAAGGCCAGCGGCTTGAACATCCGGCCTTCCTGCGCCTCCAGCGCGAAGATGGGCACGAAGCTCAGGGCGATGATCAGGAGGGAGTAGAACACTGCCGGCCCGACCTCGGCGGCGGAAGCGGCCACCGCGTCCCAGCGTGCCTGGCCTTCCTGCTTTCTGCCGGCCTTTTCCAGGTGTTTATGGTAGTTCTCGATCATCACGATGCTGGCGTCGACCATCGCGCCGATGGCGATCGCGATGCCGCCCAGCGACATCACGTTGGCGTTGATGCCCTGGATGTTCATCACGATGAACGCCACCAGGATACCCAGCGGCAGGGACAGCACGATCACCAGCGACGAGCGGAAGTGGAACAGGAACAGCAGGCATACCAGCACCACGATGACGAATTCCTGCACCAGCTTCTCGGCCAGCGTGTCCACCGCCCGCCCGATCAGGTCGGAGCGGTCGTAGGTCTCGACGATCTCGACGCCTTCGGGCAGGCCGCGCTCGAGTTCGGCCAGGCGTTGCTTGACCCGATCGATGGTCGCCATCGCGTTGCCGCCGAAGCGCATCACGATCACCCCGCCGACCGCTTCGCCTTCGCCGTTGAGCTCGCCGATGCCCCGCCTGAGATCCGGGCCGAAGCGCACTTCGGCCACGTCGGTCACCCGAACGGGCACGCCTTCTTCCGTGGTCCTGAGCGGAATCTGCTCCAGGTCGTCCAGCGAGTCGACGTAGCCGGTCGCGCGGATCATGTACTCGGCCTCGGCCATCTCGATCACGCGCCCGCCGGTTTCCATGTTGCCGCGCTCGATGGCGCGGCGGACTTTCGACAGCGGAATGTCGTAGGCGCGCAGCTTGTCCGGATCGACCACGACCTGGTACTGGCGCACCATGCCGCCGATGGAGGCGACCTCGGAAACGCCTTCGACGGTCTGCAGCTCGAACTGCAGGAACCAGTCCTGCAGCGACCGCAATTCGGCCAGGTCGTGCTTGCCGCTGCGGTCGACCAGCGCGTACTGGTAGACCCAGCCGACGCCGGTCGCGTCCGGGCCCAGCGCGGGCTGCGCGTCCTCGGGCAGCGTGGGCGCGGCCTGGCTCAGGTATTCGAGCACGCGCGAACGGGCCCAGTACAGGTCGGTGCCGTCCTCGAAGATCACGTAGACGTAGGAGTCGTTGAAAAACGAGTAGCCGCGCACCGTGGTCGCGCCGGGCACGGCCAGCAGCGCGGTGGTCAGCGGGTAGGTCACCTGGTCCTCGACCACCTGCGGCGCCTGGCCGGGGTAGCTGGTCTTGACGATCACCTGGACGTCGGACAGGTCGGGGATGGCGTCCAGTGGCGTACGCAGCATGGATATCACGCCCCAGCCGGCCACCAGCACCGCCAGCATCAGCACCAGGAAGCGGTTGGCGACCGACCAGCGGATCAGGGATTCGATCATTGGATGTCTCCGCCCTGATCCGGGTCGTGGGCCGAATGATCCATCCCGTCCATGTCGTGGTCGGAATGGTCCATGTCCTCCATATCGTGGTCGGAATGGTCCATCCCCTCCATATCGTGGTTGGAATGGTCCATGCCCTCCATATCGTGGTCTCCATCGTC
>JAGXKW010000021.1 GCA_018334995.1 Wenzhouxiangellaceae bacterium
GATTGCTCATCACCGCGTAGGCACACACATCAATGGCGAAGATCGCCTGCAGCTCGAAGATCCGGGTCCGAATCCAGTCGCGGCGATGCGAAAAGTCCTTCCCGGTATGCGCATCCACGCCGCACAGGTATTGGCGCCTGACGCACCGTGAAATGCAGTGATAGGTCGATGTCGCATCCAGCGAAATCTGGTTCTGCCGAGCCTGTGGCATACCGAAACTCTTGAATAGCCTGAAGACAGGCTAAGCGGAAGCGGACATCAGAACAATCGGAAAACGCCCCGGATTCTTGTAGGAAATTTCCTACGAGGTAGGTGTCGTAGCTTTCCTGTACGAGGTGTGTACGAGGTGGGTGTCTTGGCTTTTCGGATTCGGTGCGTGCCCATCGAGCCTCACGCGCCGGGTGTAGGCTTTCGTGCCGTGGTAGTGGCTTCGGCCGGTGGCATCGAAGCCGATCACTGCTGATTTCTTTTCCGACTCGATCGACGGAGTACAACATGAAGCGATGGATCGGTCTCCTGATACTGGCCGCGGTCGCATCGGCCTGCAGCGCCGAGCCCCACGCCGAGCCCCACACCGAGGGCGTCGGCAATATCGAAGAGTCGGGCCGCTACTCGGAAAAGCCGCCGTCGCGCGACGGCATCGGCAAGGTCTACATGGGTCGCGAGATTTCCCGCGTCATGGGCCATCTCGCCGCCGGCTGGCTGGAGCGGCCGGAACGCGAACGTGAGGAACGCACCGACCTGCTGATCGAGCGGCTGCCGCTATTGCCGGACGACGTGGTCGCCGACGTCGGTGCGGGCACGGGCTACTTTGCCATTCCGATCGCCCGACGCGTGCCGGACGGCAAGGTGCTCGCCGTCGACATCCAGAAGGAGATGCTCGACATCGTCGAGCGGCGCAAGCGCAACGGGGCACCGGACAACATCGAGACCGTGCTCGGCACAATCACCGACCCGAATCTGCCGTCGGACGGCGTCGATCTGATCCTGATCGTCGATGCCTACCACGAGTTCTCGCATCCCTACGAAATGGGCACGGCGATGGCCGAGGCGCTGAAACCGGGCGGCAAGATGGTGCTGATCGAATATCGCGGCGAGGACCCCGGCGTGCCGATCAAGCCATTGCACAAGATGCCCGAGCGCCAGGCGATCGACGAAATGCGCGCGATCGGGCTGGAGCACCTGCGCACCGAGGATTTTCTGCCGCAGCAGCATTTTCTCGTGTTCCAGAAGCCGGAAGCGCCCGTCTCCGGTCGCGGTCGCTGAACCGGGGCGCCGTACGCATAACGGGATCGCCGGAAACGATCGCGGGTCGTCACGATGCAGGAGCGTTCAACCGAGGACGAACTGTCCCGTCTTCGGAAGCTCGCCCGGTTGCCGGACAGCACCATCCAGCTAATCGCCATTATCGCATCGGATTGGACGGCTTGTCGGGCTGATCCCCGGCATCGGTGATGCCGTGAGTGCAGCCATTGCGGCCTGGTTCGCGGTTCGCGCTGTTTCCCAGCCGCTGCCGATCCGTTCGCGCAAGCCGGCGCTTTACCACCGCCTGGGCTATGTCTCGCTGCTGCTTGCGCCCCTGGTTGTCGCCGCTTTCTTCCTGACTACGCATAGTCGGCTCGGCAGTCGTACGGGGCCGGACATCTGGCCGATCGGCCGCTACATCCTTTACCTTCAGCTGTCGCTGTTCGGCCTGCTCTGGCTGATGGGCATGCTCAAGCGCAAAAGATCGGCTGGTCGATACACGTTTCATGGCGGCAACCGGCCTGACATTCGTCGATCCCTTGCTGGCCCGTCTGTTGCATGATCTGGGCATCCCGAACCAACGAACGCGGACACCCACCTGAACGAACCCGGAGAACGAACTCGGACACCCACCTCGTACGCCCCCTGAACGAACCCGGACACCCACCTCGTACGTCCCCCACCTCGTACGTCCACCTCGTACGTCCCCTCGTACGTCCAGCCATTCGAGATTCTCGCGTTGATTGAGCTTGACGGCGACGGGCTGACCGCCAGGTCGTCGAGCCGAACCTGCGGCGCGCTCTGCCGGTTATGCGACAGGAAGACGAAGTTGGCCAGCTAGTCCGTCTTCGCCTCGGCCATGGCATGTACGTCTGCCGCACCCAGGCGGTCGCCGCCTATCGCCCAGTCTCCGCCAGCGAATTCCTGTATCCGTACCCAGGTGACCGGCCGCATCGCCTCGCCCTCGACCTCGACCATCGCGGCTGTCACCTTCTCGATCATCTGCTCCTTCTGCCGGTCAGTAAACACGTCGTTGATCACGTCGATCGTTACCAGTGGCATGGCTTCATCCTCCGGATTGCATTTTCGTCTTTAGGTGTTCGATCACTTCGCCCATCTGATTGCTCGGGCTGAACTCGATCGCTTCGTAGTCTTCATCGACCCACACCGTGTGCCCGGGCGGCCAGTAATAGACCTCGCCTGCTCGCACGACCTCTTCGTGCCCGTCCGCGTAGCGCACGTGGATGGAGCCCTTGAGCACGGTTCCCCAATGCGGACACGGGCACAGGTTCTGCGGCATGCCCTCCAGCAAGGGCGTGGCATCCGCGCCCTTGGGGAAGCGGATGCGCGCCACATTGAGGTCTCCCCAGTCCTGGCCCTGAATACAGACGCCACCTGCTTCCAGGCGCGTCGGCAACTCCGTACATGTGTGTTTCATCGTAGTCTGCTCCTTTCTGATGAGGCTGATCTGCTGCGGTTTCGGCTCTTTTGTACCGCGCCGGCTCTCAAGGCGCTTGGAGAGCCCGTGGAGATCTCGTGAAGATCTCGTGAAGATTTGCGGACAGGCGGCAGACCCCTGTCTTATGCTGGACGGCATGATCTACCGCTTTGATCGATTCGAGCTTGATATCGACAAGGCCGAGCTCCGCGCCGACGGCCGGCCTCGACCCGTGGAACCGCAGGTATTCGCGCTGCTCGCGCTATTGGTGGAACACCGTGACCGGCTGGTCTCGCGGGACGAGATCCTCGAAAAACTGTGGGACCAGCGCGTGGTGACCGACTCGGCGCTCGGCAGCCGCATCAAGTCGGCCCGGAAAGCGCTTGGCGACGACGGCAGGACGCAGCAGTTCATCAAGACGATCCACGGGAGGGGCCTTCGCTTCGTCGCCGACGTAGAGCTCGAGCGAAGTCCGCCAGCCTTGTCGGCAAGCGCCAACGGCAGCACTGAACCCGCGATGTCCGCGTCGGCCGAGAGCGCAGCCCAGACGGCAAGGCCGTCGATCGCCGTACTACCGTTTCGCGTCATCGGCAAAGCCGGTGCCTGCGTGACCATCGCCGAGGGCCTGCCTCATGAACTGATTGCCGAGCTGGCGCGTCTGCGCTGGCTGTTAGTGATCGCCCGCGGGTCGTCGTTCCGCCTCGGAGGCGGCGACATGGAGCCCGGCGAAGCAGGCCGGCTGCTCGGTGTGCGCTACTGCCTAACCGGGGCCGTCGAGGTCACGGGCCGTCGCCTGGTGGTCACCACCGAACTGATCGACACGCGAGATGACGATGTCGTCTGGGCGGAGCGCTACAGTGGATACGTCGACGACGTGCACGCCGTGCGTGCGGAGATTCGCGCCCGGATACTGACCTCCCTCGAGATCCAGATCCCGCTGCACGAGGCCGCTGCCGCGCGCCTGCGGGCGACGGCGAATCTGGATTCATGGTCGGCGTACCATCTCGGGCTGCAGTACATGTATCGCTTCAATCGCAGGGACAATGCGAGCGCGGCCGAACTCTTCTCGCATGCGATCCAGCGCGACCCGGATTTCGCGCGCGCGCATGCCGGTCTGTCGTTCGTGCACTTCCAGTCGGCTTTCCTGCGACAGACCGACGACATCCAGGGGGAGATCGCGCAGGCCCGGAGCTATGCTCAACGTGCGATCGATATCGACCCGCTGGATCCGTTCGCGAATTTCACGATGGGACGCAGTTTCTGGCTGGAGGCGGATCTTGAGCGCGCCGCAACGTGGCTCGAGCGGTCGACTTCACTCAGCCCCAACTTTGCACAGGGCATCTATGCCCACGCCTGGACGGAGACTATGTCCGGCAACAGCACCAGCGCGCGGGAGGGCGTCGATCTGGCAATGACGCTGAGCCCGCTCGACCCGTTGTATTACGCGATGGCGGGCACGCGCGGCTTTATACATATGGCGCGGAACGAATACCACGAGGCGGCCCTTTGGGCGGACCGCGCTGCACGGTCGCCGGGCGCACATGTTCTAATCGCCATGATCGCAGCAGCCGCCCAGGAACTCGCAGGCGACCAGGTGCGCGCGAGGAAGTGGGCTGCGAACGTGCGTGCGCGCAATCCGTCACTGACTCGCCGCGACTTCTTCCGCTCGTTCCCGCTTCAGCAGGAAGCGATGCACTTGAAGATCTCGGCGGCACTGGAGAAGCTGGGTTTCTGAGACCGGCCAACACGTTGAAGCAAAAAAAGGCTCTATGCACGACACCGGGATTTAGCCTGTTTTCCTCCTGTCGATGATGGGAGGAAAGTCCGATGGGTCGGGGCGAGGGGCTGCTGGCGTCGCTGGGTGGTTGGCCGGGATTCGAGATTGCGGATTTCGAATGCAAGGGTGGTGATCCGGAAGAGATCTGGATCACGTTGAGGCGCAAGCCCGATGAGCCTTTGTGCTGTGATGAGTGTGGCCGCGAGGCCTCACGCATCCAGGAGTACCAGGAACGGGTTGCGCGGGACCTGCCGCTGTTCGATGCCCCGACTTATCTCCGGATCGAGAGCTGCCGGGTGTGGTGCGAGCACTGTGGCGGGCCGAAGCGCCTGCGCATCGATCCGCCGGCGGCGACTGGGACAGCGCAGATTAGGGTCGTCCGGTGGTTTGGTCGGTTTATCGTTTTATGCCGGTGCGGATTTTCCCTGATTTGTAACTATTTTCGGCGCCGGGCGTATAACCGGGTATGAAGCGCAGATTCGAGCAACTCGTTGATCAGCACGGTGGTCGGCTTTTCCAGCTGGCCCGCCTGATGCTGGGGCGCGACGACGAGGCCGAGGACGTTGCGCAGGAGACGCTGGTCAAGCTCTGGAAGAACGTCGACAAGCTGCGCGAAGGCGAGGAGTTGCCGTGGCTGATGACCTGTACGCGAAATGCCTGTCTCGACGTCTTGCGCGGGCGCACCCGCACCCGCAGTCTGCTGCAGCTGGTGGCCAGCCAGAAAAGGGCCCTGGGCGAGGCCGACCACGCCGGACCGGCCGAGGAGATACACAGCAACGAACGTGTTCGCGCGCTTCGCTCGGCGATCCAGGAAATGCCGGAGCCGGGCCGTTCGCTGCTGATCCTGCGCGATATCCAGGAGCTCGACGTGGCCACGGTCGCGCGCGCGCTCGGGCTTTCCGCAAACCAGGTCAAGGTCTACACGTTCCGGGCGCGCCGTCAGCTGCGCTTTCGCCTGGAGGAGGAATCCAATGCACAAGTCGCCTGATCGATCCAACAACGTTCGGGGTCGCCCCGACCGCGACGACCATCGTTTTCGGGGCGATCTGGCGTCCGCCGAAATGCTGGACGCCGCCGACGGGGTACCGCGCGATCCGGACCTGGCCGCCGACTGGGCGCTCAAGCGCGAGCTGGCGGGCCTGGCCGCCGCTGAACTGCCGTCCGGCGCGGCCGTTCGTGCCCGGCGGGAAGCGGCGGCCCGGCCCCGCACGACCTGGTTCATGGCCGCCGCCGCGGCGCTGGTTGCCGCCGTCGTGATCACGCTGGTGCTGCGCGCCCCGGAACCTGCGCCGCCGGTCGCCACGCCGACCGAGCGCGAGATGGCCCAGCTGGCGCTGGCGCTGGAGACCCTCGACGCCACCGGGCGGCGCGTCGCCGCGATCACCGAGCGCGAGGTTTCCGGCAGCCTGGCATTGCCCGATCTCGGCCTCGACGAACTTCCCTATGCCGAATACGTTCGACCCTACCTGGCCCGGCGCGACCGGTCGTGACTTTCAGCAGCAATTTCCAACGCCAGCCACTCATGACATTTCCTAGAGGAGAAACCGCAATGAAGACCGCAATCCGTACCATCCTGATCTCGACCGTGCTGCTGGGTTCTGCAGCGTTCGCCCAGTCCGACGATATCGGCCAGGTCGATCTGGACCCAATCGCCGGTGCGATTGGCGCCACGCCCAAGGTGAACCTGAACTTCGGCCCGGCCATGATGCGGGGCTTTGCCGAGAGCTTCCGCGGCAACAACGCCGAACTGGCCGGCATCATCGATTCGGTTGCCGGCCTGCGCCTGATGGTGTTCGAGGACGCCGGGATCAACCCCGCGATGCGCGGACGCATCGAAGAGACCGCCAGTGAACTCAGTGTCGCCGGCTGGACACCGGCGATGGAAGTCCGCGACGGCGAGACCCGGGTAGACCTGTTCCTCAACGAATCCGAAGCGTTCGTCGAGGGACTGGTGCTGATGGTGATGGACGGAGACGACACGGCCGTGTTCGCCAACATCTACGGTGACCTCGACCCGGTCGTGATCGGCAAGCTGATTGGCAGCGGCAATGCGCTGGACGGCATGGATCTTGATAACCTGGCCGGTCAGCTGCAGTCCATCACCGGCGGTGAATCCGGCGCGGGCGAGGAGGGCTGACCGCACGCCATGTCGCGGCCGGTGCGACGACGCGCCGGCCATCCGCTTCGGAAGCCGCCGCGCCTTTGGGGCGGCGGTTTTTTCGCGCTGCATTCGGCCGGTCCAGCCGCTATGCTTCCCGGTAAACCCGTCGTGGAACGAGAGTCTCGATGAAAGACAAGCCTTTGCACCTGGTCGTGCTGGCCGCAGGCGAAGGCAAGCGGATGAACTCCGGCCTGCCCAAGGTGCTGCAGCCGCTTGCCGGCAAGCCGATGCTGGCCCACCTGCTCGAGGCCGCGCTTGCGCTGGACCCCGAGCGCGTGCACGTGGTGATCGGGCACGGCGCCGACCAGGTTTCGGCCATGCTCGAGGCGCTGGGCGATGACCGCATTTCGACCGTCCTGCAGCTCGAGCGGCTGGGCACCGGACACGCGGTGCAGCAGGCCATGGGCGACATCTCCGCATCGGCGCGCGTGATCGTACTGCCCGGCGACATGCCGCTGGTGCGCAGCGAAACGCTGGCCGCGTTCGCGAGGTCGCCGTCGGCGCTGGCGGTACTGAGTTTTCGGGCGCCGGATCCGCGCGGTTACGGCCGCATCCTGCGCGACGACCAAGGCCGGGTCGTCGGCATCCGCGAACAGCGCGACGCCAGCGAGGCCGAGGCGCGCATCACCGAGGTCAACAGCGGTGTGCTTGCCGCCGACGCCGACCGGCTTGCCGAATGGCTGGGGCGCGTGGACAACGACAACGCCCAGGGCGAGTATTACCTGACCGATTGCATTGCCCTGGCCGCGGCCGACGGCGCGGTGGTCGACGCGATGTGCTGCGGGGATCCCGAGGAGACCCAGGGCGCCAACAACAT
The DNA here is from genome assembly GCA_018334995.1 of Wenzhouxiangellaceae bacterium. Classification (GTDB taxonomy): domain Bacteria; phylum Pseudomonadota; class Gammaproteobacteria; order Xanthomonadales; family Wenzhouxiangellaceae. The sequence goes on from JAGXKW010000021.1 coordinate 7,439, forward strand.
GCGCCAGCTTGCCGAACTGGAGGACGCGCTGCAGCGCCGCCGGCGCAATGCGCTGATGGACGCCGGCGTGCGCATGCCCGACCCCGCTTCTGTTCAGATCCGCGCCCGCGTGACGGCCGGCCGCGACGTGGTCGTCGAATCCGGCGCAATCCTCGAAGGCGAGGTGCGTCTGGGCGATGGCGTGGTCGTGAGCGCCGGCTGCGTGCTGCGCGATTCGCAATTGGCCGCCGGCACCCGGCTGGAACCCTATTGCGTGCTCGAGGGTGCTGAAACCACGGGCGCCTGCACCATCGGTCCATTCGCCCGGCTGCGTCCCGGCACCGTGCTGGCCGCGGGCGTGCGCATCGGCAACTTCGTCGAGACCAAGAACGCTGTTTTCGGCGAGGGCGCCAAGGCCAACCACCTGGCCTATGCCGGGGACGCGCGGATCGGCCCGCGCGCCAACCTGGGGGCGGGCACCATCACCTGCAATTACGATGGCGCCAACAAGCATCGAACCACCATCGGCGCCGATGCGTTCATCGGCTCGAATTCGGCGCTGGTCGCGCCCGTGACCATCGGCGACCGGGCCACCGTCGGCGCCGGCAGCGTGATCAGTCGAGAGGCCCCGCCCGATGCGCTGACCGTGGCACGTGCGCGCACGCGCACCGTTGCCGGGTGGGAGCGGCCAGTCAAAAAAGTCTAGGGAACCTCTGAAGTTCTCCGGGCGACGGGCTGGCACTTGCGCGCCGGCTGCGGTATTCTCCGAAACTGAATCGACGGTCACTGAAGCCCGAGCCCTATGCGCAGACGCCAACGCCCGGAGGACGAAGCCGAAATCAACATCACGCCGATGCTCGACGTGGTGTTCATCATGCTGATTTTTTTCATCGTGACGACTTCGTTCGTGCGCGAAAAAGGTCTTGACATTTCGCGGCCGCAGCAAAGCGATCAGCAGAAAGTCGAGGAAGACATCGGCCAGATCCTGGTCGAAATCGACGCGCTGAGCCAGATTTCGGTCAACAAGCGTTCGGTCGACAACCGGGCCGTCCGGGCCAATCTCGAGCGCGAGCACGCCCAGCAACCCAAAGCGCCGCTGATCGTCGCTTCGCACCCGGACGCCAACACCAACTCGCTGGTCACGGTGCTCGATGCCGCCAACCTGATCGGTATCAGCAACATCAGCGTGGCAACGACGCAGTAGTACAGGATGAACGAATACGATCCGATCGAATATGCCGAAAGTTCGCCCGAAGCGGCAAAGGAGCTCAGGCTCTGGGCCACCCTGCTGCACCTTTCGTTACTGGCAGGGTTGATCATTCCGTTCGGCGGGCTGGTCGTTCCGGTCGTGATCTACCTGGTCAAGAAGGATGATGTTCCCGGGCTGCAGCCCCATTGGCACGTCGTCATCAACTGGCTGCTGAGCGCGCTCATTTATGCGGTCATCAGTATCATTCTCATGCTGGTGCTGATCGGTTTCCTGCTGATCTGGGCGCTGGGGCTGCTGGCCTTGATTTTTCCGATCATCGGTGCCATAAAGGCCAATGACGGCGAAGTCTGGCCGTACCCGCTTTCCATCCGTTTTTTCGGCCGCGACTGACGCGACCGCCGCTATTGCCCTCACCCGGGTCCTTTCGATATGAAAACCATTACCAAGCCACGTCTCGTTCGAGGCAATGCATTCTTCTTTTCGCTGTTCAATCTGCTGGCGGTCACTGCCGTGCCCTTCTGGGGCATCATGTACGGCTACGGCGGCGCTGCCTGGCTGGCGTTCGCGGTGCTGCTGACCGCCGGTGGCATGAGCATCACCACCGGTTATCACCGCATGTGGTCGCACCGGACCTTCAAGGCCCGCTGGCCGGTCAGGCTGGCGCTGGCGATTTTCGGCGGCATGGCGCTGCAGAACAGCATTTACGTCTGGGCCGCGCGTCACCGCGTCCATCATCGCCATGTTGACGATGTCGAGCGCGATCCGCATTCGATCAAGTCGGGTTTCTGGCACGCGCATATCGGCTGGATGCTGCGAGCCTGGCCGAGCAGCGAAGTCGATTTTTCGCAGGTCAAGGACCTGGAGCGCGACCCCATCGTGATGTGGCAGCACCGCAACTACTGGAAGCTGGTCTGGGCCACCAACCTGGGGATTCCGCTGGCGCTGGGCTGGATGACCGGCGACGTCGTCGGCATGCTGCTGCTGGCCGGCGTGCTGCGCCTGGTGGTCAGTCACCACTTCACGTTCTTCATCAATTCCCTGGCCCATACCTGGGGTCGCCGTCCCTACAGCGAGGAAAACACCGCGGTCGACAATGGACTGGTTGCGCTGGTCACCTGGGGCGAGGGTTATCACAATTATCACCACGCCTTCCAGGCCGACTACCGCAACGGCATTCGCTGGTGGCAATACGATCCGTCGAAGTGGCTGATCAACGTTCTGGCCTGGACCGGCCTGGTCTACGACCGCAAATACACGCCGCGCTTCCGAATTCAGCGTGCCCGCCTGATGCTGGAATTCGCCCGGCTCAAGCAGTGCGCCGAGGGCGAGGGCGTGCAGGAAAGATTGCGCGAGGCGTTCGAGCGTGAATACCAGCAGTTCCGCGAAACCATAAGCGACTGGCAGGCGATCCAGATGCGCAAGGTCGAAAATGGTGCCGGAGCGCTGCGCGATCGCTGGCATCGGACCGAATTGCGCACTTCGCTGAAGGAGCTGGAGTTCCGGCTCAAGATGCAGCACAAGCGGCTGCGCGCGCTGACCACCGTTCTCAACCCCGAAGCCGCCTGATTGATGCCCATCCGCGCATCGCTTCGATGCGCGGATGGGCGGCATTTCCGGCGCAGAAAAGTCAGCCCCGCCACCGGGGCTTCAGGCCGCTTCCGAGCTGGATACCTCCGGCAGTCCGAAGAACCTTCTCGCATTGGCGCTGGTCTGCTCCGCCAGCAGCGCTGGCGAGACCCCCCGCAGGGCCGCAACGGTGCCGCCGATCCAGGGTAGCCAGCACGGCTCGTTGCGGTGGGTGCGCACCTTGGGCCTGAGATTGCGGGGCTTGAGGTAAGGCGCATCGGTTTCCAGCATGAGTCGGTCGGCGGGAATCTCGGGGACCGATTCCTTCAGCGCGTGGCCGCGCCGCTCGTCGCATACCCAGCCGGTAATCCCGATATGGCAATCCAGGTCGAGGTAGTCGTACATTGCCCGCCGGGTATCGGTGAAGCAGTGCACGACGACCGGCCCAATGCGGTCACGGAATTCGGCCAGGATCGCTTGGAAGTCGGCGTGCGCGTCGCGCTGATGCAGGAACACCGGCTTGCCGCAGGCCTCGGCCAGCGCCAGCTGCTGTTCGAACGCGCGTTGCTGGACCGGGCGCGGCGAAATGTCGCGAAAGTAGTCCAGCCCGCATTCGCCGACGGCCGCCACCAGGTCGTGGCCGTGCAGTGCTCGTAGCCGCATCAGTGCGGTGTCGTCGACTTCCGCGGCCAGGTGCGGGTGCACACCGGCGGTGGCACGCAGTCGCGCCGGATTTTCGCCGGCGAGCTCCAACGCTCGTTCGCTGCCGGTCACCGAGGCTCCGGTCAGCATCAGCTGCGACACGCCCGCGCTCACCGCGCGTTCGACGACGTCGCGCCAGTCGCCGGCGAAGCTCTCATGGCCGAGGTTGCAGCCGATGTCGATCCAGTCCATGGGCGTCGAGCGGTCCGTCAGTAGGAGTCACCGCGGAGTTTAGCAACGCCCGGCGATGCGTGCGGATCGGCTTCCCGTTCGATCAGCGTCGTTCCGATTCCGGTTCCCAGCGCCGCGCCGGCGACCGGGCAGCCGGCGATGACGAGCAAGCGTCCGGCATCGGGCAGCGCCAGGGCGGCCACGAGCAGTGCAGAACCTGAAAGAAGCACGCCGGTCAGGTGACCGATGAGCCGGTTTTGGCCGACCAGCGTGGCCATCAGTCCGCCGAATGCACCGCCGGCAAGCCAGGCCAGCACCAGCGGCGCCAGCCAGCCATCGGTCGACGGCGCCCGACTCAGCGCCTGGTTCAGCGAATGCCCCGGATCCAGCACGTCGAGTACCAGCCAGAGACTTTCCTGGATGACGATTCCGAGTCCGGTCCCGGCCGCCAGCGCCAATGCCTGTCGTCTGATCATGTCGGGTATTATGGCATCGTCATAGGTATGAGCTATACTGCACGGCAGAGAAACGCTCGTCACCCCGGGCGCATGCGAGGGTTTATGCGCTGCAGTGTTCGCGAGAACAATGAGCAATGAATGCTTCCCGCCGCCATATCCTGTACAGCGCTGCTGCCCGAGTGCCCTGGCTCATTGCGGTCATTCTGCTCACGCTGCTTCTGATTGCGACGTTCGTTCTGAGCCGTGCCTTCGAGCGCGCCGAGGCGCGGGAAATCGAACGCTATTTCGATTCGATCGCCACGCACATCGAGACCGATCTGCTCGATAGCGCAGAGCAGCACGCTGCGATTCAGGGGCGCATGGCGAGGCGGCTGGCCTTTGACGGGGCGTTCGACCAGGCCGCCTGGGAATCCGATGCCGAGCGCCTGATCAGCGACCATCCTTATTACACCCTGCTCGCAGTGCTGGATGCCGACTTTGCCGTGCGCTGGATCGAGGGCAGCGCGGCGGAAAACATGGTGACCGCGACTCGCTTTCCTCTCAGCGAGCGTGCGCAGGCGCGCCTGGATCAGCGCTCGTTCGAGATGACGGCGATTGCGCTGGAGCCCTTCGAAGTTGAAGCCGCTGGCTCGTCGCTGCTGTTCATGACGCCGATCCTGGCGGAAGGAAAGGTCGTCAACTGGCTGGCTGCCGTGATCGCGATCCCGGATTCGATCCAGTCCATGCTCACCGGCTTTTACCTGCGCGATGTCGCGCTCGCCGGCAACTTCGCCGGAGTGGACTTTTCGATACCGGAAGGGGCGAGGCCGCTGGAACCGGATTCGGCCTATCGACGCACGATAAGTTTCCAGCTCGGCAACGGCCTCAGTGAGCTCAGTATGAATGTCGCCTTGCGCGGGGAAAAGGTCGAGGAAATGCGCAGCGCACTGCCGGCATTCATCCTGGTCTTCGGTACCATCATGGCGTTGCTGCTGGTGATCGCCTCGCTGTTGGCGATGGCGGCAGCGCGGCAGGCGCGCGTGCTGTCGGGCGCGAACCGGAATCTCAAGAACGAAATCCGCGACCGAGAAACGGCTGAGCGGGAACTGGAGTTCCTGGTCACGCATGACTCATTGACGGGATTGCCTAATCGCCAGGGCATGCTGCGCCATGTCGAGCATGCCATCGGGACGGTGGATTCGGGTCATTGCCTGGCGGTGTTTTTCATCGACCTCGATCAGTTCAAGGACATCAACGAGACACTCGGGCATCATCTGGGCGACGAGCTGCTTCGCCAGCTTCCGCGTCGGCTTGGGCGCGAGCTGGATGATGACGACGTTCTCGGTCGACTCGGCGGGGACGAGTACCTGGTGGTGTTGCAGCGGCGCGACCGGGAGCGTGCGACGCGCCTGGCCGGCAATTTGTTGCGCGCACTGGAGGAACCGTTTCACATCGAGGAGCACCAGCTGTTTGTCTCGGCCAGCATCGGCGTGGCGTTCCTGGATTCTTCCTCGCCCTCGCCCAGCGAGCTGATACAGAATGCCGATGCCGCGCTGTTCAGGGCCAAGCAGCTGGGACGCAACCAGTATGCGATGTTCACGCCGGAGATGTTCGCGCAGGTGGAATACCGCCTTAATCTCAGTCGTGACATTCGCGAAGCGCTGGAAAACGAGCACTTCCGGCTCGCCTATCAGCCGATCGTCGATCTGAAGACGCTGGAAATCGTCGGCCTTGAGGCTTTGATGCGCTGGCCTCACAAGGACGGCTACAACGTGCCGCCGCGCGATTTCATTCGCGTGGCCGAGGAAACCGGCGTGGTGCATCGGCTGAGTCAGTACGCGTTGTCGCGCGCAGCCAGCGATGTGGCTGCGTGGCAGGCGCAATTCGAGAATGCGCCCTGGCTGGCCGTCAATATTTCCGGTGCGCAGTTCCGCGAAGCCGAATTCGTGCGCGATATGAGCGTATTGCTGCATCAGCACCGGATTGCACCGGAAAAACTGCATCTCGAGATCACCGAGGATGTGCTGATCGAAAACCTGGCGCGCAACCGCGCAGTACTGGAACAGCTCAACGAGATCGGCATGCCGATCGTCGTCGATGATTTCGGTGTCGGTTATTCGTCGCTGGCCTACATCAAGAATTTCCCGATCTCGACCATCAAGATCGACCAGGGCTTCGTCCGCGGCATTCAGAACGACACCGATGATCAGGCCATTACCCGGACCATCTGCGATCTGTCGCACGAGTTGTCGCTCAAGACCGTGGCCGAAGGTATCGAGCAGGCCGGACAGCTGGATCTGCTGCGGCGCTATGGCTGCGACCTGGGCCAGGGTTTTCTGTTCATGCCGCCGGTGCCGGCCGCCGATATCACGCGCCTGCTTGCCGGTCCGCCACCTTGGCGCGGGCTCGCACGGCCGGGGAGCCAGTCGACGCTCGGGCGGGAAAGTGCATCGTAACGGCGGTGCCGCACGGCAGATTCCGAACAGACTTGTAATTCGGCGCTACTTGAACGATAATAGAGGGCTGAATTTTTTACCGTCAACCAGGTGCGCCCAAGATGAAGGCTGAAATCCATCCCGAATACCGAGAGGTCGTCTTCCAGGACGTTTCCAGCGACTTTTCGTTCAAGACGCGTTCGACCGTTCAGGCCCGCGATACCATCGAGTGGGAAGACGGGAACGAGTATCCGCTGGTCAAGGTCGAGGTGTCGAGCAAGTCGCACCCGTTCTATACCGGCCAGCACAAGATCGTCGATTCCGGCGGTCGCGTTGATCGATTCAAGCAGCGCTACGGCAAGCGCAAGTAAGGCCGAGCGAGGATCCCGGCCAACGGCCGGGCGCCTTGTGACATACTGACGATACGTAACCGTATGGTTGTCGCCCAATCACCGGTGCAGGCCTGTCGGCGATTATTCAGCAACGCCTGATTTCCGCCCGGCCTGTCTCCGATCCTGTTAGGAGATGTGCCGTGTCCGACCGCAAACTGACCCTTACCGATTCCGAGTCCGGCAAGACACTGGACCTGCCCGTCATTTCCGGTTCGGAGGGAGACCCGACGCTGGATATCAGCGGCCTGCACAAGGAGCTGGGATACTTCACCTTCGATCCCGGTTACGGGACAACGGCCAGCTGCAAGAGCGACATCACGTTCATTGATGGCGAGGCGGGCATCCTGCGCTATCGCGGCTATCCGATCGAGCAGCTGGCCGAGAACTCTTCTTTCCTGGAAGTAGCCTATACGCTGCTCTACGGCGATCTTCCGACCAAGGGTCAGTTTGCCGGCTTCGAGCGCAACATCACGTACCACACGATGGTGCACGAGAAGCTCAATACCTTCATGCAGGGCTTCCAGTACAACGCCCATCCGATGGCCATCCTGTCCGGCGTGGTCGGCTCTATGGCGGCGTTCTACCATGACAAGCTCGACGTCAACGATCCCGAGCAGCGTGAACTGGCTGCCAAGCGCCTGATCGCCAAGATGCCGACGATTGCCGCAGCCGCCTACCGGCATTCGATGGGCTGGCCCAGCGCATACCCGAAGAATTCGCTGGGCTACAGCGAGCGGTTCCTGCACATGATGTTCTCGGTACCGGCCGAGCCCTACGAGGTCAACCCGGTCGCGGCCCGTGCGCTGGATCTGCTGTTCATCCTGCACGCCGACCATGAGCAGAACGCCTCGACATCCACGGTTCGCCTGGTGGGGTCGACCGGCGCCAATCCTTACGCCTGCGTGGCGGCCGGCATCGCGGCGCTCTGGGGGCCGGCCCATGGCGGCGCCAACGAGGCGGTGCTGAACATGCTCAACCAGATCGGCTCGGTCGACAACGTCGAGAAGTTCGTCAAGAAGGCCAAGGACAAGAACGATCCGTTCCGGCTGATGGGTTTCGGCCATCGCGTCTACAAGAACTATGATCCGCGCGCGACCATCATCCGGAAGCAGTGCCACGAAGTGCTCGCCGAACTCGGCAAGCAGGACGAATTGCTGGACTTGGCCATGGAACTCGAGCGCATTGCGCTGGAAGATGACTACTTCGTCGAGCGCAAGCTTTACCCGAACGTCGATTTCTACTCCGGCATCATCTACAAGGCGCTGGGAATCCCGACCTCGATGTTTACCGCGATGTTCGCCATCGGGCGCACCGTCGGCTGGGTCAGCCAGTGGCTGGAGCAGGCGGCCAATCCGACCCGCATCGGGCGGCCGCGCCAGGTGTACACGGGCGCGGGCGAGCGGGGCTACGTTCCCATCGAAAATCGCTGAAGAAAAAAGCGCTGAAAACGTCGCGGGCACCTGCCCGACGGCGTCCGGCGGTGCTCCAAATTCTCTTGTAAAGACGGCCTGCACTGCGGTTCCTGCGCACCGACGGATACCGACACGCTAGCGCCCGCAATATTTTACGCGCATTGCGGGCCGAGGCCTCAGAAGCATGCCGTGAGGGGCCGGTTTCAGCGGAAACCGGATCGGTCGTTGCAGGACTGAGCGCGGGATAAACTGAAGCGAGCGACCCTCGGCGAATCCGCTTTCGAAGCCGAATATCGGCTTGTGTCGAGCCGCGAGGCGCGTCAGATTCCCCGCAAATCCGGTTCGGTGATCAGGCGTTCGACTTCCTGCAGACCTGCGCGCCGCTGGGCGCGTCCGTCGATCGGGTCCGGCGGGGGTTGCTTCCAGGCGCTGCCGATCATCAGTCCCAGTTCGAAACTCCGGCCGTCGGCTTCGATCACGATCAGTTCCAGGTCACGATGGCTGTCGTCGTACCAGCGGATGCGCCGCGTTTCCTGTTCAAAACGGATCTTGCGCGCGAGCAGAAACGAAATCACTTGTTCGGCGTTGTCGCAGAACACGTGCAGCGATATTCGCGAGTACCGATCGGCGGTGCCTTCCAGCACCGGTCCAACCAACCTGGGACGGAATTGACTGAAGAATTTCATGGCCTCCAGTGCCGCCCGGCGCAAGTCGGCGACTTCATCGGCATGCGCATCTCCCCCGTAAAGCGCCTGGTAGCGCTTCAGCTCCGTCTCGATCTCGCTGTTCGAAGGCATGCGCGCACGGCCCGAAAGCCCCAGCCGGTGCGCGGCCTTCTGCTTGGCCTGCTGATAATTGCGCTGGCCTTCGGTCGCCAGGATGCGTGCGGCTTCAATGGCCAATTCCTGGCGCTGGCGGTTGTTCTGGCGGTCTCCCCGCGTGGGCATGACTTGACTCCTTGCGATTCGGTCGGGCCTGCGCTCGGTCAGTCCGTCGTTCAGAAGATTTCGTACGGGTCGGCTGCATCCTCGGATTCTTCATCCTCGCGTTGCTTGAGCGGCGGCAGATTGCCGGCGGGGAACCACTCGTCGACCGCGCCCGCTGCGCCGGATCTCACCCGCAGGCCGCTTTCGGGGTCGATGCGGGCTTCGACGATGCCCACCGGCACCGGATCGGGCCGTTCCGGCGAACCGTTCAGCGCGACCTGCATGTAGTCGACCCAGATCGGCAGCGCAGTGCGGCCGCCCTGCTCGAATCGGCCCAGCGGCTCGTTGTCGTCCATGCCAACCCAGACCGTCGTCACCAGGTGAGGATTGAAGCCGGAAAACCAGGTGTCGCGCTGGTCGTTGGTCGTCCCGGTCTTGCCCGCGAGATCGTCGCGTCCCAGCGCCAGCGCACGGCGCCCGGTGCCGTCCGTAATGACGTCGCCCATCATGGAGCGGATCAGCCAGGCGGTCTGCGGCCGGATGACGCGTTCGGCATATACGGGAACCGCCGGCCCCTGGAGGTCTCCGGCATTCGCCTCGTCGGACCCGTCCGTCGCCTCGCCCCCGGCCTGGTCCTGTGTCGATTCTTCGGTCCGACCACGGTCGGCAGCCAGTTCCAGGTCGAGTTCGCGCGGCGCGTTGCGCCCGTCCTCGTTCAGCGGTTGCTGCGGATTCGCGACCCGCGTTTCGCGATCGCCGCATTCGGGACAGGCGATCGGACGCGGCGGCAGCGACAGTTCGCGCCCCTCGTCGTCGATGATCGCATGCAGGAAATGCGGCTCCACTGCAAACCCGTCGTTGGCGAAAACCGCGTAGGCGGTGGCCAGTTCCAGCGGGGTGATCGAAGCCGATCCCAGGGCCATCGACGGGCCGTTGGGGATTTCGCCACGCTTGAATCCGAAGTCGGCAACGTAGTCGATGGTCGGTTGCACGCCCATGTCCATGACCAGTCTCACGCTGATCAGGTTGCGCGAATGGACCATGGCCTCGCGGAGACGGGTCGGGCCGAAGAAGCGCTCGCTGAAGTTCATGGGTTTCCAGGTGCGTTCCTGGGACGGATCGTCGAACACGATGGGTGCGTCGTTGACCAGGCTGGCCGGGGTATAGCCGTTGTCGATGGCCGCGGCGTAAATGAAAGGTTTGAAAGCCGATCCGGGCTGCCGACGGCTCTGCGTCGCCCGGTTGAACTGGCTGGCGCCGAAATCCAGCCCGCCGACCAGCGCCACCACCGCGCCGGTGTCGGGTTTCAGCGAGACCAGCGCGGCCTGGGCTTCGGGCACCTGGGCCAACTGTGGGCCGTCCTCGCCGGGACGAAGTCGCACCAGGTCGCCGGCAGACAGCACTTGTTCCACGGCTTCCGGACGCGCCGCCAGCGCGTCGCGCGCCAGGTGCTCGCGCGCCCACGCGACGGCCTCCAGGCCGAGTTCGACCTCGCTGCCGTCACGTTCCAGCAGGATGGCGGATTCGGCGCTGGACTGGAGCACGACTGCCGGGCGCAAGTCGCCGATCACGCGGGTGTTTCCAAGCAGCTCCAGCAGCCCTTCGCGGTTCTGGAGCAGTGCCGTGTCAAGCTCGCGCTCCGCACCGCGCCAGCCGTGGCGGCGGTCGTAACTGTCCAGCCCGTCGCGCACCGCGCGATCGGCCGCCTGCTGTAGACGGCTGTCGGCGGTGGTCACGATGGTATAGCCGCGCGTGTAGGCCGCATTGGCGCCGAATCGGTCAACCGCTTCCTGCCGCGCGATTTCGGCGATCCATGGGGCATCCAGCTCGGCCTGCGGGCCATGCAGCCGGGCATTGTCCGGCTCGATCATTGCGGTCTCGTATTCAGCCTGGCTGATGAACTCCTCGTCGCGCATGCGCCCGAGCACATAGCTCCTGCGGTCCAGCGCCAGGCCCGGATTGGTCACCGGATTGACGACCGAGGGGCGTTGCGGCAGGCCGGCGATCATGGCCGTCTCGGCAATGCTGAGTTCTTCTGCGGCCTTGCCGTAATAAATCTGCGCGGCGGCGCCGACGCCGTAGGCCCGATGGCCGAGGAATTCCTTGTTGAGGTAAAGCTCGAGAATTTCGTCCTTGCTCAGCTCGCGCTCGATTTTCATCGCCAGGAAGATTTCCCGGACCTTGCGCGTGAGCGAGAATTCGTTGCTCAGGTAGAAGCGCCGCGCGACCTGCTGCGTGATGGTGCTGCCACCAGGCACGCGGCGCTGGCCCATGTAGCGCACGTAGCCGAACACGCCGCGCAGCGTGCCGCGCCAGTCGATGCCGGGGTGGCGGTAGAAATTATCGTCTTCGGCGGCCAGGAAGGCCTGCTTCAGTTGCAGCGGAATATCGTCGATCGTCAGCGGTATCCGGCGCTGCTCGCCCACCGTGGTAATCAGCCTGTCATCGGCTGAATAGATTCTCAACGGCACCTGCAATTCCACGTCACGCAGCGTGTCGACCGAAGGTAGCGAGGGCACGATAATCAGCCACAAGACTGTGAATCCGATCACTGACAGGGCCATTCCCAGCAAAAACAGTCGGATAGAAAACTTAATTAAAGACTTTATTTGTGGCATGGAGTATGATACTACTTGCACCTGGGTCGATCGTCGCGGGAGGGACGATCGCCGGCAGGCCGGTGAAAAGCCCGAAGTTGGACCCTGCGAATCGCCGAACGGTTCATTTTATCGGCACTGATCGGTTAGATTGTCAACTTTCTTCAGGGTTCGAAGCGCGATACGGGGGCGGGCCGGCGTTGAGATAACAAAACTACAGGAGGCTGGGGATGGAGCGCAGTGGCAAAGCCGATCTTGAGCTAGAGGGAGTGGCAAACCGACGCCCCGCGTCGGGGTCCGGCAATGGGCAATACCAACCAACAACGATTGCAGCTATGGGGGAACGGTCTTGAACATCTTCAAAAGATCCGTGCCGCCCACGATCGGCGTGGATATCGGCACCAGCAGCGTCAAAATCCTGCAGCTCAGCAAGTCCGGATCCGGTTATCGCCTCGAGCATATGGCGACTGAAGGTCTGCCGGAAGGCGCTTATGCCGAGCACAGCATCAACAACGTCGACGAGGTCGGCGCCGCGATCCGTGCCGCCGTCAAGCGGAGCGGTACCAAGGCCAGGCATTGCGCGATGGCGGTCTCGGGTTCGGCGGTGATTACCAAGCTAATCCATTTGCCCGGCGATCTGGCCGAGGACGAAATCGAGGGACAGATCGAAGTCGAGGCCGGCCAGTACATTCCCTATCCGCGCGATGAAGTCAGCCTGGATTTCGAGATCCTGGGACCATCGGCACGCAACGCCGATGTCACCGAGGTTCTGTTGGCCGCTTCCAAGACCGAGAATGTCGAGACGCGGGAAGCGGTGGCCGAACTTGCCGGTCTGAGCGCGCGCGTCATCGACGTCGAGGCCTTTGCCGTGGCCAACGCATTCGAGTTGGTCCGCAAGACCGACGGCATTCCCGATTCGTCCGTGATCGCGGTGCTCGACATCGGCGACGTGCGCGCCTCGCTCAATGTACTGCGCGCGGGTCGTTCGATCTATTATCGCGACCACCCCTTCGGCGGACGCGAATTGATCGAAGAGACCATGCGCCGTTACGGACTGGATTCGGAACAGGCGCAATTCTGGAAGCGCGGCGAGGAGCCGCCGGCGGGATTCGACGACGAGGTGCTCGAGCCTTACAGGCAAAGCGTGATCCAGCAGATCGGCCGGGCCCTGCAGTTCTACTCCTCCAGCCGCGAGTATTCCAGCATCAGCACGCTTTATCTCGCCGGCGGCGGTGCAGCCGCCGAGGGGCTGGTCGAGGCGGTTTCGTCCGAGTTGGGCATGAATGCCGAACTGGCCGATCCCCTCAAGGACGTCAAGCTCGCGCCACGGATCAATGCCGGCGCGCTTGACCAGATGAGACCATTGCTGGTCACGGCATGTGGCCTGGCACTGCGGGGAGTCGAATAATGCGCAAGATCAATCTACTGCCCTGGCGTGAGGAACTGCGCCACCAGGCCCAGCGAAATTTCTTGATCATGCTGGTGCTGGCCGCGCTGATCGCGGCCGGCTGCGTGTTTGCCGTCAACCGCTACTTCGAAGCGCAGATCGGCAACCAGAACGACCGCAACGCCTACCTGAGAACCGAAATCACCAAGCTCGATCGGCAGATCGCGCGTATCGAGCGGCTCGACGAGACGCGCAGTCGTCTCCTGGAGCGCAAGCGGGTCATCGAGGATCTCCAGGCGAACCGGACCCTGATGGTGCGGCTGTTCGACCAGCTGGTCAGGACCGTGCCCACCGGCATCCGCCTGCTCAACGCGCGGCAGCAGGACGATGAAATCACGCTGCGCGGGACCAGTCAGTCCAATGCCCGCGTATCGACCTATTTGCGCAACCTGGAAGCCGCCGGCGTGCTGCACGATCCGCGCCTTCGGATCATCGAGGCCGAGACCGACGACACCGATTCGACGATGCCGTACATGTTCGAAGTGTCCGCTACGGTAGCGCCGCCCGAAACGGTTGCAGAAAATGAATCCCAGGACGGAACGGAGGCCGGAGAATAATGAATCTTCAGGAAATTCGCGACCTCGACTTCAACGACCTGGGAAGTGCTTCCAGCGGTGCCAAGGCGTTTCTGCTGATCGTGCTGGCGGCAGCCATCCTGGGCGCCGGCTACTGGTTCATCATCAAGGATCAGCGTGCCGACCTCGCCAACCGCGAACGGCAGGAAACCCAGCTGCGCCAGGAGTTCCAGGAAAAGCAGCGCAAGGCTGCATCGCTGGAAGTCCTGGAACAGCAGCTCGATGAAATGCGCACCATGCTGCGTACCCTGCTGCGCCAGCTTCCGAGCAAGACCGAGATGCCCGATCTTTTGGTCGATATCTCGCAGACCGCACTGGCTGCGGGAATCGAGACCGAGCTGTTCGAGCCCCGTTCGGAAGAAGTGCAGGACTTCTACGCCGAACAGCCGATCGCGATCAGGATGACCGGCCAGTACCACCAGTTCGGAAACTTCGTCAGCGGCGTCGCTTCGCTCTCGCGGGTGGTCATCCTGACCATGCAGGACATCTCATTGGAGCCGGTCGAGGGTCGACCCGGCATACTGCGCATGGAGGGGACGGTAACCACTTACCGTTATCTCGATGATGGTGAAGACAGTCAATTGCTGGAAGGAGAGTCCTGATGCGCCGGATTGCACTCCTCAACCTGATTATTCTCTCCGGGCTCCTGCTGATCGGTTGCAGTGAAGGCAAGCAGGATCTCGAACAATGGGTGAACCAGACATTGGCCCGACCGCCGGGCAATGTCGAGCCATTGCCGCAGATCGTGACCCCCGAGCCGGTGGTTTACGACGCCTACGACCTGCGCGATCCATTCATGCGCCCGCGTCCGGACCAGCAAGGAACGGCCGCTGCCAGCAGCGGACCGCGACCGGATCCGGACCGCCGCCGCGAATTTCTGGAGCAGTTTCCGCTCGACTCGCTCGATATGGTCGGGACGATTTCGATCGGAGATCAGACCTACGGCCTGATCTCCGACCCAGAAGACACCATTCACCGAGTCAGCGAAGGGAATTACCTGGGGCGGAATCACGGCCGGATCCTGCAGGTCACGCCAGTCGCCGTCGAAGTCATGGAGCTGGTGCCCGACGGGGCTGAAGGCTGGATGGAACGTGAAGCGCGAATTGCGCTGCCCGACGACGACCGGCAGGGATGATGGTGGACGCTATGAAAACACACGAATTTGGCACGGGAATGCAAGTTATGAACCCCCAGGAAGGGAACTCAACAGGGAGCCTGACAATGAACCGTACGAAGCGAATCCTGGCCCTTCTGGCCGGCGCGATCTGGCTGTTGGCCGGTCCGCTCTCGGCGACCGAAGTCACCGACGTCCGGATGAGTGATGACGGCGAAAAACTTCGTTTCATCATTTCCACCGACGAAGCGCCCGGGCAGCCGACGGTATTTACCACCGATCAGCCGCCGCGCATCGTGCTCGAGCTTCCGGATTCCGAATCCAGCGTGCGCGCCGGACAGGTGCCGGTCAGCATCGGGCCGGTCCGCAGTTACATGGCGCTTTCTTCGGGCGGGCGCACCCGGCTTGTGGTCGATCTTTCGCGCAGCGTTGGCTACGACGTCGACGTTCAGGGCAACGAGATCGTGCTCAGCGTCGATTCGGGCGGTTCGGCAGGCCGGGCCAGCGGCGCCGGCTCCGGCAACCAGTACGAGATCGCCGGCCTTGATTTCCGCCGCGGCGACGAAGGCGAAAGCCGGGTGCTGGTCGAGCTAGACCAGCCCGGTGTCGACATTTCGGTCGACGAACGCGCTTCGTCATTGCGTGTCGACCTGTTCGATACCGAACTACCCGAAGAAATGATGCAACAGCTCGACGTGACCGATTTCGCCACGCCGGTCAAGACCATCACGCCCGAAGTGCGCGGCAGCAACGTCCGTCTGAACCTGGATATTTCCGGCGCCTATTCGCACGTCGCCTACCAGACCGACAACCGGCTGGTCATCGAAGTTACCGAGCCCGAGATGGAGCCGCGCATGACGCGTGAACTGGAGTTCTTCCAGGACCGGGACTACGAGGGCGAGCGGATCACACTGAACTTCCAGGACATACCGGTTCGCTCGGTGCTCTCGCTGATTGCCGACATCTCCGATCTCAACATCGTGGTTTCCGATTCGGTCGATGGTAGCCTGACATTGCGCCTGACCAATGTGCCCTGGGATCAGGCGCTGGACATCGTATTGGAAACCCGCAACCTGGCCATGCGCGAATCCGGCAACGTGCGCTGGGTCGCGCCGGCCGATGAAATCGCTGCACGTGAACAGCAGGTCCTGCGTGCGCGCGCGGAGCGCGAAACGCTGGAGCCGTTGCGCACGGTGATGATCCCGGTCAGCTATGCCGACGCCGGCGCGCTGGCCGAGTTGATCCGTTCGTCGACCGCGGTCGGCGGCGACGGTGGGACCGGAGCCGGCCTGCTTTCCGAGCGCGGCTCGGTGACTATCGACCAGCGCACTAATACGCTGCTGGTCACGGACACCACCAGCCAGATCGATCGCGTCCAGGACCTGGTTACCGAACTCGATCGGCCGGTGCGTCAGGTCCTGATCGAATCGCGCATCGTCATCGCGCGCTCCAGCTTCAACTACGAGCTCGGGGTGCGATTCGGCGTCAGCGGTTCGGGCAGTCTGGACAACAATCTCGTGTCCATCGGCGGCTCTGCCGAGGCCACCGACCAGATGAGCAATGTCGGCCTGACGCGCCGCCAGCTGCTCGGCCAGCGTCCCGGCCGTCCGACCTTGCTCCCGGGTGAGGATGGGGGCGGGATATCCGTGCCGGCGCTGGGCGATCGCTTGAACGTCAACCTGCCGGTCGCCAATGCCGCCGGCGCGTTCGGCATCAGTTTCCTGGCCAGCAACTATCTGCTGGATCTCGAACTCTCCGCGCTCGAAGCCCAGGGTGAGGGCGAGGTCATCTCGACCCCGCGCGTGATCACCGCCAATCAGAACGAGGCGTTCATTCAACAGGGTGTGGAGATTCCGTTCGAAGAGGCTACGACCTCCGGCGCGACCAACGTCGAGTTCAAGGAAGCCGTGCTGGAACTGCGCGTCACGCCACTGATCACCCCGGACAATCGGGTTCAGCTCAACCTGGGCATCAAGCAGGACACGGTGGGCGAAATCTTCCAGACCGGACGCGGTGGGTCGGTGCCGTCGATCGACACGCGCGAACTGGGCACCAGCGTGCTGGTTGAAAACGGTCAGACCGTTGTGCTTGGCGGGATCTTCCAGGAAGAGCGCAACTACAACACCACCAAGGTGCCCATGCTCGGCGACGTGCCGGTGCTCGGAACGCTGTTCCGCCGCCGTGCGACCAATGACGAGAAGCGCGAACTGCTGATTTTCATCACGCCGAACATTCTCGACGACCAGATCAGGATCGACTGATCGCGGTCGAAGCTTCGGCAAAGGCCCGGATCGTTTTCGATCCGGGCCTTTTTGTATGCGTCGACTGCCGGCGGCTTCGCTCATTTCGGTGCCGCCCGTTTACAATGCAGGCATGACTGAAAGACCGCATTCGCCTGCTGCCGAGCGCAATCGTGAACCGATTCTGAAAGTTCTGCACGCCTGGCTGCCGAAATCCGGTCGCATGCTGGAAATCGGCGCCGGCACCGGACAGCACGCACTGTTCTTCGCGCCGGCATTCCCACTCTGGCAATGGCAGGCCAGCGATCGACCCGAACAACTGTCCAGTCTGGAAGAAGGGCTGCTCGAACACGGCCAGCCCAACCTTGAAGCCCCGATTGCGCTGGAAGTGACCGGCTACTGGCCGAAAGCGCGCTTCGATGCCGTCTACTCGGCCAATACCGCTCATATCATGCACGTCCCGGCGGTCGCGGCCATGTTCGCCGGCGTCGGTCAGTGCCTGAACCCGGGCGGCCTGTTCGTACTCTACGGGCCGTTCATGCGCCACGGCCGGCACAGCGCGCAAAGCAATGCCGATTTCGACGCCAGCCTGCGCGCGCGCGATCCGGGCATGGGCATACGGGATCTCGAAGACCTGGATCGGCTGGCGGCGGACGCCGGCCTGGAGCGAATTGCGGAACTTCGCATGCCGGCCAACAATCACATCCTGATCTTCCACAAGAGCGAGCGCTGATTCAATGCCTTCAGTACAGGCAGGGGAATTCGAATCGTGGGACGCCCTGGCGCAGCAGGCGCGCGGCCTGCTGTCCGGCGAGCCTCACCGTATCGCCAATGCCGCCAATCTCGCGGCGCTGATTTTCAACGGCGTGCCGGACCTCAACTGGGCCGGTTTCTACTTCGTCGAAGGTGACGAACTGATCGTGGGCCCGTTTCAGGGCCAGCCGGCCTGCGTGCGGATCGCACCCGGCAACGGCGTTTGCGGCACGGCGATGGTCAGCGGCGAGACACAGCGGGTCGAGGACGTCAACGCCTTTGCCGGCCATATCGCCTGCGACCCCAATTCCAGGTCGGAAGTGGTGGTGCCGCTGATCGAGAGCGGGCGGGTCGTCGGTGTGCTCGACATCGACAGCCCTATCCCGGGTCGCTTCAGCGATGCCGATGCGCGCGGCTTCGAGCAGCTGGCCGCGATCTACCTGGCTTCCCTCGCCCGCTGAATCACCGGCGAAAACATTACGTGTCGGGCTGAAAGCGCTCGGCCAGGCGAACCCGCCCCTGGTTGCCGAACTGGAGTTCGAACGCGCCCCCTGTGGGCATCGGCATGAGCTGGCCGGAAAGGGCGGCCTGCAGCTGTTCCAGGCCCGGGTTGTGGCCCACCAGGACCAGGTGGTCGCCGGCGTTTTCCTCGACCAGCGCGGCCAGTTCCTGCGCTGTTGCGTTCCAGATGCGCACCTCCTTCCGGCACGGTCCCGCAAACCAGTCCCCGAGCGCGAGTTCGGCCGTGCGCCTGGCGCGTGCGGCTGGAGAGTACAGCGCGGTTGCCGTCAGGTTGCCTAGTCGCGGCTGCAGCCAGTCGCGCAGCGCCGCGCACTGGCGCTCGCCGCGGCTGGTGAGCCGGCGGTCGAAATCCTCCTGAACGGCTTCGGGCGCTGCGGCCTTGGCGTGCCGGATCAGCCAGACGGTGCGCGCGCGGTTCGAATTTTCGGGTATATCGGACATGAATCAAAGGTTCCCGAGCATGGCGGCGACTTCCAGGTTGCCGCCGGACAGCACGATGCCGACGCGCCGCGCGGCGAATCGCTCTCGATTGGCAAGTACTCCGGCCAGCGGCACCGCGCCGGAGGGCTCCACGACCTGCTTGATGTGGCGCCAGATCAGCGTCATGGCTTCGACGATCTGATCTTCGGTGACGGTCAGCACCTCGATATGGTGGCCGGCCAGCACGTCGAAATTGCGGACGCCGATCAGCGCGCGCAGGCCGTCGGCCATCGTTTCAGGATCGTGTTTCGAGACGCGCGCACCCGCGGTCAGCGAGCGCGCAGCGTCGTCCGCGCCGGCCGGCTCGGCGCCGGTCACGCGCACCCCGGGCGCGATCTGCGCGGCGGCCAGCGTGATGCCTGACAACAGCCCGCCCCCGCCGATCGGTGCGACGACGTCTTCGAGCCTCGAATCCTGGGCCAGCAGTTCCATGGCCACGGTGCCCTGGCCGGCGATGATATGGGCATGGTCGTAGGGCGGGATGGGCGTTTTTCCCTGTTCGATCAGCGCCTGCAGGCCCTGCTCGCGGGCGGCCTGGTTGGCGGCGCAGAAGTGCACACTGCCGCCGTAGGCCCGCACCGCCTCGACTTTGCTGACGACCGCGTTTTCGGGCATGACCACGTCGGCCGAGAAACCGCGCGCGGCCGCTGCGGCGGCCAGCGCCGCGCCGTGATTGCCCGAAGAGTGGGTGGCCACGCCCGGACAGTCTTCGGGCAGTTGTGCGACGGCGAAGCTGGCGCCGCGAAACTTGAACGAGCCGGTCTTTTGCAGCTGCTCGCACTTGAACACAAGGTCCATCCCGGTCAAACGGTTCAGCGATTCGCTGGTCATGACCGGTGTGCGGCGTACACGCCCGGCGATAGCGGCAATGGCGTCGGCGGGCATGAAATCCGTCACGCTAACGTTCCGATTTGGTCGAGCTGGTCGGGAATTGTTGTTCATCTCCGTATAATAAGCTGCAAGAGTCACGAACAAGGGACGCACATGAAAGCTCTCAAAGGCGATGCGCCGCGTACGCCGGTCAAGCGCGTCGATTATCGGCCGCCCGCCTGGCTGATCGATACCGTCGTCATGACGCTGGACCTGGATTCAGACACCACCTGCGTGCGGGCGTCGCTGCGCGCGCGGCGCAACCCCGAGGCGCGGGATCATTCCGCTCCGCTGGCGCTTGCCGGCGACGACCTCGAGACCGAATGCGTCTCCGTCGACGGCCGCGAACTGGGCGACGACGAATACCGGATCTCCGACAGCAGGCTGGTCATCGACGGCCTCGACGACACGGCGATCATCACCACTCGGGTGCTGATTCACCCGGCCCGCAACACCGCGCTCGAGGGACTGTACCGCTCAGGTTCGAGCCTGCTGACCCAGTGCGAAGCCGAGGGCTTTCGCAAGATCACCTGGTTCGGCGACCGGCCCGACATCATGACCACTTTCCACGTGCGCCTTGAAGCCGACCGCGAAACTTATCCAGTGCTGCTGGGCAACGGCAACCTGGTCGACTCCGGTTCGCTGGGCGGCAACCGTCACTTCGCGGTATGGGACGATCCTTACCCGAAACCTTCCTACCTGTTCGCGCTGGTTGCCGGCGACCTGGGCTGCAGGGAAGACGTCTTCGTCACCGCGTCGGGCCGTGACGTCGCGCTGAAGATTTACTCCGAGCTCGAGAATCTCGGCCAGCTCGATCACGCCATGGAAAGCCTCAAGAAAGCCATGGCCTGGGACGAGCGGTGCTTCGGCCTGGAATACGACCTGGACGTCTATCACATCGTCGCTACCCACGACTTCAACATGGGTGCGATGGAGAACAAGAGCCTCAACATCTTCAACGCCCGCTATGTCCTGGCCGACGAGGACACCGCCACCGATGCCGATTTCGAGGCCATCGAGGCGGTGATCGCGCATGAGTACTTCCACAACTGGACCGGCAACCGGGTGACCTGCCGCGACTGGTTCCAGTTGACGCTCAAGGAAGGCCTGACCGTCTTCCGCGAACAGGAGTTCTCGTCCGACATGCAGTCGCGCGCGGTCAAGCGCATCAGCGACGTCAAGGACCTGATGGCGCGCCAGTTCCCGGAAGACGCCGGGCCCATGGCGCACCCGGTCCGGCCCGAGCGTTACGTGGAGATCAACAATTTCTACACCGCGACGGTCTACGAGAAGGGCGCCGAGGTCGTGCGCATGTATGACACGCTGCTGGGTACCGACGGCTTCCGCCGCGGCATGGAACTGTACTTCGAACGCCACGACGGTCAGGCGGTGACATGCGACAACTTCCGCGCTGCCATGGCCGACGCCAACGACGTCGAGCTCGAGCAGTTCGAGCGCTGGTACCGACAGGTCGGCACGCCGGTGGTCACGGTCGATGCCGAGTATGACGAGGCCGCCGGGGCACTGGAAATCCGGTTGGCGCAGTCCTTGCCCGGCCATTCGGACAACGAGCATGTCGGTCCGCTGCACATTCCGTTCCGGCTGGGATTGCTGAGCGCCGAAGGGGAGTCGCTTGCACTGCCGATCGAAGGCGGCGACGGGACGGCACGCGAGACGCACCTGGTCGAGCTGCGCGAAGCGGCAACCACGGTCCGCTTTGCCGGCCTGGCCGACAAGCCGGTGCTTTCGCTTCTGCGCGGCTTTTCCGCGCCGGTGAAGATCGAGGTCGAAGCCGCCGACGGCGAACTGGCCACGCTGCTGGCCTTCGACCCCGACCCGGTGGCGCGCTGGATGGCCGGGCGCAAACTTTCCGCGCGGGTGCTCGAACGCGCGATCGAGGCGCACGACCTGGACCGGGAACCCGAAGCGCCCGAGCTGCTGGTTTCTGCCTGGCGAAGGATTGTCGAAAACCTCGTCGAAAGCGACGGCGACGGCCCGGCGCTGGCCGCAATGCTGCTGCAACTGCCTACCGAGACCGAACTGGCGCAGGACTACAAACCGGTGCCCGTCGACGCCATCCACACCGCGCGCGACGAGCTGCGCCGCCTGCTCGCCCGGCGGCTGACCGAGCCGCTGCACGAAGTGCTCGCACGATTCCGGCCCGGCGGAAAGTGGCGCTTCGATCCGGCTGACGTAGGCTCGCGCAGCCTGGCCAACGCCGTGTTGTCGCTTCTGGTTGGCGCGCGCGACGAGCAGGCCGCGAAGCACGCCGTGGCCGTCTACAAGGACGCCGACAACATGACCGACCGCTTCGCCGCGCTGGCCGCGGTGGTTCATGCTCGCCTGGACGCGGCGGAACCGCTGTTGGCCGACTTCGAAAAGCGCTACCGCGACAATCCGCTGGTCATGGACAAGTGGTTTGCCGTGCAGGCCCAGGCGGCCGCCGGCTGCACCGTCGACAAGGTCGAGCAGTTGATGGACCACCCGGCGTTCTCGCTGAAGAATCCGAACAAGGTCCGTGCCCTGATCGGCGCTTTCGGCATGCACAATCCCTATGCCTTCCACCGCGTGGACGGCGCCGGTTACCGGCTGGTCGGCAACACCGTGCGCCGGCTGGATGCGCTAAACCCCCAGGTCGCGGCGCGCCTGGCCGCGGTGTTCAATCGCTGGGCCGATTTCGACGACGACCGGAAGCAATTGATGCGCGAACAGCTTGAAGCCACACAGGCCATTGAAAGCCTGAGCCCCGACGTCTACGAGATCGTGTCGGCGGCATTGAAGCGGGAATGAATTCGGCCGGTTTCCGGTGGTCGGAAAAAAGCATCGCCGGCGAGACCGGCTCCTTCACCCGTAGCGGAATCCCGACCCGGACGCTGCCGTCCGAGTTCGCTACCGGTGTAGGAGCTTGCCTTGCAAGCGATGATTTTTCGTAGTTGACGCGCCTCGTGGCTCGACAACCCCCGATACGAGGCTTTGAAACCGGATTCGGCGGGTATCTATCGCTTCGGTTCGACGCAAGCCAGGTTTCCGTAAAGCGTAAATCGTTAAACGTCTTACCCGTCTTCTACCCGCTCGTTGATCGCCTTGGCCAGCAATTCGCGATCCAGCGTAGCCTTGGCCCGGTCCGGCCGCTTGATCGGCAGGAAATCGCCCGAAACCAGCCGGATGTTGAACTGCCAGCCCTCGCCGTCCTTGGCCTCGAACACCGACGAGATCATGGTGATCTTGTCGAGCACGATCGTGAAGCCGGCGATGTCGTAGGTTTTCTTCATGGATTCGAGTCTAGCCGATGACGGAGCAGTCTGGACCGGAAACCGACAGCACCGATTGCAGCCGCCCCGGATTTCGGCGTCGCTGAAAACCTGAGAATGGAGTGCTGGCGCCACGCTTTTGACCGCGTAAACCCTAAACCGTAAAGCGTAAACCGGCCTTCAAGCTATCAAGCCGTCGCCCCGCTCCAGCCTTCTGCGCAAAACGCTGTTCCTTGGAAAATGCTGGACCAGGAAATCCATCTGGTCGGCCAGGATGCGCCGGCCCTGCAGGTAGACGTATTCGGCGTGGGTGGGCACGAACGGGATGGCCAGCAGCTGCATCCCGGCCTGTTCGGGCGTCAGCGAGCCCTTGTGGTTGTTGCAGCGCTTGCAGGCGGTCACGACATTGGCCCAGCTGTCCTCGCCTTTCTGCGCCAGCGGCTTGACGTGATCGCGCGATAGATTCCGGTCCTGAAAATGACCGCCGCAGTACAGGCAAAGATTCTGGTCGCGCCTGAACAGCGCGCGGTTGGAAAGCGGCGGCGTGTATCCCTGGTAGAAGTTGCGCCCGGCCGGGTGCGCGCCGTGGGTGGCCAGGATGGCGTTGACCGCGACCTCGGTGCGGTGGCCGGAAAGCGCGTTGATGCCGCCGTGCAGCTTGTACAGCACCGAGCCCAGCGCGTAACTGACCTGATCGAGCACGATCAGGCGGACCGCGTCCTGGTAGCCGATCCACTCGATCGGCATTCCCGAGACGTCGGTTCGCAAGACCTGCTGGTTCAATGTCAACATATTGGGCATCTTTCCATGTGCAACCACTATATTTGGTGGCCAGCGTTCGTGCCTCAAGCGTATCTTTGCCTTAAACCGTACTGTTTTGCAAGTGTTTTTCGATGAAAGTTTGTTGAAACTCGGCCCGACCGAAGCCATCCAATGGCTTTGAAGTTCAAAAAAACCAGCCCGAAAATCCCGAGGAAGCGAGCACGATGAACCGAACCCAGACCGCCGCAAATAATTTCTCGACCCGTTTCGCCGTGGGGGCGATCGCCATCCTGCTGGCCTCGACATTCATCGTTCAACCGGGCCGCGCTGCGTTGCCGGCTGCGGTCGATGGCGAGCCTTTGCCGTCGCTGGCCCCGGTGCTGGAGCGGGTCACCCCGGCGGTGGTCAACGTGTTCTCGTCGACCCGCGTGCAGGTGCGTACCAGCCCGTTTTTCAACGACCCGTTCTTCCGCCGCTTCTTCGACATCCCCAATATGCCGCGCGAGCGGGTGCAGCGCTCGCTGGGCTCGGGTGTCATTGTCGACGCCGAGGCCGGACTGATCCTGACCAACAACCATGTCATCGACGATGCCGACGAGATCGCCATCACGCTGGAAGACGGGCGCGAATTCCAGGCCGAGTTCATCGGCGCCGACCGCGAAACCGACCTGGCCGTGATCCGAATAGAGGCCGACGATCTGGAAGAACTGCCGTTGTTCGATTCCGAGCAGCTCAAGGTGGGCGACTTCGTAGTCGCCGTGGGCAACCCGTTCGGCCTGGGCCAGACGGTGACCTCCGGCATCGTCTCGGCGCTGGGCCGCGCCGGCCTGCGCGGACTCGAATACCAGAACTTCATCCAGACCGACGCCTCGATAAACCCGGGCAACTCCGGCGGTGCGCTGGTCAACCTCCGCGGCGAACTGGTCGGCATCAATACCGCGATCTTCACGCCCTCGGGCGGTAACGTGGGCATCGGTTTCGCGATCCCGGTCTCGACGGCCACCTACATCATGGAGCAGCTGGTCGAGCATGGCGAAGTGCGGCGCGGCAACCTGGGAGTCGAAGTCCAGGACCTCAGCGAAGAATTGCGCGCGGCGCTGAAAGTCGACCAGCGCGGCGGCGCGGTGATTACCGCGGTCGCGCCCGAAGGCGCAGCCGCCGAGGCCGGGCTGCAAGCCGGCGACGTGATCCTGGAGCTCGACCGCCGCCCGGTCAGGGACAGCCAGCAGCTGCGCAACATCGAGGGCCTGCTGGCGGTGGGCCGCGAAGTGGCCATCGAATATCTGCGAAAGGGCAAGCCGCGTCGTACCGAAGTCATCCTGGCCGAGGACCTGGATTCGCGTATTTCCGGCCAGCGCCTGGACGACCGTCTCGACGGCGTGGTGCTTGTGCCCGTGCCCGATCGCTATGCCCAGCGCGGTATCCGCGGCGCCGTGGTCGAAGAAGTGCGCCGCAATACCCCGGCCTGGGAAGCCGGCCTGCGCGAAAACGACCTGGTCGTTGCGGTCAACCGCGAAGCGGTCCGCAATCTGGGCGACCTCCGAGAACAGTTCCCGGTGCGCAAGAGCCGCGAACTGGCCTTGGAAATCCGCCGCCGCGGCCGCGGCTACATCGTCATCTTCGAACAGCAGTCCTCGTCCTGAGCGCCACCTCATTCCATCGCCCCCGGACTTGATCCGGGGCCCGGCGATTGTTTTCAGTCAAAGGCAAATCGACGCTCGCCAAGGCGTCAAGGCGCGAAGGAAAAGCAACACAAAGGGCAAGCCAATTCAATTTCAAGGGCGAACTCTCGGAGATACGCAGAGCCGCAGAGAGACTGGATCAAGGGCCGACTTTGCAGGATGGATAAGCGCAGCGCATCCACGACTAGCCAGCCCCTTTGCGGCGCGGCGCGGGCTTAGAGTGTCCCCCGGCATCATATACCCCCGGAATTGTGTTCCCGTTCTTTTCGCGTCGTCGCGAGAGCTGTTTTTTTCTTGACCTTGGGGTTGACTGCCCCCGCACGCCGCCTGCCGGCGCATTACAATCGGACGGAACAATACAACCCAACCTCACTTCGGGAGAGAGGAATGCCGATCAAAGTCGCCATCAATGGCTACGGCCGCATTGGCCGCAACGTGCTGCGTGCCCTGTACGAATACAACCGCGTCGCGGATATCCAGATCGTCGCCATCAACGATCTGGGCGATCCGGAAACGAACGCCCACCTGACCAAGTACGACACCGCTCACGGCAGGTTCGACGGTGAGGTCAAGGTCGAGGGCGACACCATGCTGGTCAACGGCGGCCCGATCAAGGTGCTGGCCGAACGCGACCCGAGCAAGCTGCCCTGGGGCGACCTGGGCGTGGACGTGGTGATGGAATGCACAGGCATCTTCAACAGCAAGGAAAAGGCCTCGGCGCATCTCGAGGCCGGCGCGCGCAAGGTGCTGATTTCGGCCCCGGCCGGCAAGGATCTGCCCACCATCGTCTACGGCGTCAACCACGATTCGCTCAACGACGGCGACGACGTGGTGTCGAATGCCAGTTGCACCACCAACTGTCTCGCCCCGCTGGTCAAGCCGATTCACGACAAGATCGGCCTGGAAACCGGCCTGATGACGACCATCCACGCCTATACCAACGACCAGGTGCTTACCGACGTCTTTCACAAGGACCTGCGCCGCGCACGCTCTGCGACCATGAGCCAGATTCCGACCAAGACCGGTGCGGCCGCCGCCGTGGGCCTGGTGCTGCCCGAACTCGACGGCAGGCTGGACGGTTTCGCCATGCGCGTGCCCACCATCAACGTCTCGGTCGTGGATCTCAGCTTCATCGCCTCGCGCGACACCAGCGTCGAGGAAGTCAACCAGGTGGTCAAGGACGCCAGCGAAGGCGAGCTGAAGGGTATTCTCGGATACTGCGAAGAACCGCTGGTCTCGGTCGATTACAACCACGACCCGCGCTCGTCCACGCTGGACGCCGCCCTCACCAAGGTCAACGGCGGCCGACTGGTGAAGGTATTGAGTTGGTACGACAATGAATGGGGTTTCTCCAATCGTATGCTCGATACCGCGCTTGTCCTGAGCAAGCTCGGTTGAACCGGCGGCGGCCATCGCCCAGGTACTGACACCCGTCGTTCCGGACGGCCACCGGCCGCTCCGGAACCTCCACACGGTACCCGCCGGCCTGGGTATTTCCCTCCCTTCGTGAGGGGGAGGGCCAGAGCCTGCCCCGGGCTTGATCCGGGGCTCTGACCGTTCGAAGCTGCCTCCCAGCATGCCTCTGCAGGCTGTCTCCGAATGCGCAGGCCAAACGCCTGCGGAACCACGCGCTAAAGCTTGCGGCCGAGCTTCTTTTCCGCGATCTTGCGTTCCATGTTCTGAAACGGCATCCGGATGATTTCGAAGGCCACCAGGCCCTGAACGGCGACCCAGAGCGCGATGCCGCCGAAGATCACGTACAGCACCGGTTCGTCGAAACCGAAGATCATGAAGAACACGACTGCGAGGATCACAAAGGAGATCACGCCGCTGAAAAAGTCCTTGATCCCCTTGGCGTATTCAATCGCTTCGGCTTCGTCGGGCTGGAGGTGTTCGTCGCGCGTGTCGGCGGCCGTGGCGGTGCGCTTATTTTCGTTTCGGGTCATGTCGCGGTGCTCCTTGGTGAATGTAGTGACGTCCACCTCGAATACCGCGGCCAGCGCGCGGGCCGTCTCCAGGCTCGGCGTGTGCCCGCGCTCGATCCTCTGGATCGTGCGGACCGACACGTCGGCCAGTTCGGCCAGCTGGTCCTGCGACCAGCCCTTTCTCAGCCGTAGTTTACGAACGATCATTGCGCTGTCCCGTACTTTCGAGGTGGCGTCATCGTCGACCAGGAGCCGCCGAATGAACACGACACGAACCCGCAATCTACCTGAAACGGGGCTGACAGCGCCAGGCAGATGACAGCGTGTCAGTCCAGCTCACCGGATCTTTGGCCGGGCCATGGAAGCCACTCGGCCGAACTTCTTTCCCGTTTTCTCTTTGCGCCTCGTCGCCCGGGCGTTATCATCGAGGAAACAGGCTTGCGGAAAACGGAAGCGCATTTTCCTGAAAACTTGAATCTGAAAACTTATTCGCCATGAAAACCCTCGACCAGGTAGACATCAAGAACAAACGCGTCCTCATCCGCGCCGATCTCAACGTGCCCATCCGCGACGGCAAGGTCACCAGCGATGCCCGCATCAAGGCCTCGGTGCCCACCATCCGCCAGGCACTGGACAAGGGCGCGGCGGTGATGGTGATGTCGCACCTGGGCCGGCCGGAAGAGGGCGAGTTCGATTCGCAGTTCTCGCTGGCCCCGGTGGCCGAGAAGCTCGGAGAACTGCTGGGCGAGCCGTGCGAACTGGCCGCCGACTGGATCGACGGCGTCGACATTCAGCCGGGCAAGGCCGTTCTGCTGGAGAACGTCCGGTTTCTGAAGGGCGAGAAGAAAAACGACGCCGACCTGGCCGAAAAGATGGCCGCGCTGTGCGACGTGTTCGTCATGGATGCCTTCGCTACCGCCCATCGCGCCCAGGCCTCCACCGAGGGGGCCATCCGGCATTCGGAGACCGCCGTGGCCGGCCCGCTGCTGGCGCGCGAAGTCGGCGCGCTGGACAAGGCCCTGGCCGACCCGGCGCGGCCTCTCGTGGCGATTGTCGGGGGCGCCAAGGTCTCGGGCAAGCTGCAAGTGCTGGAAGCGCTGATCGAGAAAGCCGACCAGATCATTGTCGGCGGCGGCATTGCCAACACCTTCCTGGCCGCGGCCGGCCACCGCATCGGCAATTCGCTGCACGAGGCCGACCTGGTCGATACGGCGAAAAACCTGATGGAACAGGCAAAAGCCAAGGGCGCCGAAATCCCGCTGCCCACCGATGTGCTCACCGCCGAGCGCTTCCACCAGGACGCCCATGCCACGCTGCGCGACGTCGAGCGCATCCATCCCGAGGAAATGATCCTCGATATCGGCCCCGAAACCGCCGGCCGCCTGGCCGAGATCATCCGCAACGCCGGCACCGTCATCTGGAACGGACCCGTCGGGGTGTTCGAATTCGAATCGTTCCACTCCGGCACGCAGGCGGTCGCGCATGCCGTGGCCGGATGCAAGGGCTTCACGCTGGCCGGGGGCGGGGATACGATCGCGGCGATCGAGAAGTATCACGTGGCGGACAGGATTGACTATATTTCGACGGCGGGTGGGGCGTTTCTGGAGTATGTGGAGGGGAAGGCGTTGCCGGCTTTGGCGGCGCTTGAATCCTAATTCTGTCGCCCCGGACCTGATCCGGGGCCCAGGGTCTTGCCCAACCAACTGCCCAACACGACCAACTGCCCAACAGGACAGGCATTTCTCGAATGCTGCCCAACGACTGCCCAACAGGACAGGCATTTCTTGCTGCCCAACAGGACAGGCATTTCTTGACATTCTGGCTTATCAGACACGCCCAACAGGACAGGCATTTCTCGAAGAGGTAGCCCAGAGCGATTTTCGATGACGATCAGCCCGGAGCTCGAAAGTTGCCGTCGGGAATGCCGATTTATCCCTTCCTCAGCCCGATTCGCGCGGTTTAATTCGGATTCCGCGCACGCGAAATCCGGCAGCGAGGCCGTTCCGGGAATAAGGGTGGGTTTTCTGGCTTATCTGCCGGGCGAGAACAGCGCCGCGGCTGCCGTCTGACCTTTCATGAAAGCTTTTTCGAAGTGCTCGGCATATGCCTTCAGCTTGTCCAGGGCGCCGAGCGCGTTTGCGAAGCCGAACTTCGGCTTTCTGATGTAGGCCAGGTACTGTTCCGGGCGCATGTTCAGCCGCTTCAGGATGGGCGGCAGGCGCTCTGGAATCGCGCCTTTCTTGGCTTCGGCGATGGCGCGGCCGGACCAATCGACCAGTTCGAGGTAGTCGGGGGTGGAATAGGGGATGCCATCTTCCGCGCTTTCGCTGCTGTCGTCTTGGAATTCAAGCAGTCTGATGATTTCGCCACTCAGTCCAGCTTTTTCTTTCGACGTGTCTGCTGCTTTTCGGGCCGGCGCCGGCCTCGGTTTCTGCGTCGCCCGCCAGTCTGCAATCCTTTGCTGGATGGACGTGTAGTCTGAAGCCTCCGGCGTTTGGGCGATCCCCGCGCGGATCGGATTGAGATCGACATAGGCCATGGCCGTCAACACCGCGGCCTCGTCCAACAGCGCCTGGCTGTGAAACCGCGATTGCCAGAAGTGCCCGGTCACGTTGTCCTCTGTATTGGCCTGGCGGGCTATTGGCTCGTTGAGGCACTTCATGAACCACGACAGATCGCAAAGCCGCTTCCGATACTCGTCGATATGGTTTTGCGCAACCTGTCGCTGGGCCTGGCTCAGTTGCTGGCCGGCGACGAATGCTCGAACAACTGGCGGTCCGGTAAACAGGCGGATCCATCGGTCGGCAACTTCGAACTCATCCCATTCCAGTGCGCTTTGTTCGTCAATACGGAGCACCAGGTGATAGTGGTTCGACAGAATCGCGTAGGCGCAGACGTCGATGGCGAAGACATCGGCCAGTAAGGCGAGCCGGTCCTGAATATCCGTCTTGCGGCTCGAGTAGTCCTTGCCGGTCAGCGGATCCCGGCCACACAGGAAATGACGTCGAACGCAGCGGGCGATGACGTGGTAGAACGGCGTGACCTCGGTGGATACGAGACGTTTGCGAGCTTGCGGCATGCGGAACTCCGCTGGTCAGATGCAGACCAGCCTAATTCGCCTGGAGCAGGTAAGAAATCGGAATATAAGCCGAATTCGGGTAGGTAAATTTCCCGATTTGTGCCGCCGACTTGTGCCCCGACTGCCGGCCTGTTCCGGTCCTGACTCTTCTCGTGAATCTTCTCCACTGACGCGTCTCCGACACTTTCGCTACCAGTAATCGAGTCCAGGTGGCGGCTGCGGCGGTGCGACGGTGAGCAGCCACCAGGTCAGCGCTGCGACGAGCACGATCAGGATCAGCGCCAGCGCACTGCGGGAATGGGCAATGGCAGCCGATTCCGGTACCCGGTCCGCCGACTTCCGCCCGGTAATCATGGCGCGGACAAGGCGCTGCCCCTTGAACAGGCGATAGGCAAGAATCGCTGCCAGGTGAAGTCCAAGCACTGCGCCCACAGGCCAGGCCAGTTGGTGATGAATACTGCTGGCGAGGTCGGCCGAGTCTTCGCTGACCGCCGCGTACCAGGGGCCTTCGTAGAGAATGTCGTCGCTGATGAACAGGCCTGCGCTGGCCTGCACGGCCACTAAAGCCAGCATGGCGATGACGGCGAGTGCGCCGAGGGGGTTGTGGCCCGGACTCTCCGGCGAATCCCGCCGCGGCAGGATCTTCAGGTAGGCAAGAAGACATTTCGGGTGGGGCAGGAAACTGCCGAAACGGGCGTGGCGTGGTCCCACAAATCCCCAGATGATGCGGAAGATCAGCAGGCCGACGGCGCTCTGGCCGAACCAGAAATGCCACTGGCGCCAATCGAAGCCACCCCACTGACCCGTGATCCAGGCCCCGGCTACGGCGATCGCGAACAGCCAATGCCACAGCCGGAGCGGCCAGTCCCAGACCAGCCGCCCGGCATGTTTCTCCGTCACGGCGCGTGGCGCCCGCGAGAAATGCGATAACACTCAGAGGCGCTGTGTCGGAGCGAATCAAGAGGCGTTTTGCAGGCAATGACCGCTTCCTTGCCAGGAAGCTCATCGCCGAATTGTGCCGGCGCAGTGTTGCCGCCAGCGCTGTCGCACGACCGCGCTGGGCCGGATTGAGCTTGCTCTATGGCTCGCGGCCAGGCCGGACTGAGCTGGTTCGCATGGCTCACTGTACTTGTGCCATTGCTGAGCCTTGCCGAATTTGTCGCGCAGTCCACGACTAGTCGTCGAGCCGGAAGTCGTCGTGGCAGCTGCCGCAGCTGCTGCCCAGGGCGCCGATGGCCTCGCGCATGGCGCCTTCGTCACCCGTCGCCGCTGCCGAAACAAGGCCGTTGCCCGCGTCGATCGTATTCTGGATCTTGGCGGCGAAATCGTCGGGCTGTTCCCAGATCACGTCCAGCGCTTCGGTGGTCACGTCGTTGGCGCGCGTGTCGGCGGCGAACGCGTCGGCCATCATTTGCGACAGCGCGGACAGTCGCGCGGCGTTGGTCTCGACCCGCGCTGCATCGAACTCGATGCGATCGCGAGCCATCGCCCCGAGCGGTGCCATGTTCCAGCCCATCAGATGCAGAACCGACTGCCGTGTCTCGACGGCACGCTCGGCCTGATCCTGGTTCAGCTCTGCGTCGACCGTTCCGGCAAAAGCCAGAATCGCACACGCTACGACGAATTTGCCTCGAATCATCATACGACTCTCCTTGTTTTGGGCTTTTGTAATACCACAATTCATGTTGCTTGTGAGTGACTGACAGAACAAATTGGACAGGCAGTTCTTGGAAAGGAACAAATTGGACAGGCAGTTCTTGAATAGGCCGCACAAGGTAAATGTCGCCAGCGGGCTAGGCGCCGGCCGCGCGTCTCGGGTTTCCGTTTCACGGGATGGATTGGACAGGCACTTCCCCCCCGGGCACTTCCCCCATCCCGCGCTCCCGGACTTCCGGGCTGTATCTCACTGCTTTGCTCATTGCTCCATCCTCTCAAATCGTGGAGCCTCCGGTAAAGTCGGTACGTTTCAGCCTGCGCTGAATTCCGGTTTGTTGACGACCGCAATCGGGGAAGTCGGAAGCAAGGCATCGCGTTAGTATGGGTAGCGAGCGAGCAGTTGGGATAGTGCTGCATCCAGCCGCGCTGCCCGATGCTTTGGCTGCGGGCCGGCATTTTTCTGAATCAGGAGGTAATAACCATGCGTCATGTCTTATCGATTCTTTTGCTGCTGGGCCTGACCGCTTGCAACGCCGGCACAGAAACGCCCGGCATGGAGGCCAATCAGACGGCCGAGTCCGCGTCCGAAACAACACGCCGGCCGGAGGAGACGCGTCCGCCGGAGGCCGGCTACGAACCTGCTTTCGGAAACCAGACCCGAGCGCCGCAGCCGGTACAGACCGAGGACTGGGCAGTCGATACGATCGTCCAGGGCCTGGAGCACCCCTGGGCGCTCGATTTTCTGCCCGGTGGCGCAATGCTGGTCACCGAGCGCCCGGGACGCCTGCGCATCGTCGACACCGACGGTGAAATTTCCGAACCGCTCTCCGGCGTCCCGGAAGTGGACAACCGCGGCCAGGGCGGGTTGCTCGACGTCGTCGTCGCGCCGGATTTCGAGTCCAGCAGAACCATCTTCCTGAGCTTTTCCGAGCCGCACGACGACGGCACCAACAACACCGCGGTTGCGCGCGCGCAGCTGAGCGAAGACGCCGACGCGCTTGAAGATGTGCAGGTGGTCTTCAGCCAGTACCCCAGCGTCGAATCCACCGGTCACTTCGGTTCACGCATCGTGTTTCAGGATGAAGGCACGATCTGGATCACCATGGGCGACCGGCAGGGCCACCCGGTGCGGCGGAATGCCCAGGATCCGACCAACCTGATCGGCACGGTGGCGCGCGTCAATATCGATGGATCGATTCCCGAAGACAATCCATTCGTTGGCCATGAAGAATACGCTCCGGAGCTTTGGTCCTGGGGCCACCGCAACATTCAGGCCGCCGAGATCCATCCCGAAACCGGCGAGCTCTGGACGGTCGAGCACGGGCCGCGTGGCGGAGACGAGCTGAACCGGGCTGAAGCCGGCGAAAACTATGGCTGGCCGACCATCTCCTACGGCATCGAATACCGGGGTGGCGAAGTCTACGAAGGCAAGACCGAACAGGAAGGCATGGAGCAGCCGGTTTATTACTGGGATCCGGTGATCGCGCCTTCGGGAATGACGTTTTATACCGGCAAGTCCTTCCCGGCATGGCAGGGCGACCTGTTCGTCGGCGGCCTGCGTTCCGCGCTGGTCTCCCGACTGGTGCTGGAAGACGGTCGCGTCGTCGCCGAGGAATGGCTGGAGATCGGACACCGCGTACGCGACGTCGTCCAGGGACCGGACGGCGATATCTATCTGGTCACCGACGAATCGGACGGCCGGGTCATGCGGATCGTTCGGGAGGAAGATTGAACCTCCGAAGATACGGTCAAGGGTTTTTGGCGGCGCCCGCCTCGAATCTGAACGGCTCGCCTTCGGCGTCCTGAAGCTGTTGATCGAACGCCGCCTGCAGGCCGGTGTCCTGCTCTTCGGTTTCCGCCGCGGGCTCTTGCTCGATCGAGCGCGGATACAGTGGCGACAGGATCGCCACCGCGATGCCTATCGCCGAGAGCGCGGCAAATGCATCGGCATAGCCGAATGCGTCTACCAGTGCGCCGACGACCGGGGAGCCGGCTGCCTGTCCCAGCGCACACGCCATGAACGGCAGCACCGGTCCCATCGACAGCCGGCCGGGCAACAGGCGGATGCCGGTCATCAGGTAAAGCCCGGTCAGGCTCATGTAGGCGAGACCGAAGACCAGCGCGGAAAACGCCGCGAGCACCAGCTGGCCGGGGCTGGCGGCGAGCAGCGCGAGACTCGCCGACAGCATCATCAGCATCAGCGCATGCGTAATGGGCGGGTTGTTGCGGTCGGCCAGGTCGGCCACCACGGCCCCGCCGAGCCCGGCGATACCGACCGCGAGCCACAGCCAACCGGTCGAACCCGGCGGCAGGGCGCCCAGAGTGACCACCAGGTCGGGCGCGAAGATCCAGTACGCCGAGGAGACAAAGCCCATCGCGAATGCGAACAGCGAGAGTCCTGAAAGACGCGACCACTGCAGCTTGCTGATCGGAGGCGGCGGCGCTGCGTTCGCCGGCATGATCGGCGAGACCGAAGGAATGTAGAACCACGCGGCCACCGCGCCGATGCCGGCCAGGACGGCAAATGACGCGTAGGCGAAGCGCCAGGCGCCGGACATGAACAGAGCCGCCGGCACGGCGACGGCCACGCCGATGCTGGTACCCGCGTTCATGACTGCGCTGACCCGCCCGTGCAGCGTTCGCTTGACCAGCGCCTGCATTGCGGCCGTGAGTGCCGGCATCATCAGTCCGGTGCAGATGCCGCAGGCGAATACACCGGCGCCGAGCGATAGGGCGTCAGAGGCCAGGCTGATCAGTGCGAGACCGCCGACGCCGAACCCGCCCGACAGCACCGCCGTGTAGCGGGCACCGAGGCGATCGGCGGCGAACGGCGCGATCAGCGTGGCCAGCAGGAAACTGATGAGCGGCAGCGCGCCGATGATGCCGATCACGTACGGCGTCAGTCCGAGATCGAGCCGGATCGGGGGCACGAAAAGGCCGAAGGCGAAGCGCGCAAGCCCGTAACTGATTGCAGTCAGCGCTGCGCCGAACAGCGCGAATCTTGCGTTCGAGAGCGACGTCACGGCCACTCCGCCAGGCAGGAATCGAGCATTCCGGCTGGTTTCGGCCTCACGCGCGACGCCGGCCGCGCGATGAGCGTCCGTTGATGCTCGCGATGGGTATTTGCTTTGACCATCATGCAGTCCCCGCATGAAATGCTGACCGGAGCGCGCGGACGCCCGGCGGTTTTCAGGAACCGGGACCGTGGGCGGACCTTCCGCGACAACATTAACAGCGCCCGGGCCGCTGATTAGTGATCCTGTCGGTCAGCCGCTATCCGTCCTGAACCGGCTTCACCCGGGCGATCAGCCAGTCGGCGCCGGTGTTGATGGCCCAGCGCGAGGGGCGGGTCACGCACCGTCCGGCGAAACGCAGGTTGTCGGAGGTGATGGCGCCGACCGTGCGCACCAGCCCGATCGGCCCGCGTACGGCCAGCAACCGGCGAGCGTTTCGCCGCGTGAGATCGAAACCCTCGTGCAGCAATCCGCCGTAGAGGTCGGTCACGTCGAGCATCAGTTGGTGCGGTGCGTTGACGGCCGGATCCGCGGTTTCGCTTCGGCCCGGGTGGCGGGTCGGCAGGTCGAAGTGCGCGGCCAGTTCCGGATACTGATCCGCGAGGACCGCCATGTCGGCGGCCGGATCCTCGGTGCCGTCTCCATCGATGATCTCGGCCCAGTCGGATTTGCCGAGAACCTTCTCGGCACGGGCGTAGAACACCGCTTCCTCGTCGCGCATGTGCATGCGGGCATGCTGTATGTAGCCATGAATTCGCGCGGCCAGGCGCTCGCCCTTCTTCCCGCGAAGCGCATCGGGCGGCTCGGCGGCCAGCGCTTCGGCCAGTTCGGCGGTCTCACGCTCGCCGGTCTCGTGCTCTTCTTCCAGCTTGGCCAGGGTGTCGGCCAGCGCCGGCCGTTTGCGCCTGATTTTTTCGAACAGGCGATCTTCGCGTGGATGGTGGTAGCCGTGCTGATAGCGCAGCAGGTAGCCGAATGCCTCGGCCAGAATCGGCTGCACGGCTTCCGGTTCCCCGGCCAGTCGATCGAGCAGGCCGTCGATTGTGCGCAGCACGCGCGACAGACCGGCATGATCGTTTCTCAGGCGCCGCATGAAGGCAGCGCCCGGGTTGGCAGTGCCGACGGGTTCGCTCGATGTCATGGGCAGCGCTCGCGAATGAAATCGGCCAGCCGGGCGATGGCGCGGCCGGATTCCGGAGTGAACGACAGCGCCTGCCAGCCGTGCGGCATGCGATCCCAGATGTCGACTTCGGCCGACACGCCCGCGGCTCGGGCACGCTCGGCGCAGCGCCGGCTGTCGTCGAGCAGGATCTCGGTGTTGCTGACCTGGAAAAACAGCGGCGGCAGGCCGGTGAAGTCGCCCAGCACCGGTGAGACGTGCGGGTGAGTCTTCAGCTCGGTTCGTCCGCCCAGGTAAAGGCGGCGGATCTCGTCGCCCTGTTCGAGGCTCAGCAAGGCATCGCGTTTGGCATTGTCGACACGCGAGCCCTGGTCGGGTTCATCGGTGAAATCGGCCGCCGGCGACATCAGCACGGCGCCGCCCGGCAGCGGCATGCAGTGGTCGCGCAGCGACAGCATCAGGGCCAGCGCCAGGCAGCCGCCCGCCGACATCCCGCTGACGAAGATATGCTCGGGTGCCACGCCGCGTTCGAGAAGCTGGTGGTAGGCCTCCAGGCAGTCATTCAGCCCGGCCGGGTAGGGATTTTCGGGCGCGAGGCGATAAAACACCAGCCGTCCGCGAGCCTGGGCGTCACGGCACAGGCGGGCCAGCAGCAGGCGCTCGGCGCGCTTGAAACGGGTCATGAACGCGCCGCCGGGCAGGTGCAGGACGACGCGCTCGGTGGCCCCCGAGACAGGCGTCAGCCATTCGGCATCGCAATGCGCCAGCCCGGGTTCCAGCTCGATATGGACATCGTCGGGCACACCGGGGAAGAAACGCTCCATTCTCCGGATCTGGTTGCGCATGTCGTCGACCGACAGATCGTGCTTGAGCGCCTGGCGAACGGTCAGTCGACCGAGCAGCTTGGCGGTTCTTGTCTGCCAGCTGACCACGTCAGCGTTTAAATGCCTGGATGTTCAATTGCCCACCTGGATATTCATCAGCAATGGATCATAATCCAATCGGCCCGCGCTGTTGAGAACGTTCCGGTCGCGGGGCTGCAGCGTATCGGACGGTAAACAGGGGCTGGCTCAGGGCGTTACCCGGACCAGCTCGCGCCACGCCTGCTCCACATGAACGGCGAGGGCAGGCAGGTTGTGGAGGCTCGCGCCGTTGCCGACGAAGCCGAAGTCCATGCTGCCGTTGCAAGAGATGACGGTAGCGTTCAGACCCACCCCGGCCGCGATCGCCGAGACCGGATAGACGCCCGTGAGCGGTGCACCGTTGAGGTAGAGCTGGCGATCCCAGCCGGGGATGTTAGAGATGACGAGGTTGGCCGAGGGGCGGGTGACCCGGTCGGCGTGGGTGACCGAACCCAGGCCGGCGATGGCCATCATGCCGGCGGCATAACCCAGTGCGGTCTCCCGGGACATGGCGCGGATGTCTTCCTTGGCCTCGTTCATCGATTCGGCCACCTCGACCAGGCGCTCGGCCACCGGCGCCCCGGGCGCGCCCATGCGCACGAATACCGCGGAGACCTTGGTGCCGCCGGAAGCGTCGTCGGTCTCCCGCAGCGAGACCGGGCACATGGCCACCAGCCGGTGCTCGAAAGGCTGGTCCTGTTCGGCCAGGTAGCGATGCACGCCGGCGTCGATCACGGTCATGGCGACATCGTTCAGCGTGGCGCCGTAATGTTTGCCGACCCGCCGCATAGCCGGCAGCGGGAGTGACAGCGTAGCCACCGTGCGGGCATTCAATACCGGCTCGTTCATCGGCCCGCGATGCGCCGCGAACGGCACGCTGCCCTGGGTCGATAGCCCGATCCGGTTCCACACACCCTTTCGCAGGCTGCCGAGCAGCGCCATGTACTGGCTGGTCGCGGTGGTGCTCACGCCCAGCAGCCGCTTGATCATGGCCTTGGGCGGGCGTGGCTTGCGCACCGGCACGTCGACGGCGAACAACGGTTTGGGCACGCCCTTGTGTCGGGTCGTGCGCAGGCTTGCATTGACCCGGCGCGCCGCACTGACGCCGTCGACGATGGCGTGGTGCATCTTGACGAACAGCGCAAATCGCCCGCCCGGCACCTGGTCGATCACCCAGACCCGAAACAGCGGGCGGTCGCGATCGAGCATGGTCTCGTGAAGATCACCCGCCAGGTAGAGCAGATCCTCGTAGCGTGCGCCGGCGGGCAGCGCGATGTGCTGGACGTGATGGCGCGGGTCGTAGTCATTGGCCGGCAACCAGCGCGGGGTGTGCGTGCCGGACAGTTCCGGCACGCCGTCGAACGGTGGGGTGGGCCGAGCGGCGCGATAGGCCTCGACGATCTCCCGCACCAGTCCGCGCCGGCCCTTGGGCTTTTCGAACAGCATCAGGCCGCAGACATGAATCGGATTGGACTGCGATTCGGCCAGCAGCATCATCACGTCCATCAGCGGGATCTGTTTCGACAAGACGTTTCCCGAATCCTTGAAAAGGCGCACAGTATAGCCATCCGGCTCGACCGATCAATTGCCTGCGCCGCGCCGGTTCCAGGATTGGTGCCAGCGTTGCCTGCAGGCCCTGTATCTGAACCGGTTGGGCATGTCCTGCAAATCCTGGACCGCCGAGCGGCATTGTGCGAAAGTTACACTGATCTTTTGTCCATCTCCGGTTTTTGACACGGGCCCGCGTTCATGCCGCCAGACGACCAAAGCAGGCGCATCGGTCCAGCCCCCGGGCGTCTGGCGCTGTGGTCCTGGGCACTTTACGACTGGGCCAACAGCGCCTTTTTCACAATCATCCTGACGTTCGTGTTCGCCCGCTATTTCAGCCAGACGGTGGTCGGTGACGAGGTTGCCGGCACCCAGGCGTGGGGCAATATCGTCGGCGTGGCCGGGGCGGTGGTGGCGGTGCTTGCGCCGTTCCTGGGTGCGATCGCCGATCGGGGCGGGCGGCGCAAGCCGTGGCTGCTGTTCTTCACGCTGTTGTGCGTCATCGCTTGCGCAATGCTGTGGTTCGTGCGTCCGACGGCCGATGATTTGTGGTGGGCCGCAATCTGGGTGGGCGTGGGCACTCTGGGCGCGGAGTTCGCGTTCGTGTTCTACAACACGATGCTGCCCGATCTGGTCGAGCCAAAACGGCTGGGCCGCTGGTCGGGCTGGGGCTGGGGCCTGGGCTACGTCGGCGGCGTGGCGTGCCTGCTGCTGGCGCTGTTCGGATTCGTCCAGACCGAGGGGCCGATTTTCGGCATCGAAATCGACCGTGAACAGGCCGAGCACGTGCGCGCGACATTCGCGCTGGTCGCGGTCTGGTACCTGGTGTTCGCGTTGCCGCTGTTCGCGTTCACGCCAGACGAGCCGTCGAAGGGCCTGGGACCTGGCGACGCCGTGCGCTCGGGGCTGAAGCAGCTCAAGGAATCGGTCAGGAACGCCCGCGAGTACGGCGACATCCTGAAATTCCTGGTCGCGCGGATGATCTATACCGACGGCTTGGCGACGGTGTTCGCGTTCGGCGGCGTCTACGCCGCCGGTACCTTCGACATGAGCCAGACCGGGGTGCTGCGCTTCGGCATCGCGATCAATGTTGCCGCCGGGCTGGGCGCGCTGGCGCTCTCATGGGTGGACGACTGGATCGGCGGCCGCAACACGATCCTGCTTTCGCTGACCGGGCTGATCGCCAGCGCCAGCGCGATCCTGGTAGTCGAAGACGTCGTCTGGTTCTGGGTATTCGCGGTGATCATCGGCATCTTCGTCGGTCCGCTGCAGGCCGCCAGCCGCTCGCACATGGCGCGCGTGGCGCCGGAACACCTTCGCAGCCAGATGTTCGGACTGTTCACCTTCTCCGGCAAGGCGACGGCCTTCGCCGGGCCGCTGCTCGTCGGTGCAGTGACCGCCGCCACCGCCAGTCAGCGCTGGGGCATGAGTACGATCGTCGTGTTCTTCGCCGTCGGTTTTGCGTTGATGCTGACGGTTCCAACGGCAGACGCCGCCGGCCGGGGAAACCGCCGAATACGAGATCGCGCCCGGAATGAATCGGCGAAATAGATTGGAGAATAAACAGGGGATGAATTGGACGGATACAGCTCAAGAAGGGCAACGGTCGAGGACGGTCCGAAGGTGTTGCCGCGGCCTGGGGCCGCGCCGAAATATGGCAAGCGAATGCCCTTCGTCAGGGCCGTCCCACGGTCTTGCGCCAAGCTCCGCCGATAACTCCATCGCCGGCGTTACCGACAGGTCACGCCAGATTTTCTTCCGGTGCCAAGCTTGCCGAAAGCTTGAATCTTGTCGGTCCTGATGACTTATGCTCCGTCCCGGGATCGAACAAGAGTCAAGGCCATGAAAAACTTCTTGAAGCTGGTCGCCGGAGCGCTGCTTGCCGGTAATGCCTCCGCGGGCTGGGAAGTGCAGTGGATCGAGCGCTTCGACGGCGACGGTGTGGACTGGAATAACTGGACGGCGCAGACGAAAGCGAACTACAACAACGAGGTCCAGTGCTATACCGACGACGACTCCTCGGAACGAAGAAATTACGAGGTCTCCGACGGCACCCTGAAGATCATTGCCCGCAGGGACGACGTCGAGTGTCCCGGGCTGAACGGGCAGTTCAAATCCTGGACCTCGGGCCGTCTGAACAGCAAGGACAAGCAGGAATTCCTGTATGGCCGAATCGAGTCCCGCATTCGGTTCCACAACCTGGAGGGCGGCACCTGGCCGGCCTTCTGGATGCTGGAAAACCGGATCGCGGAGCAGCCGGTTGCCGGCGACGGCGACGATATCGGCTGGCCCAGCCCGGGCGCATCGGAAATCGATGTTTGGGAATGGTTTGCCAACGAGCCGGACAGCTATATCACCAATTTCTTCAACGATTTCGGCTTCGCCTGCGGGCTCGAGGAGCGCCACCCCTATCCGGAAGGGGCCGCGGACGTGCTCGAATGGCATGTCTATGCCATGGAGTGGACCGCTGACGAGATTTCCTTTTACATGGACGACAGGCTGATGGCATCGTACGACATGCGCGGCTGTCCGGTCTATCAGGAACCCATGTTCGTGCTGCTCAACGTCGCCGTTGGCGGCAACCTGGGTGGTGCGATCGACCCCGATCTTGCCGAGGCGACGATGGAAGTCGACTATGTTGCGCACTGTCAGCAGTCGGTGGCCAGCGATGCCGACAAGTGCGATCAGAGCACGCCGCAGGCATTCCGGTTCGATTATCGAGAGGATGCCGACGGCCAGTGGGTGAACGACGTGCCGGAGTTTGCCGGCAATGCGCAGGGCTTGACGCTGGACTACCTGCCCTTTGCCGATTTACTGTTCGTGGCCTGGTTCACCTATGTCGATGCACCGGCTCCGGATCCGGCAGTCGGCCCGGATGGCGTCGGTGCGTCTGACAATCGCTGGCTGACCGCGCAGCTGGAAGTCGATGGCAATACCGCCGAGGGTCCAATATACGCCTCGACCGGCGGACGATTCGACGCCCCGGAGCAGGCCGGACAGGAAACGCTGGAAGTCGGCAACATGACGATCGAGTTCACTGGCTGCGATCGCTCGGCGGTTTCGTATCAACTCGAGGGCACTGGGCTGGCGCGGGATTTTTCCATGGTGCCGCTGGAACAGCTGGTCAATAGCCAGTTCCGGTGCAAGAGCGAGCAGAACCGTCGAGTCGAATGAACCGGCAAGACATTTCCCGGGGCCTGGCGCTGTCCGATCCGGTCGACTCGAGGAAGGCCGTTTCTTCGGTCTGCGCCGCTCTCGATTGGTGGTTTCGGCTTTTCTTGAACGAACTCAGGAAGTTCGGCAATGTGCGCAAATCTTTCAATATTCGGCCGACGTTGAATCTCCGGGTGTGGCGCGGAATGCATCGATCGTTTCGCTGATGAATGCGCTGTTTTCTTCCGGCGTGAAGCGTCCGCCGTCGGCAATCGCCCGGGCACGTTCGAACAGTGGCTGGAAGAGTTTCCGGCCATCGACTTCGGGCTTCAGCCGAATGCGCGTGGCGGTTTGCATCGCTTCGTCCCAGTAATTCCGGACCTCGCCCCAGAATTGTGCTGTGGCGGCCCAATACTCGTCGCCGGGCGTGGTGTCGAAATCGCCGATCCGCTCATAGCGCGCGATGCCGATCTCGCGCGCCAGGCTGGATTCAACCTCGCCCGGCGCTTTCAGCACGGCCTTGACGTTGTGTTCTTCCTGCA
>JAGXKW010000075.1 GCA_018334995.1 Wenzhouxiangellaceae bacterium
ACGACGCCTTCACCCGGAATCCGCCACCCAGACCATTTACAGGGATGTAGGAACCAGCCCTGCTGGCGAATCGGCATCCGGAAACGTGTGCCGGCGATCCTTCGCCGGCACGGCCGGCTCCTGCGAAGAAGGGGCTTCCAGCCCCGAGGCCCTATCCTGTGGGAGGGGCTTCCAGCCCCGAGGCCCTATCCTGTGGGAGGGGCTTCCAGCCCCGATCAGCTCTTTCTATCGGTGCAAGATGCACCTCCCACGAAAACCGACGACGCCTTCACCCGGAATCCGCCACCCAGACCATTTACAGGGATGTAGGAACCAGCCCTGCTGGCGAATCGGCATCCGGAAACGTGTGCCGGCGATCCTTCGCCGGCACGGCCGGCTCCTGCGAAAACCGACAACGCGATCGGCGTTGTGGCAACCGCTGCGATGCTTTCGTTGTCCTCCCACAGCCGCGAGAATCGGAAGCCCCTCCCACAACCGCGATCATCGGGGCTGGAAGCCCCTCCCACAATTGCCTTACCCGTCGATCCGCTTGTACTTGATCCGGTGCGGGCCGGCCTTGTCGCCCTTGCGGCGCTTGAGGTCGGCTTCGTAGTCGGTGAAGTTGCCCTCGAACCATTCGACGTGCGAATCGCCCTCGAAGGCCAGCACGTGAGTCGCGATGCGGTCGAGGAACCAGCGGTCGTGCGAGGTCACCAGCACGCAGCCGGGGAACGCCAGCAGCGCCTCTTCCAGCGCGCGCAGCGTCTCGACGTCGAGATCATTGGTCGGCTCGTCGAGCATCAGCACGTTTCCGCCCGAGCGCAGCACCTTGGCCAGGTGGACGCGGTTCCGTTCACCGCCGGAGAGCTGGCCGACGCGCTTTTGCTGGTCGGAACCCTTGAAGTTGAAGCGGCTGGCGTACTGGCGCGCCGGGGTCTTGTAATTGCCGACCTCGATCATTTCTGCGCCGTCGGCGATTTCTTCCCACACCTGGCGGTTGTCGTCCAGGCTGTCTCGCTTCTGGTCGACGTAGCCCAGCGCCACCGTCGGGCCGACCCGGATTTCGCCCGAATCGGCCTGTTCGCTGCCGGAGATCATATTGAACAGCGTGGTCTTGCCCGCGCCGTTGCCGCCGATGATGCCGACGATGGCGCCCGGCGGCACCTTGAAGCTCAGGTCCTCGATCAGCAGGTCGTGGCCGAAGCTCTTGTTGAGGTGCTCGACCTCGATGACCTGGTCGCCCAGTCGCGGGCCCGGCGGAATATAGATCTGCTGGGTCTCGTTGCGGGTCTGGAATTCCTTCGAGTTGAGCTCTTCGAACTGCTTGAGGCGCGCCTTGGACTTGGCCTGGCGGCCCTTGGCGTTGGAACGCACCCATTCCAGCTCGTCCTTGAGCGTCTTCTGGCGCGAGGCTTCCTGCTTTTCCTCGACCGCCAGGCGGGCCTGCTTCTGCTCCAGCCAGGAAGAATAATTGCCCTGGAACGGGATGCCATGGCCGCGGTCCATTTCGAGGATCCAGCCGGCGACGTTGTCGAGGAAATAGCGGTCGTGGGTCACCGCCATCACGGTGCCCGGGAAATCGTGCAGGAAGCGCTCCAGCCAGGCCACCGACTCGGCGTCGAGGTGGTTCGTGGGCTCGTCGAGCAGCAGCATGTCGGGCTTGGAAAGCAGGAGCCGGCACAGCGCGACGCGCCGGCGCTCGCCGCCGGACAGGACCTTGATGTCGCTGTCCCAAGGTGGCAGGCGCAGCGCGTCGGCGGCGACTTCCAGCGTCCGGTCCAGCTCCCAGCCGCCGGCCGAATCGATCCGGTCCTGCAGGTCGGCCTGCTCGGCCAGCAGGTCGTTCATCTCGTCGTCGTCCATCGGCTCGGCGAACTTCTCCGAAATCTCGTCGAAGCGCTTGAGCAGGTCGCGCACTTCGCCCACGCCCTCCATCACCGCCTCGCGCACGGTTTCGTCCTCGGGCAGCTCCGGCTCCTGCGACAGGTAGCCGATCCGGATTCCCGGCTGCGGCCGCGCCTCGCCGTCGTACTCGGCGTCCTCGCCGGCCATGATGCGCAGCACGGTCGACTTGCCGGCGCCATTGAGGCCCAGCACGCCGATCTTGGCGCCGGGGAAGAACGAAAGCGAAACATCCTTGATCAGCGTGCGGTTCGGCGGAACCACCTTGCTGACGCGGTTCATGGTGTAGACGTACTGAGCCATTGCGGACAAATTCCCGATTTACGTGACGATCAAGCGACAGCCCCCTTACATGAGGGCGAAGGCGCGCATTATCCATATTTTCGCCGGCCGCGATAGGCCTTCGGAATGGCAGCGCCGGCAACCCCATCGCCGGCAGGAGCCGGCTCCTGCGAAGAAGGAGCTTCCAGCCCCGAGGCCCTATCCTGT
Source organism: Wenzhouxiangellaceae bacterium (assembly GCA_018334995.1). Classification (GTDB taxonomy): domain Bacteria; phylum Pseudomonadota; class Gammaproteobacteria; order Xanthomonadales; family Wenzhouxiangellaceae. Next base: position 2,371 of record JAGXKW010000075.1, read on the forward strand.
GGGAGGAGCTTCCAGCCCCGAGGCCCTATCCTGTGGGAGGGGCTTCCAGCCCCGAGGCCCTATCCTGTGGGAGGGGCTTCCAGCCCCGATCAGTTCTTTCTATCGGTGCAAGATGCACCTCCAACAACAACCAACAACCAACAACACTTGAGCTTGTGATTTTCCCGAAACCCGAAACCGGCGCGAAACGCCCGGCCGCGTAAACCGTGAACCGTCCAACCGCAAACCGCTCCCGGACCTACAACCCCCACCACGCCAATGCATGGCCCTGCAGCAGTTCGTCGCGATACGGTTCGACCATCTCGCGCGTGGCCTCGGGCACCTGAGCCTCGAACTCGCCGCCGCCCTCGGCGCCATTGGAAATGGCGGCCACGGCCACGCTCTCGCCGATGGCACGGTAAACCTGCTCGCGGACCCAGTTGTATTCGGACAGCGAGAAGTCCTGGGCATTGATGGCCTCGACCTGGGCGCGCTTGGCGTCGATCAGCAGGCCGGTCAGGTCGCCGTAGGCGTCCATCATGTCGCCGACGCCGGCCTGGCCGCCACGCTCCTCGATTTCGGCTTCCAGCGATTCGTACTTGTCCTCCAGCGTCTCCAGACGACCCTCGAGCGCATTGCGCATCTGGCGCTGCGCGGCGAGGAACCGCTGGAACCGGTCCTCGCCGAGTTCGCCGTCGGCCGGCGGGGCGAAGCCCGAGCGGTTTTCGATCGCCTCGTTGAGCTCGCTGTATTCGCGGCCCAGCTCGGCGACGCCGCCGGCGAATTCCATGCCCGGCTTGATGACCTTGAACCAGGCGATGCCGCCGCCCGCCACGGCCAGTACCACCAGTACAGCCAGGCATCCGATTGCAAAGTTCTTCATGAAAGGCGCTCCGTTTTCGGTTTCTTGAATCCTTACTCGCCTTTTCTACGCCGTCGGCGCCGGAAACGCGCCATCCGTTCGCTTGCCGGTCGCCGGGTCGATGCCGCGCGCTCGAAGCCCGGCGCGCGCGTCCTCGGCATCGCGCTCGAACCAGGCCTGCGCCGAACCCAGCCGGAACGAATAGCCCCAGCGGTCCATGTCGCGCATGCACGCCCCGGCGCTGTAGCCGTCGACCCGCCCGGCCAGCATGATCTGCAGGCAGCACACCGCGTTTTCCTCGTCGTAATCGCCGCCGGCGTCGGTGTGCAGCGCCGCGCGCCGCGTCGGGTCCATGCAGATGTAGTGGCACGACTCGTGCAGGATGGAATGCAGCGGCGTGTCCGGACGGGCGTAGAGGCGGTTTTCGATCAACCCGGCCTCGTCGTCGCCCCAATAGCTGCCGGGGATGGGCGCACCGGCCGGCACGTCCACCAGTTGCAGACCGTATTCAGCCAGCAGCGCGAGTACCGACGCGCGGTCGGCGTCCTCCCAGCGCGCGACCCTCGGCCGCGGTGATTCGCTCGATTCATTCATGACGCGGCTCCAGAATCTGCATGACTTCCCGCCCATGTCGCTTTGGTATCGAAAGCACTACAATCGAAACTACCATTACCGGAACATTCCTCGGGAACGCCGTCTGATGCGCGAGATCCACCCGACAAACTGGCTGCGCTACGCGGGCATCGCGACCTGGCTGCTGGTCGCCGCCACGCTGCTGCTGCTGCCGTGGGTGGCGCGCGACGAGGTCGAGACCGCGCGCATCTTCGGCTGGTGGTCGGCGGCGGTGCTGTTCATCCTCGCGTTCCTGCACCCGGCCGCCCGCCTGCGCCCGCTGGCGCCGCTGTGGAAACGGCTCTTCGTCATGACGGTCATGACCGCCTCGGTGTTCGCGCTGAGCTACTTCACCCGCTCGGCGCTGGGCGTCATCCTGTCGACCATCGTCGCCGGCATCCTGCCGTGGATTCTACCGCGCTTCATCGCCACCGCCTGGCTGCTGGGCATCGCGCTGGCGTTCTCGATCTGGGCCGCCATCCTGCCGCAGTTCGGCCTGGCCTACGCACTGCCGCAGTTGATGATCACGCTGGGCCTGATGCTGTTCGCGTACGCCGCATCCATGCTGGCGCTCAGCCAGCTGAAGGCGCGCGACGAACTCCGGCGGGTCAACTCGGAACTGCGCGCCACGCAGTCGCTGCTGGCCGAGAACACCCGGATCGCCGAGCGCGTGCGCATCGCGCGCGAGCTGCACGACCTGATCGGCCACCACCTGACCGCGCTCAGCCTCAACCTGGAAGTCGCCAGCCACACCGCCGAGGGCAAGGCGAAGGAGCACGCCCAGCGCGCCGGCTCCATCGCCCGGCTGCTGCTGTCGGACGTACGCGAAGTGGTCAGCGACATGCGCCACGAAGACCGTGTCGACCTGCGCGAGGCCATCCGCGAGCTGGCCTCGGGCGTGCCCGAGCCGACCATCCACCTCGACATTCCCGACGAGCTTTCGCTGACCGATCCCAAGCGCGCCCAGATCCTGCTGCGCTGCGCCCAGGAAGTGATCACCAACGCGGTGCGCCACGCCCACGCGAACAACCTGTGGATTCGCCTGACCTCGGACGACGACGGCCTCAGGCTGGAAGCCCGCGATGACGGCCGCGGCGCCATCGAACTGCTGCCCGGCAACGGCCTGACCGGCATGCGCGAGCGAATCAAGGAGCTCGGCGGCCGGCTCGAAATCATGACCCGGCCGGATTCCGGCTTCCGGATCAACGCCTGGATGCCGCCCGAAACTCCAGCATGACTGACCCAGGATGACTGACAAGGAAACGTCCATGGAAACGCCTGTGCCGGTCGAAAACCGCACGATCCGCGTGATGCTGGTCGACGACCAGACCCTCGTGCGCCAGGGCGTGCGCTCACTGCTGGGCCTGGCCGACGACATCGAGGTCGTCGCCGAGGCCGCCGACGGCGTCGAGGCCGTGGCCATGGTCGCCGAATGCGCGCCGGACGTCATGCTGCTCGACATCCGCATGCCGCAGAAGAACGGCCTGGAAGTGCTCAAGGAACTCAACGAGACCGGCAACCTGCCGCCGACGATCATCCTGACCACCTTCGACGAGGACGACCTGGTGCTCGACGGCATCCGCACCGGTGCGCGCGGCTACCTCTTGAAGGACGTCTCGCTCGAAGAACTCGTCGGCGCCGTCCGGTGCGTCGCCGAAGGCCAGACCATGGTCAAGCCGGCGGTGACCGAACGCCTGCTCGCCGGCCTGGGCAAATCCCGCCTCGACTTCTCCAGCCTCGACCGCCCCGACCCGCTGACCGAACGCGAAACCGAAATCCTCCGCCTCATGGCCGGCGGCTACTCCAACAAGGAAATCGCCAACGCGCTGAACGTCGCCGAAGGCACGGTCAAGAACCACGTCTCGTCGATTCTTTCCAAACTCGGCGTACGCGACCGCACCCGCGCCGTCCTCAAGGCATTCGAACTCGGCGCGATCTAGCCGGTGGGCGCTTCGCGCCGGTTTTCAGGGTTCAGCGCAACGGCGAAGGCGTTGTCCTAAAACCTAAAGACTGCCTGATTACGTGCTTGGTTCCGCCATGCCCCGGGAACCGGGGGCAAAGCGTAGAGGTGTGTCGAGCCGCAGTCGAAACGCACCGATCGGCGTTGTGACAACCGCTGCGATGCTTTCGGTGTCCGTTCGGTGCGTGTTCGCTTCGCTCAACGCACCCTACCCGGGATTCGATGGCTGAAGCAGATACGTAATCAGGAAAACCTGAAACGGGCCGCGCCGAGTCCCCTACGTCCTCGGCGCGTATACCGGATACTTCCGGCACAACTTCCCGGCCGCCTCGCGCACGCGCGCCTCGGTGGCTTCGTCGCCGATGTTGTCCAGCACATCGCAGATGAGCCCGGCCAGTTCGCGGCTGTCCCCGGCATCGAACCCGCGGGTGGTGATCGCCGGAGTGCCGATGCGCAGGCCCGAGGTGACGAACGGCGAACGCGGCTCGCCCGGTACGGTGTTCTTGTTGCAGGTGATATGGGCCCGGCCCAGCGCTTCTTCGGCATCCTTGCCGGTGATGTCCTTGTCGATCAGGTCGACCAGAAACAGGTGATTGTCGGTGCCGCCGGAGACCACCTTGTAGCCGCGCTCGACGGTCACTTCGGCCATCGCCCGGGCGTTTTCGACGACTTGCTCCTGGTAGTCCCTGAACTCCGGCTCCAGCGCTTCCTTGAATGCCACGGCCTTGGCCGCGATGACGTGCATCAGCGGGCCGCCCTGGCAGCCGGGGAATACCAGCGAATTGAATTTCTTGGTGATCGTCTCGTCGTCGCCCCTGGCCACGATGATGCCGCCGCGCGGGCCGCGCAGGGTCTTGTGGGTGGTCGAGGTGACCACGTGGGCGTGCGGCACCGGGTTGGGATACACGCCGGCGGCGATCAGGCCGGACACGTGCGCCATGTCGACCATGAACCAGGCATCCACGGAATCGGCGATCTCGCGCATCCGGGCCCAGTCGACCACGCGCGAATAGGCCGAAAACCCGCCGATCAGCATATTCGGCTTGTGCTCTTCGGCCAGCTCGGCCATGCGGTCGTAATCGATTTCGCCGGTAGCGTGATCCAGCCCGTATTGCACGGCGTTGAAGATCTTGCCGGAGAAGTTCACCTTGGCCCCGTGCGTCAGGTGGCCGCCCTCGGAAAGATCCATCCCCAGGATCGTGTCGCCGGGCTTGAGCAGCGCCAGGTAGACCGCCTGGTTGGCCTGCGAGCCCGAATGCGGCTGCACGTTGGCGTAGCCGGCGTCGTAGAGCTTGCGCGCCCGGTCGATGGCCAGCTCCTCGGCGATGTCGACGAACTCGCAGCCGCCGTAATAGCGTCGCCCCGGATAACCCTCGGCGTACTTGTTGGTCATCTGCGAACCCTGCGCCTCCAGCACCCGCGGCGAGGCATAGTTCTCCGAAGCGATCAGCTCGATATGCTCCTCCTGCCGCCGGTCCTCGCTGGCGATCGCGCGCGCCAGCTCGTCGTCGTAACCCTCGATGCGAAACGATGAATCAAACATGGGGGATTCTTCCTATGCGAATAACCGGATAACTTTAACATCCGGCGCGGCAAGGCGCCGCGGGGGCGGGGGTTCGGGTCTACGCAACCAGCGCCCGCGGCCGCCTTAGCAATCAGCCCTGCTGGCGAAAGGGAATCCGGAAAGGCGTGCGGACGATCCATCGCCGCCACGGGCGGCTCCTGCGAAGGGGGGCTTCCAGCCCCGATCAGATCTTTTTATCGGCCCAGGATGGGCCTCCCACAACAACCAACAACCAATAACCAATAACCTAAAACCAATAACCTAAAACCCAACACCTAAAACCCGGCACGAAGCGCCGACAGGCGCCCCTACCGATCCGTCCGTCGCCGCAGGAAGTTCAGCAGGTCCACCCGCGTGACCAGGCCCAGGAAGCGGTCGCCGTCGAGCACGATGACAACCAGGTCGCGGTTGAATATGGGCAGCAGGCTGTCGATCGATTCGGAGACCTGGACGGCCTCCAGGTCGGTCACCATGGCCGAGCTGATCGGCTCTTCGAAGCGGTCTTCCTGGTTGTAGATGGCCAGCAGCAGGTCGGATTCGTCGATGATGCCGACGATGCGCCCTTCGTCGAGCACCGGCAGCTGCGAGACGTCGTAGAGCTTCATCCGCTTGTAGGCGTTCGACAACGGCTCGTCGGGCCGCACGATGATGGCATCGTGGGTTTCGACCGGGCGCGCGATCAGGTCGCGCAGGTCGCCGTGCGACTCGATGTCCAGGAATCCCTGCTCGCGCATCCAGTAGTCGTTGTAGACCTTCGACAGGTATTTGTTTCCGGTATCGCAGACCAGCGTCAGCACGCGCTTGGGCTCGGTCTGCTCGCGGCAGTACTTGAGCGCCGCGGACATCAGCGTGCCGGTCGACGACCCGCCCAGCAACCCTTCGCGCTTGAGCAACTCGCGCGCGGTGATGAAGCTTTCCTTGTCGCTGATCGTATAGGCCTTGTGCACGTGCGAAAAATCGCTGATGGAGGGCAGGAAGTCCTCGCCGATGCCCTCGACCAGCCAGCCGCCGGCGTCGTCGCGCACGTTGCCGGTGGCGATGTATTCGGCCAGGATCGAGCCTTCCGGGTCGGCCAGCACCAGGTCCAGATCGGGCGCCGCCTCGGCAAAATAGCGCGACAGGCCGGTGATGGTGCCGCTGGAGCCCACGCCGATGACCACTGCGTCCAGGTCGTGATTCATCTGCTGCCACATCTCCGGTCCGGTCAGCGTCTGGTGCGCCAGCGGATTGTCCGGGTTGGCGAACTGGTTGATGAAATACGAATTCGGCGTCTCGTCGGCGATCTTTTTGGCCAGATCCTGGTAATACTCCGGATGGCCCTTGCCCACGTCCGAGCGGGTGATGATCACCTCGGCGCCCATCGCCTTGACGTTGGAAATCTTCTCGCGGCTCATCTTGTCGGGGATCACCAGGATCAGCCGATAGCCTTTCTGCTGCGCCACCAGCGCCAGCGCCAGGCCGGTATTGCCCGCCGTGCCCTCCACCAGCACCGCGCCCGGCTTCAGATCGCCGCGCTTCTCGGCCTGCTCGATCATCACCAACCCGATCCGGTCCTTGATCGACCCGCCCGGATTCTGGCTCTCGAGCTTCGCGTAAAGCTCGCACGGCCCGGTGTCCATATGATTGATCCGCACGATCGGCGTATTGCCGATCAGATCCAGCACGTTCTCAAAAGTCGCCATGGCTCGATCGCCCGAAATTCCGATGGCGCTAGGGTAGCTCAGCAAGGCACGAATGCGGGC
>JAGXKW010000022.1:0-41532 GCA_018334995.1 Wenzhouxiangellaceae bacterium
GGCATCGCGCGAGTAGCGCTGCGAGATCAACTGGGCGCCGACCATGCCGCCCATCAACGCCACCTGACTGAAACGCTCGTCGTCGGTCGCCGCGCCCGCGGCGATGCCACCGGCCAGTACCGCGCCCTGCAGCAGCATACCGCGCGACTGGCTTTGTGCGCCATGGCTTGCCGCCGAGTGCACGATTTCGTGACTGAGCACCGCGGCCAGTTCGGCCTCGCTGTCCATCTCGACGAGGAGGCCCCGGTTGATCGAGATCTTGCCGCCGGGCAGCGCCCAGGCATTGGGGACGGATTCGTTGATGACCGCGAATTCATAGGGCAGTTCGCGATCGGATACGGCGGCCAGGCGCTGACCCACCTGCTGAACGTAGTCGACCAGTTCCGGATCCATCGTGAAGTCGCCGCCCTGGGACTGGCGCAGCGGCGCGTACTGTTGTTCGCCCACATCGAGTTCCCACTCCTCGCCGACCAGGCTGATGTCGCGTTCCCCGGTGACCGGGTTGACGGCGCAGCCCCCGGCCAGCAAGGCGCAACCGAGGATCAGCGATAACAGAATCCGTTGCATGTCCGTTGGCTCCAGTTTGCGGAGAAAAATCATTCTACTGCCTTGCCTGCCGCCTGATCACTTCCGCACCCGGTTCGCGCCGGCAGGTCCGTGGCCGGGGAATCCCAGGTGTCCAGCGTCAGGGTGATGGGTTTGCCATCGTCTTCGTGGCGAATGCGCAGCGGCATCCAGCCCAGCGATTCCGCGTGCCAGGCCGTGTAGTTGCGGCTGGAACCTTCCTTGCGGAACCGCTTGAAGACGACGGTTCGAAAACAGCGACCGTCGATCTCCAGCGTTTCGGTTCCAGTATGGCGATACCGCTGTTTCTCGATTTCGTCGCGTTCGAGTACCGACAGTTCGAAGCTTTCGAATTCCGGCGCCTGTTCGGCGAGGCGCGCGGCTGCTTCGAGGCGAAGGGTCAGGGGGTCGACCACCCCGTCTGCAAGTTCGATCTCGAACTCACCGTCGTGGGTGCGGGTTTCAGTGTGCATGTCGCGCCAGTCGTAGCGATGCTGCCAGAAGCGATCGCTGCCGGGTTCGCGCGAAACGTGGTGATAGGTCAGCGGCAGCACGCCCTCGCCGGTCCACTGGAACCAGGCCGATTCGGTGGTCGAAATGCCCAGCAGGCGCACGTACCACGCGGTTGCTTCCGATTCGATGCGGTAGTGCCACAGCCCGTCTTCGCGCTGCTCGAGTACGGCCTTCAGCCGACCGATTTCGGCATTGCCGCGCTGGACCGTATAGGTGGCGTCAAAGGGCTGGAACGGGGGCGATTCAGCTGCATGAAGGCAGCTGCCGGCCAGCAGCGTCGAAGTCGCGATCCAGAACAGGCGGCGTGCGGTTGGGCGATGATTCATGTTTCGTTTCGACCGGATTGGCGAGCAATAGTGCCAGCGCAGCCGGATAAAGTCTGTGCTCCTGCTCCAGCACGCGCTCGGCAAGGATCTGCGCGTCGTCATCTTCCCGGACCGGTACGCGAGCCTGGGCGATGACCGGTCCGGCGTCGAGTTCCGGCGTGACCCAGTGTATGCTCGCGCCGTGCTCGGCGTCGCCGGCTTCCAGCGCCCGGGCATGCGTATCCAGGCCGCGGTACTTCGGAAGCAGCGACGGGTGAATGTTGACCATGCGCCCCGCGTGCCGCTCGACGAATTCGGCCGACAGCACGCGCATGAAACCGGCCAGGGCAATCAGTTTCGGCCGGTAGCCGGCGATGGCTTCGCTCAGCGCCGTTTCGAATTCGGATCGCCCGGGAAACGCTCCGCGCGGCAGCATCGCGGTGTCGATGGATCTTTCTGCGGCGCGCTCGAGGCCGGCGGCCGGACGGTCGGCGATCACGGCGTGCACCGGGATCGGCAATGCCCCACACGCGGCGGCATCGATGATCGCCAGCGCGTTGCTGCCGCGCCCGGAGACCAGCACGACCAGCCCTTCGCCGCTCATTCGCCGGTGTACTTGACGCGTGCCTGGCCGGCTTCGAGTCGGTGAACATGGCCGATTACCGCCGGGGAGGTTCCGTTCCGGTCGGTCAGCGCGTTCGTGATGCTGTCGACCTGATCGTCGGGCACGAACAGGACGAAGCCGATGCCGAGATTGAAGGTCCGACGCATTTCGGCCGGTTCGATCCCGCCGACCTCGGCCAGCCACGCAAAGACCTCGGGCGGCTGCCACGCGGTGGTATCGATTTCGACGCCGAACTCATCGGGCAGGACGCGGACGATGTTTTCGTCCAGGCCGCCGCCGGTGATATGGGCCATGCCGCGGATATCGAAGTCGTCGAGCAGCGGCAGTACGTCGGCGACATAGATTCGGGTCGGCGCCATCAGCGCCCTGGCCCGGCCGGCGTTCCGTTCGCAGCCGCCGGCGCGTTCCAGCACCTTGCGGATCAGCGAATAGCCGTTGCTGTGCGGGCCCGACGAGTGCAGGCCGACCAGCGCGCAGCCGTCGTCGACGCGCGTGCCGTCGATGATCCGCTGGCGTTCGATGGCGCCGACGGCAAAGCCGGCCAGGTCGTAGTCGCCCGGGGGGTACATGCCAGGCATTTCGGCGGTTTCTCCCCCGATCAGGGCGCACCCGGCCTGTTCGCAGCCGGCGGCGATGCCTTCGATCACCTCGGCGGCGGCATCGACCTCCAGCTTGCCGCAGGCGTAATAGTCGAGGAAGAACAGCGGCTCGGCGCCGCAGACCAGAATGTCGTTGACGCACATGGCGACCAGGTCCACGCCGATGTCGCGGTGGTGGTCCAGTTCGCGCGCCAGCATCAGCTTGGTGCCCACGCCGTCGGTGCCCGAGACCAGTACCGGATCCTCGAAGCGACTGCCGAGATGATACAGGCCGCCGAAACCGCCCAGTCCGCCAAGTACCTCGGGCCGCCCGGTGCGGCGCACTGCCGGCTTGATCCGTTCGACCAGCCGGTTGCCGGCGTCGATGTCGACGCCGGCGCGCTTGTAGCTCAGACCGTTGTCGCGGTTACCGTCGCGCTGGTCATCACGCTTGTCATGACGCTCGTCGTGAAAATCGTCGTCGGTTTGGTGGGTCATCTCGAGTACTCGCGGTCAACGGTTGCATTGTGCCCCAAGCCGTCGCGGGCAAGGGATCGGCGTCCGTGCAGGGTCGGCGCATGACGGCTTGCGGTGCCGTCGGGGGCTTGTCGGCGGGGCGCAAACGGCCGCCCGAAGCTGTTCGGCCGATGGTCTGCTGTGCTATCTTTTCCGGCGTGAATATCCCCCGTATCATCATGCTCGTGCTGGCCCTGGCTGGCGGGTCCGGATGGGCCGCAGCCCAGGACCGTCTGTACGTTGGCGAAGCGGTGATCGAAGAGGCGTCGGCAATGCGAGATCGCCCGCCGCTGCTGGACGCATTGAACCAGGTCCTGGTGCGTCTGACCGGGCAGGTCGGCGCGGATCTCGTCGCCACGCTTGAAATCGATGCCGAGCGGGCCGGAGATCTGGCGCTGGGCAGGCAGTTCCGGCGCGTCGAGGTGCCGGGCGATGACCGCGGTGATCGTGAACAGCGGCGTTTGCGGGTCGATTTCGATCCGGCCGCCGTCAACCGCCTGATCGAGGAAGCGGGGCTGCAGCGCTGGGGTTCGGAGCGGCCGGAAATGCTTCTCTGGATCGTGACCGAAGGTCGGCGCGGTGCGGAGTTCCTCGAACAGGACCGGCGCCTGCAGCACACCATCGATGAACTGGCGTTTCGCTACGGCATCGAATTGACGCGTCCCATTCTCGACGCCAGCGATCGGGTCGACGTTACGCCGGCCGACGTGCGCGGCGGCTTTACCGGCGTGGCGGTCGACGCCATGCGGCGCTATGGTGCCGACGGGGTGATCATGCTGGACCTGCGGCCCAACCGCGATTTCTGGACCGGTCGCTGGGCCTGGCGCATCGCGGACAGCGAAAGCACATTCCAGCGCTCCGGCGCAGCGCGGGGCGAGGTCCTGGAGCTCGGACTGGGCCGGATTGCCGAGTCGCTGGCCGCGCGGTTTTCGGTGCGGCCGACGGCGAACACGGCGCAGCGCGTGGTCGTTTCCGGCATCGAGACGCCGGCGCACTACAACGAGGTCCAGCGATTTCTGGAAAACCTCACCGGTGTGGAGTCCGTGCGCGTGCTTGGTGCGGTCGGATCGGCCATGACGTTTTCGGTTCGGTCGAGCACCGACGGGCTGCGCCAGCGCATCGAGCTCACCGGTCCACTGGAGTTCCAGCACCACGACCTGGCGGCCGGCGCCCTGCATTACCGGTTCGCCCTTTAGCGGCGCTCCGGCATGCTATCGATTCGAGATCTTCCCAATATCCTGACCGTCGCGCGCATGCTGCTGGTCGCGCCGCTGGTGTACCTGCTGCTGTCGGAGCACTACGTCGCCGCGCTGGCTCTGGCCGTGATCTCGGGCATCAGCGACTGGCTGGACGGCGCGCTCGCGCGGCGTTTCGACTGGCAAAGCAGTTTCGGCGGCGTCCTGGATCCGGTGGCCGACAAGATGCTGATGATCGCCGTGTATGCCGCCCTGGCCTGGATGGGCGAGTTGCCGGCGTGGCTGTTCGGACTGGTGGTGCTGCGCGACCTGGTGATCGTGGCCGGCGGCCTCGTCTATCATTACTGGTTCGAGCCGTTCCGGGCCGAGCCGACGCGCTTTTCGAAATTCAACACCTTGTGCCAGGTCCTGCTGATGTGGGCGGTGCTGTTGGCGCTGGCCGGCGTGGCGCTGCCCCGACTGATCGTGGACGGCCTGGTCTGGCTGGTCGCTTTTACCGTGCTGGCGACCATGCTGCAGTACGTGTATCTCTGGGGCAGGCGTGCCGGCAGGATTGTCGCATCGCGCAGGCTCGGGCATTGAGCATGCCGCAACTTCCGCTGTCGTTGAACCCGCCTCGGCCCAGGTCCTTCGAAAATTTCGTCACCGAGGCCGGTGCACCGTTGATCAGCTCGTTGCGCCACGGGCTGGACGAACGCGCCTGCATTCACCTGTGCGGCGCCGAAGGCAGCGGCAAGTCGCATCTGGCGCTCGCGATCCTGGCCGAATGGTCGGGCCGGCAGCGGCGCACCTGTTACGTCCCCGCGCGGGAGCACGGCGCAGCCTCATTGCTGGACGGCGGCGATGTCGAGCTCGCCGTGATCGAGGATGTCGAGGCACTGGCCGGATGCGCCCGGGCCGAATTGGCGTTGTTCAATGCCTTGAATCGATGGCGAGCCGCGCACGTCGCTGTCTTGCTGACCGGTTCGGGCGCGACGCCGTTCGAATTGCCGGACCTGGTTTCGCGCGTCAGCCAGGCCGCGCGCCTGACCCTGCAGCCGCTGGGCGAAGAGGCGCTGGCGCGCCTGATCGAACAGCTGGTTGCCGATTTCCGGGTCGTGCCCGGGCGCGGTCTGAACGAGTACCTGCTGCGGCACGGACCTCGGGCGCCGGGGCGTCTGGTCGGCCTGTTCGAGCGGATCAGCCGTCGGGCCCAGGCCGAGCGGCGCGTGGTTTCCGTGCCGCTGGCACGCGAGGCGCTCAGGGATTTCCGCGACGGCGAAGCGTGAACCGCCCGGCGCGGACGCCGGACGGTTCGAAATGCTTCCGGATTTTCGAGCGATCTACTTCAGCGTCGTCTCTGCAATCAGGTCGATGCCTTGATCGCCCAGGCGCAGCCTGAGCGAGGCCTGGTCGTAGATTTCCGCAAACGCCTCGTACTGCGCGCGCTGCGCCTCCAGGCCCAGCGCGGCATTTTCGTCTTCCAGGTCGTCCAGCGCGGATTCGGCCATGTCGATCAGCTCGGAGAGCATTTCGAAATCGAAGCGACCGGCCAGCAGCAGGTCGTCGGGATCGGTTTGTTCGATGGCCGCGGTCAGCGCGTCGATGTTGTCTTCGCCGATCGCCATGCCGATCGCGTTTTCGCCCATCGCCATCCACGCGTCCAGGTTCGCCTGATCGAGTTGGGGAATCGCGCCGTCCGGCAACGGTTGTGGTTCGCCGCCGGGTTCGAGGTCGATTTCGGCAACCGCCGGCGAGAACATCTGGGCCATGCCGACGAGAAGCTGGGGATTGCGCATGAAGAAGCTCAGCGTGCCGCCGCCGGTGGGCATGCCATTGTCGGCCAGCGTCAGGCTCTGGGCTTGGAGATACACGCCCTGCAGATTGGTGATCACCGGCGGAATGGGTCGGTTGAGATTCTCCTGCATGCGCGGGGCCTGTTCGGCAACCGACGCGAAGCTCGGGCACTGCGGCGGACTGGCGACCCAGCCGTCGACCAGCGAGCGTGCGAATTCGCGCCCGGCGACCAGATCGAATGCCAGGCCGAAGTTGAACAGTCCTGACAGCTCGCGGTCGATGCTCACCGGTGCCTGCGCGATCGGCATGAGTCCTTCGGCCAGCGCCGCCGAGGTTTCCTGGCGCACCAGGAAATCGGCGTTGTTCTCGCTGAGCCGGGTGTAGCCGAACAGCAGCCGCGGAAGGGCCCGGGTCACCGCCTGGTATTCGGCGACACAGGCCGGATTTTCGATCACCGCAGTCACCGCAGCGTCCTGGTGCAAGAGGCCTCCGATCTGCGACTCGTCGGTCAGCGCCGTGTTGACGAAGCGCTGCCAGTCGACGAAACCGCTGCCGAATGCCGAAAGACCGCTTTCACGGTTGAACGATTCGAGCGATTCGGCGCGCATCGGGTCGGCCGGCTGGAACTGCCCGGCCACGCGTGCCAGCAGCGCGGCGTCGTCCGGAATCATGGCGATCGTGACCGAGTCCTGGTCATGTCGCAGGGCAACGCCGAAGCCCTCGACCAGGTCGAACCAGGTGATCTCGACGCCCTCGACCTCGCGCCGTTCCAGCGACGTTTCGAGATTGGCCTCGACTCGATCCAGCAACTCGGCGAAAGCGGCGCCGTCGGACAGCTCGAGCTGCGCGAACGGCAACAGGTCGACACTATGGAAGGCATAGAAAGGATTGGTGTGCAGGCCGGCAGCTTCCCAGCCGGCGCGGGTGGACAGCGTCTGGATTTCCTCGAGCAGCGCGCGGGCGGCCGGGGAGATGTCATCGTCCTCGGCCAGCGCCTCGAAAACCGCTTCGTTGCTCTCGGCGCTGGCATCGTTCATGGCCCAGACCTTGTCCACGAGCGACTCGGGCAGGCGCTGGAGGTTGGCATATACATATTCGGTATCGGCGTCGGCGCTGGCGAGGAACGGATTGACGGCCCCGTCGCCGGGCGGGCCGACCGCATCGCGACTGTCCGGAGCCGGAGTTTCGGAATCGCCGCAACCGGCAGTGATGAGCGCCGCCGAAATTGCTGCAATGCAAAGGCGTTTCATTGGATTTTCTCCCAGGGAGGATACAAACATAGTGTTATACAACACCAATACACTTGTCAAGCCGGGTTACGGCCCGTGCGCATGAAATTGTTGGTCGATCAACGTTTTCTTCGGTATGCGGTCATAATACCCAAGGAGTCGGCCGTACAGTCGCTGCCGTGCTGCAAGCGCGGCGGAGGAAAGTCCGGGCTTCGCAGGGCAGGGTGCCAGGTAACGCCTGGGAGGCGCGAGTCTACGGAAAGTGCCACAGAAAACAGACCGCCGCCGGCTTTCTGGTCGGCGGTAAGGGTGAAAAGGTGCGGTAAGAGCGCACCGCGTCGCGGGTAACCGCTGGCGGCATGGTAAACCCCACCCGAAGCAAGGCCAAATAGGGATGCGACGGCGCGGCCCGCGCTGCATCCGGGTAGGCCGCTCGAGGCGGCTGGCGACAGCCGTCCCAGATGAATGACTGTTCTTGACAGAACCCGGCTTACAGGCCGACTCCTTCTTTCCGCCTTTGCCGCGGCAAAGGCGCTGGTAAGCGCTTTTCGGATTGGCATGCGGTTTCGCCGCGCCGATCGGGCTGCACGGTTGGCGTCGTAAGGGTCGCCTTACTGAAACCAACTTCAACTTCAAATTCGAAGTCAACTTCAAAACCGTTTCGCCTCGCGCAGCGCGAGGCGAAACAGCCTTTGAAGTTGAAATTGAAATCCGAGCCCGCTCCCGGCCAGGGATGTCCATCTCCGGCGGTCGGCCCGGAACCTGCCCCTGATAAAACACTGTTCAAGTGTTCAGCGATTCTCGTGGCGTGCCCTTGAACAGCCGTTCATCCCTGAATTTGCTTGGAAATTCCCGCTTGACACGTTTGCGGCCAGAGACTATTGTGGCGCTGAGTGGGAAATTGTGGGATTAAGTGGAATAACTGGCCAAATCGATGTTTTTCGGGGAAACGGCAATCAACCTGGACGCGAAAGGCCGCATGGCGCTGCCCACGCGTTATCGCGAATCGGTCGGGGAGGCCTCGGGCAATCGTCTGGTGCTGACCTACTCGGCATTCGATTCCGGTTGCCTTTGGCTGTATCCGGAACCTGAATGGGAGCGGGTGCGTGACCAGGTGATGCGGCTTTCCACGTTCAATCCCAGCCACCGGAGTCTGCAACGGCGCCTGGTCGGTTCGGCCACCCAGCTGGAATTGGACGGCAGCGCCAGGCTGTTGCTGCCGCAGACTCTCCGGCAGGTCGCCGGCCTGGAAAAGAAGGTCGTATTGATGGGCATGGGCGCGCGCTTCGAGATCTGGAACGAAAACGTGCTCAACCAGCGGCGCGCCGAGGAGGAGCGATCGATACAGGAGCAGGCTTCTGCCGAAATGGCCGAACTGGTGCTGTGATGAATCATGTTCCGGTATTGGAGGAGGCGGCAGTGGACGCCTTGAATGTGCGCGAAAACGGCATCTACCTGGACGCGACTTTCGGTCGCGGCGGGCACGCGCGGCGCATTCTCGATCGCCTGGGCCCGCGCGGCTTGCTGATCGCGCTGGACGCCGATCCCGAAGCGATTGCCTTCGGCGAGCGCGAATTCGGCGAAGAGCCGCGCCTTCGACTGGTGCGCTGCAATTTCCGCGAGCTGGGCTCGGTCGTCGGCCAGTTGGGACCCGATTCGGGCATCGACGGCATTCTCATGGATCTGGGCCTTTCTTCCCCCCAGCTCGATTCCGCCGAACGCGGATTCAGTTTCCGGCATGACGGCCCGCTGGACATGCGAATGGATCCCGATGCCGGCGTTCCGGCCGCCGACTGGCTGGCCGAGGTGAGCGAGGCCGAACTGGTCGAAGTGCTTTCCAGCCTGGGTGAAGAACGTTTTGCCCGCCGCATCGCGCGGGGAATCCTGGCGGCGCGCGAGCGCTCGCCCATCCGGACCACGGCGGCGCTGGCCGCGGTGGTCGAGAGGGCGGTTCCGGGTCATGCGGTGCATTCGGCCCGCATCCATCCGGCGACGCGCACCTTCCAGGCGATCCGGATTGCGGTCAACAGGGAGCTCGAAGCGCTCGACGAGGCGCTTCAGGCGGCCATCGAGGCACTTGCCCCGGGCGGACGCCTGGTCGTGATCAGTTTTCATTCACTCGAGGATCGGCGGGTCAAGCAGGCGCTGCGCGCCGCGTCGCAGCCGCCGCCGGCCAGCCGCCGGATGCCCAGCGCACCGGACTTTCGGCCGCGCCTGAAAACCGTCGGCAAGCTGGTGCGGCCGTCGGAAGTCGAGCAGGCGAGCAATCCGCGGGCCCGGTCTGCGCGCATGCGCGTGGCCGAACGCATCGCCGTTGCCGGGCAGGGAGAATCGGCATGAAATCCTGGGTCGTGCTATTGGCTTTGCTGATCGCGGTCGTGGCGACTGCCGTGTCGCTGATCGCGCTGAAGCACCAGGGCCGCGATCTGTTCATCGAGCTCGAGCGCGAGGGACGCTTCCAGGACCAGCACCAGGTCGAGTGGTCGCGGCTGCAGATCGAGCTGGCCTGGCTGGGCGAGACCGGCCGCATCGAAACGCAGGCGCAGGAGCGCCTGGACATGCAATCGCCGGCCCGGATCCGGGTGCTGGTGGCCGGTGATGGCTGAGCGCAGCGATCTCGGCATCTGTCGCCTGCGCGTGGCCCTGTTGATCGGGCTGATGGCCCTGGCTGCGGTCGGCCTGGTGGCACGCGCGGTCAAGCTCCAGGTCATGGACACGGAGTTCCTGCAGGAGGAAGGCGAGGCGCGGTTCCTGCGCCAGGTCGAGATTCCGACCATGCGCGGTCGGGTCGTCGACCGCAACGGTCAGCCGCTGGCGGTATCGACACCGGTGGAGTCGGTGTGGGCGCATCCGGGTGAACTGCTGCAGGCCGCCGACCGGATTCCCCTGCTCGCCAGCGTGCTCGACGAAAATCCCGAAGCGATCGAGCGACGCTTGAGCCAGCGGGCCGACCGGCAGTTCGTCTGGATCATTCGCCGCATCCATCCCGAGCTGGCCGAGCGGGTGCGTCAGCTCGATATTCCCGGCGTGTTCCTGCAACGCGAGTACAAGCGTTTCTATCCGACCGGCGAGGTCAGTGCCCAGATCGTCGGCATGACCAATATCGACGAAGTCGGCCAGGAAGGACTGGAGCTGGCCTACGACAGCTGGCTGACGGGGCGGACCGGCATGAAGCGCGTCATCCAGGACCGGCTGGGACGCGTGGTCGAGGATATCGAGCTGGTGCGCGAGGCACAGCCCGGTCGCGAGTTGCAGTTGACCCTGGACCGGCGTCTGCAGTATCTCGCTTATCGCGAGCTGGTTTCCACGGTCTCCGAACACCAGGCGCGCTCGGGTTCGGTCGTGGTGCTCGACGTCAAGACCGGGGCGATTCTCGCCATGGCCAATTATCCGTCGTTCAATCCCAACGCGCGTGAGCGCGAGTCGCCGGAAGGTGTCCGCAACCGTGCGCTGACCGATGTGCTGGAGCCGGGCTCCGTGGTCAAGCCGTTCGTCGTCGCCGCTGCCATGGAGGCCGGGCTGGCGCGTCCCGAAACGGTGCTGGATACGGCGCCGGGCTACATGAATGTTTCGGGTCACCGGATCGAGGATTTCCGCAACTACGGTGAGCTCAGCGTCACCGGCGTGCTGACGAAGTCTTCCAATGTCGGGGTGGTGCAACTGGCCATGGCCATGGATTCGCAGCACATGTGGAGCATGTATTCGCGCCTGGGTTTCGGCCAGGTCACCGGTACCGGCTTTCCCGGTGAATCAGCCGGCGTCCTGCGCGATCATCAGCGCTGGCGCAAGCTGGAGCAGGCGACCCTGGCCTACGGCTATGGCCTCTCGGTAACCCCCTTGCAGCTGGCGCGCGCGATGGCCGCGATTGCCGATGGCGGGCGCTTGCGCCAACCCAGTTTCATCCTCGATTCGGATAATCCGGTTCAGAACATCATCGACCCCGCGCTGGCCGAGCGGCTTGCCGCGATGCTGGAGACAGTCACCGGACCGGAAGGCACCGCCAGCCGGGCCGCGATCGACGGGTACCGGGTTGCCGCCAAGACGGGGACGTCGCGCAAGGTCGGCATTTCGGGCTACGGCGATCGCTACGTCTCCAGCATCGCCGGGTTCGCGCCGGTCACGCGCCCGCGCCTGGCCGCTGTGGTGGTCATCCAGGATCCCGGCGGCGGGGATTACTACGGCGGCCTGGTCGCCGGCCCGCTGTTCGGCCGCGTCATGGCCGACGCGCTGCGCCTGATGAACGTGCCGCCCGACGACGTATCTTCCCTGGTGACCATGGCGGGAGAGCGGCAATGAAAAAACTCAGCCGGCTCCTGTCCGGTATCGTCGACGTTGACCCGATACCGCCGGTCACCATTGGCGGCCTGGCCCTGGATTCGCGTCGCCTTGTGCCGGGCGACGCGTTCGTGGCCGTGCGCGGGATGCAGGAACACGGCATGGGGTACGCGGAAGCCGCGCTGCGCGCCGGCGCTGCAGTAGTGCTGCACGATGGGCTGGAGACACCCCCGGCCGAGGTGGCGACGCGCTGCGTCGAGGTGCCCGAGCTGGCATCGCGGTTGCCCGAGTTGTGCAGGCGCTATTGGGAAGATCCGGCCGCGTCGCTGGAACTGATTGCCGTCACCGGGACCAACGGCAAGTCTTCGGTAGCCTGGCTGCTTGCCCAGGCACTGGGCGGCGCCATGGTCGGCACGCTTGGAGTCGGCCGGCCCGGGGCGCTTGCAGCAGGCCACCATACGACGCCCGACCTGCCGTCGTTGTACAAGGCCCTCGCCGCCCTGCGCGAGGCCGGACACACCAAGGTCGTGCTCGAGGCCTCCTCGCATGCATTGGATCAGAACCGCCTTGCCGGCCTGCAATTCACCAGCGTGATCTTCACCAACCTGGGACGCGATCACCTTGACTACCACGGCACGCAGGAAGCCTACGGCCGGGCCAAGTCAAGGCTGATCACCGACTATGTCAGCCGCTATCAGCTGATCAACGTCGATGATGCGTTCGGCCGGCGCCTGGCCGCCGCTCGGGAAGATTCACCCGGCCTGGTACGGTTCGGGCTGGAAACCGCGCATCATCCGGAAGTGCTGGGTTCGATCCGGCGCGCAACGCTGGACGGCCTGCAGATGGATGTCAATACGCCGGAAGGCCGGGTGTGTTGCAGCAGTCGGCTGATCGGGCGCACCAATGCGGTCAATATCGTCATCGTGATTGCCGAACTGGTGTCGCGCGGCTTCAGCGTGCCGGACATCGTTGAAATCGTGGCCGGTCTGGAGCCGGTTCCCGGGCGCATGAACCGCATCGAAGGTCCCGCGGGCCAGCGCATCGTCATCGACTATGCGCATAGCCCGGACGCACTCGAAAATGCCCTCGTCACGCTGCGCGAGATCACCGAGGGACGGCTGATCTGCGTGTTCGGCTGTGGCGGCGAGCGCGACCGCGGCAAGCGGCCGCTGATGGGGCGTGTCGCCGAAGCCATTGCCGACGAGGTGATTCTGACCGACGACAACCCCAGAAGCGAGGATCACATCAAGATCCTGCGCGAGATCCAGGCCGGCATGGCGCGGCCGGATCGGGTCCGCGTGATGCCCGAACGGCGCCAGGCGATCGGTTGCGCCGTGGCTGGCGCCGGCGGGTCGGACTGCGTGCTCGTGGCGGGCAAGGGTCACGAAACGACCCAGGACCTGGGCGACCGTGTGGTGGCGTTCAGCGATTTCGACGCCGTTCGCATTGCGCTGGTGGAGGCGGCATGATTCGCTTCGATCTCGATACCGCGGCCAGGATCACGGGTGGCCGATTGCACCTGCCGGCTTCGAGCGGACACGCCGCGGCCTTTTCCGGCCTGACCCAGGACACGCGAAGTCTCAGGCGCGGCAGCCTCTACGCGGCGCTGGTCGGCCAGCGGGTCGATGGCCACAGGTTCGTGCTCGACGCTGCCTCCAAGGGGGCCGCGGCTGCGCTGGTCATGCGCGTCGTCGAGGCCCCGATCGCGCAGATCGTGGTCGAAGACGTGGTCAAGGCGATGGGCGCGCTGGCCGGGGCCTGGCGCCGGCAGCTGGATGTTCGGCTGGTCGGCGTGACCGGGAGCAACGGCAAGACGACCGTCAAGACCATGCTCGCGGCGATCCTGCGCCGATGCGCCCCGACCCTGGCCACGCGCGGAAACTACAACAATGAAATCGGTGTGCCGCTGACGCTGGCCGGGCTCGACGAGGCGCACCGTTTTGCGGTGGTCGAGATGGGCTGCGGGCGGCCCGGGGATATCGAATACCTGGCCACCATGACGCGTCCCGACGTCGGCCTGGTGACCAACGCCGGGCCAGCTCACCTCGAGCGCCTGGGCAGCATCGACGGCGTGGCGCGCACCAAGGGTGAACTGTTCGGCAGCCTGGGGCCCGGCGATACGGCGGTGATCAACCGCGACGATGCCTATTTCGATTACTGGCAAGGCCTGTGCCCGGACAGTCGCCGGATTACTTTCGGCCAATCCGACCAGGCCGGCGTCCGGCTGATTTACGAGGGCGGCCGGGAAATCATTGCAACGCCGTCGGGCAGTTTCCGGCTGGAGCTCGCCCTGTCCGGACAACACAACCGCATCAATGCGCTTGCGGCCACCGCTGCGGCGTTGGCGCTGGACATCGAGCTCGACGCGATCGCCGCCGGACTGGCGGCGGTCGAAAGCCTGCCGGGCAGGTTGAGCGAGCGCGAAACGAGCGGCGGGTGGCGTCTGATCGACGATAGCTACAACGCCAACCCGGCCTCGCTTCATGCCGGCCTCGAGGTGCTGGCTTCGCGCTCCGGGAAGCGCTGGCTGGCGCTGGGCGAGATGGCCGAGCTGGGTGAATCAAGCGACAGGCTGCACCGCGAGCTCGGCCGCGCCGCGCGCGATCTCGGTATCGAGCGCCTGTTCGCCATCGGGGCGCACGCCGAATCGGTCGCCGAAGCTTTCGGGCCGGGTGCCGAAGCGTTCGACGACATGAATTCGATGGTCCGGCGCATGGAGGATCTGCTGGCATCCGACGTCGTCTGCCTGGTCAAGGGATCGCGGTCCAGCCATATGGAACAGCTGGTCGATCTGCTCCAGACAGCGGGGATCCGGTCATGCTGATGTGGCTGTTCGAAGACTTGCTGGCCCTGGATATCGCGCTGTTCGGGTTCATTACCTTCCGCACCATCATGGCGGCGCTGTCGGCGCTGGTGGTTTCGCTGGCCGTGGGCCCGCTTTTCATCCGTTACCTGACTGCGCGCAAGCTCGGCCAGCCGATTCGCGAGATCGGACCGCGCACGCATTTCGACAAGGCCGGCACGCCGACCATGGGCGGGGCGTTGATCCTGATCTCGGTGCTGGTCTCGACCGTGCTGTGGGCCGATATCGGCAACCGTTATGTCTGGACCGTACTGTTCGTCACCGCGACGTTCGGCATGATCGGATTCGTCGACGATTTCCACAAGCTCAAGTACAACGACTCGGCCGGCCTGAGCGCGGCCGCCAAGTACGGCCTGCAATCGCTGGCCGCGGTCGTCGCGGCCGTCTTCCTGTATGCCACCGCCGACGTGCCTGGCGCGACCGCGCTGCTGTTGCCGTTCTTCAAGGACGTGCTGATTCCGATGGGGCCGGCATTCATCGTTTTGACCTATTTCGTGATCGTCGGTTCGTCCAACGCGGTCAACCTGACCGACGGACTGGACGGTCTGGCGATCGTGCCGGCGGTGATGGTGGCGATCGGTCTGGGCATATTCGCGTATGCCGCAGGCAACGCGATCTTTGCCGATTACCTGGGCTTTCCGTTCATTCCCGGCGCCGGAGAAGTGGCCATCATCTGCTCGGCGCTGGCCGGGGCGGGCCTCGGCTTCCTGTGGTTCAATACCTACCCGGCGCAGGTCTTCATGGGTGACGTCGGCGCGCTTTCGGTGGGCGCGGCGCTGGGCGTGATCGCGGTCGTCGTGCGCCAGGAACTGGTGTTCATGCTCATGGCGGGAATCTTCGTGCTCGAAACGGTTTCGGTGATCCTGCAGGTCGCCTCGTACAAGCTCACCGGCAAGCGCATCTTTCGCATGGCGCCCATTCACCATCACTTCGAGCTCAAGGGCTGGCCCGAGCCCAAGGTGATCGTGCGTTTCTGGATCGTCGCCGTGGTGCTGGTGCTGATCGGTCTCGCGACCCTGAAGGTGCGCTGATGACGGGCGTGCGCAGACAGGCAAGACGCTATTCGGACCCGGCCCGGGGGGTTTCCATCGACCGGCCGCTGGTGCTGTCCATCCTGGCGCTGCTGGGCATCGGCATGGTGATGGTTGCCTCCACGTCCGTGGCGGTGGCCGAGAAATATGCCGTCGGCGACTGGCACTTCTTCAGTCGCCACCTGATGTTCGTGCTGCTGGGCCTGGGGTTGGCGGCCGGGATTCAGTGGCTCAGCCTTGCGCTGCTGGAAAGAACCGACCGGCTTTGCCTGCTGCTGTCACTCGTGCTGCTGGCCGCCGTGCTGGTACCGGGTCTGGGCGTGACCGTCAACGGCGCAACGCGCTGGCTGAACCTCGGGTTGTTCCGGTTCCAGGTCGTCGAGGCGGTCAAGCTGTTGATGATTCTCTACATCGCCGGCTACCTGGCGCGGCGTCCGGGGCTGGGCCAGGCCGGAATGGTCGATACACTCAAGCCGCTGCTGATCGGCGGGCTGGTCGCGGCAATCATTCTCAAGCAGCCGGACATGGGCTCGGCGATGGTGCTGATGGCCATCCTGGGCGGCATGGTCTGGCTGGCCGGCGCCGCCTGGAAATCGCTTGCGCTGCTCGGGCTTGGCGCCGCACCGCTGGTGACCTTCGCCGCGCTGGAGCCGTATCGGCTGCAGCGCCTGACCAGTTTCGGCGATCCGTTCTCCGATCCGTACAACGCAGGCTTCCAGCTGGTGCAGGCCCTGATCGCGATCGGCCGCGGCGAAGTTTCCGGCGTCGGCATCGGCGGCAGCGTGCAGAAGCTGTTCTATCTGCCCGAAGCGCATACCGACTTCATTTTTGCCATTCTCGCCGAGGAGCTCGGTCTGCTCGGTATCCTGACGGTGCTGGCGATTTTCGCGGTACTGATCGTGCGCATCCTGCGCATCGGCGTCCGCGCGCATGCTGCGGGTGCGACATTCGCCGCCTTCACCACCTTTGGCATCGGCCTGTGGATCGGCCTTCAGGCGCTGGTCAGCATCGGCGTGAATCTCGGCGTCCTGCCGACCAAGGGCCTTACGCTTCCGCTGGTGTCGGCCGGCGGCAGCAGCATGATGGTGACGCTGCTCGCGCTGGGCCTGGTGGTCCGGATTGCGCGCGAGCTCGATCAACAGGCGCTGGCGCGCCCGCGGCGCCAGCGGGAGTGGGCGGCATGACGGGTCTTGTCGATTCAGGCCAGGGGCTCGATTTGCCCGAGGATGTGCGGGTGATGATCCTGGCCGGCGGTACCGGCGGGCACATCTTTCCCGGCCTGGCCGTGGCCCGCGTGCTGCGCGAGGCCGGCGCCCGGGTGACCTGGCTGGGCACGCCGCACGGGCTGGAGAATCGGCTGGTGCCCGCGGCCGGCTTCGAACTGCAACGGGTCGGGATCCGGGGTCTGCGCGGGCGCGGGCTGGCCGGATGGCTGGCCGCACCGGTGCGCATCGTCCGGGCCATGCTGCAGGCGCGCCGAATTCTCGAGGCCGAACGGCCCGGCTGCGTGTTGAGCATGGGCGGTTATGCCGCGGGGCCGGCCGGCGTCACCGCCAGGCTGCTGGGCATCGCGCTGGTCATTCACGAACAGAACGCCGTGGCCGGATGGACCAATCGGCTGTTGCGGCCCTGGGCCCGTGCGGTCTGCACCGGGTTCCCGAACGTATTCGACAACGCCCGCGTGACCGGCAACCCGGTTCGACGCGAGATCTCCGGGCTGCCCGAACCGGCCGTTCGCTACCAGGACCGCAGCGGTCCGCTCCGGCTGCTGGTCATCGGCGGCAGCCAGGGTGCAAGCGTTTTCAACCAGGTGGTGCCCGAGGCCCTGGCCCGGCTTCCCGCCGAATATCGTCCCGAAGTCCGGCACCAGGCCGGTCGACAACTGCAACCGGCCATACAAAACTACGCCAAGGCCGGCGTCGAGGCGCAGGTCGCCGAATTCGTGGACGACATGGCGGAAGCCTGGGCCTGGGCCGATTTTGCGATCTGCCGCGCCGGCGCCCTGACCGTGGCCGAGCTGGCCGCGGCCGGCGTGCCCGCGATCCTGGTCCCGTTTCCAGCCGCGGTCGACGACCACCAGACCGCCAACGCACGTTTCCTGGCCGACGCCGGGGCCGGGTGGCTGATGCCGCAGGCGGAATTCACGCCGGGCCAGCTGGCCGGCATGATGGAAACATTGAATCGGCCGGAGCTGGTACGCATGGCTTCGATCGCGCGCGACCGCGCGCGCCCCGAATCGGCGCTGCAGGTGGCCCGGGCATGCGCGGAGGTTCTGGCATGAATCTTTCCGAGCGTCCCGCGCCCAGCCTCATGCACCGCGTCCGCCGAATCCATTTCGTCGGAATCGGCGGCGCCGGCATGAGCGGCATTGCCGAAGTCATGGCCAATCTCGGTTTCGAGGTCAGCGGCTCGGACCTGAACGAATCCGCGGTGCTCGATCACCTGCGCAAGGCCGGAATCCGCGTCTCGGTGGGACACGATCCGGCACTGGTCGAGCACGTGGACGTGGTCGTGACCTCCAGCGCCATCGCCGCAGACAATTCGGAGCTGCAGGCCGCAAGCGGGCGCCGCATTCCGGTGGTGCCGCGCGCCGAGATGCTGGGCGAACTGATGCGTTTCCGCGCCGGCATTGCCGTGGCCGGCACGCACGGCAAGACCACCACGACGTCGCTGATCGCCAGCCTGCTGGCCGGCGCCGGGATGGACCCGACCTTCGTCGTTGGCGGGCTGGTCAATGCCTTCGGGACCAATGCCCGGCTGGGGCAGGGCCGCTACCTGGTTGCCGAAGCCGACGAATCCGATGCGTCGTTTCTGCTGCTGCAACCGGTGATTTCGCTGGTCACCAACATCGATCGCGACCACCTGGATGCCTTCCAGGGCAGCTTTGACCGGCTGCAGGAGTCGTTCCTGGAATTTCTGCACCATCTGCCGTTCTTCGGCGTGGCGGTACTGTGCATCGACGATCCGCACGTCGCCGAACTGGTGCCTGAGGTGGGTCGTACCGTAGTCACCTACGGACTGAGCGAGGCGGCCGACGTGCGCGCCGAGAACATCCAGCAGCGCGGCCGAGCCATGGGCTTCGACCTGCGCCTGCCCGGCCGGGACGATGCGCTGTCGGTGGAGCTGTCCCAGCCAGGTCGGCACAACGTGCTCAACGCGCTGGGTGCGGCGGCCGTGAGCTGGGAGCTGGGCCTGGAGGCCGAACAGATCCGTTCCGGGCTGAATGCGTTTGCCGGTATCGGCCGACGCTTCGCCGAAATCGGAGAACTGCAGTTTGCTTCGGGCCGGGCGCTGGCGTTCGAGGATTACGGCCACCACCCGACCGAACTGGACGCCGTCATCCAGGCCGCGCGCGGCGGCTGGCCGGACCGACGGCTGATCCTGATTTTCCAGCCGCACCGATTCACCCGCACGCGCGACCAGTTCGACGCGTTCGCGCGCGTGCTGGCCGGCGTCGACCTGGTCGTGCTGGCCGATGTCTATCCGGCCGGCGAGGCGCCGATCGCCGGCATCGGTTCCGATGCGCTCGCATCGGCGGTCGAGCAGCGCGGCGATGCCCGGGTGACGCGGATCAGCGCCCCGGGTGATGCACCGGAAGCGCTCGACGCAGTCATCGAAGACGGCGATCTGCTGTTGATCATGGGTGCCGGCGACATCGGCGGCCTGGCCGCCATGCTCAAGGAGGCGCAAGCATGAGCCGCCTTGCGCTGGTCTATGGCGGCGACAGCGCCGAGCGCGAGATTTCGCTGAGAAGCGGTCGTGCCGTGTCCGAGGCGCTGACGCGCGTCGGCATTGCCCACGAGGCATTCGACGGCGCGCGGGCGGTGATCGACGCCGCGCGCGAAAGGCGGGTGGATCGCGTGTTCAACATGCTGCACGGGCGCGGCGGCGAGGACGGCTGTCTGCAGGGCGCGCTGGCGCTATACGGTCTGCCGGTGACCGGCTCGGGCGTGCTCGCATCGGCGCTGACCATGGACAAGCTGCAGACCAAGCGGATCTGGCGCGCGGTCGGGCTTCCCACGCCGGATTGGCGGGTGGCCACCGATGCCGGCCAGGCCCAAGCGATTGCCGGGGCGCTTGGCGCGCCGGTATTCGTCAAGCCGGCGCGCGAAGGTTCCAGCGTGGGCATGAGCCGGGTGGACGAGACCGGTCAACTCGCTGCGGCGATCGCGCGCGCGCTGACGCACGACGACACCGCGCTGGTCGAGCGGATGATCGACGGCCCCGAATACACCGCCGCGATGCTGGACGACCGTGCGCTGCCGCTGATTCGCATCGCAACGCCGCGCGAATTCTACGACTTCGACGCCAAGTATGAAGCCGGCGATACCGAGTACCACTGCCCGTGCGGGTTGTCCGGCCCGCGCGAGGCCGAACTGCAGGCCATGGCGCTGCAGGCATTCGAAGTGCTGGGCTGCAGCGGCTGGGGTCGGGTGGATTTCCTCCTCGACGGCGAAGGCGATCCCTGGTTGCTCGAGGCCAACACCGTGCCCGGCATGACCGATCACTCGCTGGTGCCGATGGCTGCGGCGGCCGCAGATCTGGACTTCGATGTGCTGGTTCGGCGCATCCTGGCGACCGCGGGAGGCCACGCATGCAACGCCTAGCGCTCTGGTTGCTGACGCCGCTGGCGGCAATCCTGATGGCCGGCTCGATCTGGTGGCTGGGCGGCTGGCACGACGCCCGGAACTGGCCGATTCGCTGGCTGGAGGTGTCCGGCGAACTCGAGCGTCTGACCGCCGCACAGGTGCGCGCGGCGGTATCCGAGCAGGCCCGGCGGGGTTTTTTCGCTGTGGATGTGGAACAGGCGCGCGCCGAAGTCGAAGCGTTGCCGTGGGTGGATCAGGCCGCGGTTTCGCGCCACTGGCCCGATGCGCTGGAGATCTTCGTGACCGAGCAGCGAGCCGTGGCGCGCTGGAAGCATCGTGCGCTGATCAGTCGCAGCGGCGAACTTTTCGAGGTCGCGGGCACCGTCGGCATGCAGGGCCTGACGCGGCTGGACGGACCCGACGGGCGGCAGCTGGAGGTCTTCAAGGGTTGGCAGCGAATGCGCACCCGGCTGGCTGCCGACGGTCTGGAAATCCGGCGCGTGGAGCTGGACGCGCGCGGTGCCTGGCGCCTGGTGCTGGACAGCGGGCTGGAACTGCTGCTCGGCCGTCACGAGGTTGCCGATCGCCTGGAGCGATTCCTGAGTGTGCGATCCGGCCTCAGGGCGATGGCGGGCATAAAAAGCATCGATCTGCGCTATCCCAACGGCCTGGCAGTCACGCGTCGCGCGGCGGAATCGGACCGGCTGACGGGCGCACGAAGTCAAACCAACCAACAAGCAGGAGCGCAATCGGATCATGGCTAGAAAGCCGGACAAGTCACTCGTCGTGGGTCTCGACATCGGCACCAGCAAGATCGTGGCCATCGTCGGCGAGGTCCAGGACGACGGCCGCGTCGAGGTCATCGGGCTGGGCTCCCACGCCTCGCGCGGGCTCAAGCGCGGGATGGTCGTGGACATCGAGTCCACCGAGCAGTCCATTCAGCGAGCGGTTGAAGAGGCCGAACTGATGGCCGACTGCGAGATCCATTCGGTATTCGCCGGCATCGCCGGCACGCATGTCAGCTCGCGTCATTCGCACGGCGCGGTCGCGATCCGCGATTCGGAGGTCGACGAATCCGACGTCGAGCGGGTGCTGGAATCGGCCCGGGCGGTGGCCATCCCGGCCGATCAGCGCATCCTGCACGTGCTGCCGAAGGGCTTCGTGATCGACTCCACCGACGGTATTCGCCAGCCGGTCGGCATGTCGGGCGTGCGCCTGGAGGTGCAGGTGCACCTGGTCACCGCCGCGGTCAGCGCGGTGCAGAACGTGACCAAATGCGTGGCGCGCTGCGGGCTGCAGGTCGACGACCTGATCCTGCATCAGCTCGCTTCCAGTGAATCGGTGCTGTCCGACGACGAGAAGGAACTGGGCATCGCGCTGGTCGATATCGGCGCGGGCACCACCGACATCGCGGTGTTCGCCGACGGCGCCATCGCGCATACCGCGTGTATTCCGATCGCCGGCGACCTGGTGACCAGCGATATCGCGGTGGCGCTGCGCACGCCGACGCTGCATGCCGAGGAAATCAAGATCAAGTACGCCTGCGCGCTGGAGCAGCTGGCGTCCAGCGACGAGACCCTCCAGGTGCCGTCGGTGGGTGACCGGGAGCCGCGCAGGCTGGAGCGCCAGACGCTGGCCCAGGTGGTCGAGGCGCGCTACCGCGAACTGTTCAATCACGTGCACAAGCAGCTGCGCCAGTCGGGCTGCGAAAACCTGGTGCCGGCCGGCCTGGTGCTGACCGGCGGCGGCGCGCGCATGGAAGGCGTGGTTGAACTGGCCGAGGAAATCATGCACATGCCGGTGCGCCTGGGCGCGCCGCAGCATGTCAGCGGCCTGTCGGAGGTGGTCAACAATCCGATTCACGCAACGGGCGTGGGGCTATTGCTGCGCGGCAGCAGGCTGGAGCGGACCGGTTCGGGTCGCGGCCGGGCGCGTGGCGGGGCGGCCGGAAGCATGATCGAACGCCTGAAGCAGTGGTTTCAGGGCGAGTTCTGAGGGATCTGCATGAATCATCGAATCAAGGTTGCGGGCAGGACGGTACGCGGCACCAAGCGAGCGGCAAGACTCGCGTGTCGCGTGCTTTTCGAACCCCGTGTTCAAAACGGCGAGAGCAAGGAGAACCATCATGGCATTTGAATTGGTAGAAAACTACACACCCAGTGCAACAATCAAGGTGCTCGGCATCGGAGGCGGCGGCGGTAACGCGGTCAACCAGATGGTCGAGGCTTCGATCGAAGGCGTCGAATTCATTTCGGTCAATACAGACGCCCAGGCGCTCAAGAGCTTTTCGGGCAAGAGCACGCTGCAGATCGGCTCCAGCGTCACCAAGGGCCTGGGCGCCGGTGCCAATCCGGAAGTCGGCCGCCAGGCCGCGCTGGAGGACCGCGAGCGCATCAGCGAGGTGCTGCAAGGTTGCGACATGGTGTTCATCACCTCCGGCATGGGCGGTGGGACCGGCACCGGCGCGGCCCCGGTCATCGCCCAGACGGCCAAGGAGATGGGCATTCTGACCGTTGCGGTCGTGACCAAACCCTTCCCGTTCGAAGGTCAGCGCCGGCTGGGCGTCGCGCAGCAGGGCATCGATGAACTGACCCATCACGTCGACTCGCTGATCACCATTCCCAACGCCAAGCTGCTCAGCGTGCTGGGTCCCGACATCACGCTGCTCAATGCGTTCAAGGCGGCCAACCAGGTGCTCTCCGGCGCGGTCCAGGGCATCGCCGAGCTGATCACCCGCCCGGGCCTGATCAACGTGGACTTCGCCGACGTTCGCACCGTGATGTCCGAGATGGGCATGGCAATGATGGGTTCCGGCAGCGCGACGGGCCAGGATCGGGCGTTGATGGCCGCACAGTCGGCAATCGGTTCGCCGCTGCTCGAAGACGTCAATCTTTCGGGCGCCTGCGGCATCCTGGTCAACGTGACCGCCGGCATGAACATGTCGATGCGCGAGTTCGAGGAAGTCGGCACCACCATTGCCGACCTGGCCAGCGAGGACGCTTCGGTCGTGATGGGCACGGTCATCGATCCGGACATGAACGACGAAATCCGGGTCACCGTGGTGGCGACGGGCCTGGGCCAGAAGCGCGCCCAGCGCAAGGAAAAGCCGATGCAGATCGTGCGCACCGGCACCGACGATCTGCCGGTGTTCAGCGAAGACGACGAGTCCGAATCGGCAGCCGGCCCGAATCGGGGTCGCGAACACGAGCCGCAAAAGCGCGGCGAGGCCGAACAGAAGGAGTTCGAGTACCTCGACATCCCCGCGTTTCTGCGCAATCAGGCCGACTGATCGGACGGTCTTGCACCGGTCGACCCCGGACGACCGCTCGCCGAGTCGTCCGGGGCCTCATTGCGATCGGTCGTTCGGTCGAATTGAAAGGTGCATCACGCTTTTTTCGGCCGAATGTAAAACAAATACAACAACCGCCGGCTGAGTCGGGCTGTGTGCTACTATCGCGCGGATTTGCTGTAAGGAGCGGCCGAGTCCAGTGATCAGACAGAGAACCCTGAAAAACGTCATTCGGGCGACGGGTGTCGGGATGCACAGCGGTGAAAAGGTCGTCATGACCTTGCGCCCGGCGCCGGTCAACACCGGTATCGTGTTTCGCCGAATCGACCTGGAACCGGTTTTCGCGATTCGCGCCGAGCCCGATCGCGTGGGCGATACCGCGCTTTCGACCACGCTGGTCGGTGATGACGGAACGCGGGTGGCGACCATCGAGCATCTGATGTCGGCGCTGGCCGGACTGGGCATCGATAATGCTTATGTCGACCTGAGCGCTTCCGAAGTGCCGATCATGGACGGCAGCGCCGGACCGTTCGTGTTCCTGATCCAGTCGGCCGGGATTGCCGAACAGGCCGCGCCCAAGCGCTTCATCCGCATCAAGAAGCCGCTGGAACTGGTCGACGGCGACAAATGGGTGCGCTTCGAGCCCTACGACGGTTTTCGCGTGGCCTTCGAGATCGAATTCGATCATCCGGTGTTTCGCAGCCGCAACTGCAAGGTGGACCTGGATTTTTCGACCACTTCCTATCTCAAGGAGGTTGCGCGTGCGCGCACGTTCGGTTTCATGCGCGACATCGAATTTCTGCGCCAGCGCAACCTGGTGCTCGGGGGCAGCCTGGACAACGCGGTGGTCGTCGACGACTATCGGGTGCTCAATGCGGATGGATTGCGCTATGAAGACGAGTTCGTCAAGCACAAGGTACTCGACGCCATCGGCGATCTGTACATGCTCGGCGCCAGCCTGATCGGCCGGTTCGTCGGCCACAAGTCCGGCCATGAGCTGAACAACGCCTTGCTGCGCGAGCTGCTGGCGCACCAGGAAGTCTGGGAAGAGGTCACTTTCCCGGATGACGAAGGCGCGCCGATTTCCTACCTGCAGCCCGCGCAGGCATTCTGACTCGGCCGATTCCGGTCCGAATACAAATATTCAGGCTTCCATGTTCAACCCGGGCGTGACGATGACCCGGGTTCTGGTCAGTTTTTCGGGCCAGTGATACCGTGCCGCCTCCAGCAGCGAATCGGCGAGCAGCCGGGCCTGGCTGGCGCGCGCCGACGAAGCCGCTGCAATGACCAGGCAGTCACCTTCGACGCAGGCGACCGCGATGCGGCCGCGCGCGTTT
The DNA here is from genome assembly GCA_018334995.1 of Wenzhouxiangellaceae bacterium. Classification (GTDB taxonomy): domain Bacteria; phylum Pseudomonadota; class Gammaproteobacteria; order Xanthomonadales; family Wenzhouxiangellaceae. Next base: position 24,687 of record JAGXKW010000022.1, read on the forward strand.
TCCGGAATTCGCTCGCGCAGCCGTGCGTTCAACGCCAGGAAGGCCTGTGCCTGGCGCAGCGCCCGGCCCGGTTCGCCCCGGTCGCCGGCGATCGCGTCGGCCCGTCGTGCTCCGGCACCTTCGCGCCCGGCCGGGCCCCAGCTGGATTTACCGACATTCATGCCCGCAGTTTAACCGGTCGCGCTGCGCCGCGCCGCCAGCGTCGTTGCCGGTCTCCGTCCGGTTCCGGGATGGCCGGGCGCGGGTCAGCGCGCTGGACAAGGTTGGATGTCGGCGCGTGAATTGGCTAAAATGGCCGATTGTCTCGCTTGACGGGTGCCGGGTTCAGCCCCACTTCATCATTCTGGTCACGACGCGTCCTTTCGCGCTAACAGGCAGCAAATTCCTATGCTCAAACGTTTGATAACGAAGCTGGTCGGCAGCCGCAACGAGCGCCTGCTCAAGCAGCTTTCCAGGAATATTCAGCAGATCAACGAACTGGAACCCCAGACCCAGCAGCTCAGCGACGAGCAGCTCAAGGCCAAAACGGCTGAATTCAGGCAGCGGCTGGAAAACGGCGAGAGCCTGGACAGCCTGCTGCCGGAGGCATTCGCGGTGGTGCGCGAGGCCTCGGTGCGTACTCTGGGCATGCGGCATTTCGACGCCCAGATGATCGGCGGCATGGTGCTGCACCAGGGCAAGATCGCCGAGATGAAGACCGGCGAGGGCAAGACCCTGGTCGCGACGCTGGCCGTCTACCTCAACGCACTGCCCGGCAAGGGCGTGCACGTGGTCACGGTCAACGACTACCTGGCCGGGCGCGACGCCGACTGGATGCGTCCCATCTACAGCGCGCTGGACATGACCGTGGGTGTGTCGGTGCCCGGCATGAACGCTCCCGCCAAGCGTGCCGCATATGCCTGCGACATCACCTACGGCACCAACAACGAATTCGGCTTCGATTACCTGCGCGACAACATGGCGTTTTCGCTGGAGCAGAAGGTGCAGCGCACCCAGCATTTCGCCATCGTCGACGAGGTCGATTCGATCCTGATCGACGAGGCCCGGACGCCGCTGATCATTTCCGGCCCGGCCGACGAAGGGCCGGAGCTGTACGTCAAGATCAACCGGATCGCGCCCAAGCTCGAGGTTCAGCAGGAAGAAGACGGGCCGGGCGATTTCTCGCTGGACGAAAAGTCGCGCCAGGTCCACCTGACCGAAGAAGGCATGGCGCGGGTCGAGCAACTGCTTGCCCAAGACGGGCTGCTCAAGGAAAACGAAAGTCTGTACGACGCGAACAACCTGGCGCTGATGCATACGCTGAGCGCATGCCTGCGTGCCCATCACCTGTTCAACAAGGACGTCGACTACATCATCAACGACGGCGAAGTGGTCATCGTCGATGAATTCACCGGTCGCACCATGCCCGGGCGCCGCTGGTCGGACGGCCTGCATCAGGCCATAGAGGCCAAGGAAGGGGTGCCCATTCAGCGCGAGAACCAGACCCTGGCCTCGATCACGTTCCAGAACTATTTCCGGCTCTACGAAAAGCTGTCGGGCATGACCGGTACTGCCGATACCGAAGCCTACGAATTCCAGAGCATCTATGGCCTGGAAGTTGTCGTGATTCCGACTCACAAGCCGATGATCCGCAAGGACAATCCCGACCTGGTGTTCCTGACTCAGGCCGAGAAATACACCGCGATCATCGAAGACATCAAGGAACGCACGGCCAGCGGCCAGCCCAGCCTGGTCGGTACGACTTCCATCGAAACTTCCGAACTTCTGTCGAGTGAGTTGAAGAAAGCGAAAATTCCGCACGAGGTGCTCAATGCCAAGCAGCACGAGCGCGAGGCGCAGATCATCGCGCAGGCCGGTCGCCCGGGAGCGGTGACCATCGCCACCAACATGGCCGGCCGCGGCACCGACATCGTGCTCGGCGGCAGTCTGGACGCCGAACTCGCCGAGCTGGACGACGACACGCCCGAAAGCACCCTGCGCAAGGTCAAGGAGGACTGGCAGGAACGCCACAACGAAGTCATCGAAGCCGGCGGCCTGCACATCATCGGCACCGAACGCCACGAGTCCCGTCGCATCGACAACCAGCTGAGAGGCCGTTCCGGTCGCCAGGGCGATCCGGGCTCGAGCCGTTTCTACCTGTCGCTCGAAGACAGTCTGATGCGCATTTTCGCGTCCGAGCGACTGGGCAACATGATGCAGAAGCTGGGCATGGAGCAGGGCGAGGCCATCGAGCATCCCTGGGTTACGCGCGCGATCGAAAACGCCCAGCGCAAGGTCGAGGCGCACAACTTCGACATCCGCAAGAACCTGCTCGATTTCGACGACGTCGCCAACGACCAGCGCCGGGTCATCTACGCCCAGCGCAACGAGTTGATGGAAGCCGACGACGTGCACGACTACGTCGAGGAGATGCGCGACGAGGTCTTCCACGATCTGATCAGCCGCTACATGCCGCCGCAGTCGATCGAGGACATGTGGGATGCCGAGGGCCTGGAAAAGTCCCTCGAGCGCGAATTCGGAATCGATGCGCCGATTCGCGAATGGCTCGAAGCCGACGACGATCTGACCGAGGAAGGAATTCGCGAACGGGTCATGGCGCGGGTCGAGGCCCATTTCGCTGCCAAGGAGGCCGAGACCGGCAGCGACGTGATGCGGCATTTCGAAAAGGCGGTCATGCTCAACGTGCTCGACCAGCAGTGGAAGGAGCACCTGGCGAGCATGGACTATCTGCGCCGCGGCATTCATCTGCGCGGGTTCGCGCAGAAGAAACCGCAGCAGGAATACAAGCGCGAAGGCTTCGAAATGTTTACCCAGATGCTGTCCAGCATGCGTTTCGAGGTCATCAAGATCCTGGCGCGGGTGCAAGTGCGTTCGGAACAGGACGTGGCCGCCGTCGACGAGCAGCGCAAGCGCGAACAGCCGATGGAGTACAAGCACCGCGAAGCGGCTCCGCTGGAAAAACAGTCAGCGGCGGCCCAAGCCGGCGCCGGGGGCGCTCCGGCGCAACCGGAGACCCCTCAGACGTACGTGCGCGATGGACGCAAGGTGGGTCGCAACGAGCCCTGCCCATGCGGATCGGGCAAGAAATACAAGCAGTGCCACGGCAAAATTGATTAATCTGGTTCGGTGGTTCCAGCCGGCCGACCAGCCAAACCAGACAACCAGCCGAGCAGCCGACCCTGTCCTTGTCCGGGACACATGCCGCCCCGATGTGGGATAATTAAGGATTGGCGAGTTTGCGCGCAGTGCGTCGGTACTGTTGCCCGTTTATGGAAAAGTATAGAAAAGGTTTTTGAATATGCTTGATTTTCTGTCTGAACTGCTGATTCCTTCCGCGCTGGCCCAGGCCGGCCAGGGCGCCGAGCAACCCAGCGTGCTGGCCTCCATCCTGCCGCTGGTGTTCATCGTGGTCATTTTCTGGCTGTTGATCATCCGGCCGCAGATGAAGCGCAACAAGCAGCACCGCGAGCTTGTTGCCAATCTCGCCGTCGACGACGAGGTCGTCTCGGCCGGCGGCCTGCTCGGCAGGGTGACCGAGGTAGGCGACAACTTCATCCAGGTGCGGCTGGCCGACGACGTGCTGGTCAAGATGCAGAAAAGCTCGGTGGCACAGGTCGTGCCCAAGGGCACCTTCGAATCGGCGGCCTGACGGCGCCGCAATCGTGCGCGTCCGGTTGCCGGCGCGCTCGCCGCTGAAAGAACAATAATCCGGTCATTTCATGAATCGCTACGCTGCCTGGAAATACATTCTGCTGATTGCCGTGCTGGTGATCGGAATCATCTATGCGCTGCCCAACCTGTTCGGCGATGACCCGGCCGTGCAGGTGTCGTCTTCGCGTGGCTTCGAGCTGGATCCGGCGCTGCAGGGCGTCGTCGAAGAGGTGCTGGAGGCCGAGCAGATCGAGCCCGTCTCGATGGATTTCACGCCGGAGCGCCTGATGGTGCGGGTGGACGGCTCCGATACGCAGCTGGCGCTGGCCGATGCGTTGCGCGAAGAGCTCGGCGATGCCTACGTGGTGGCGCTCAACCTGGCGCCGGCCACGCCCGGCTGGCTGCGCGCGCTCAGTGCTGAACCCATGGTGCTGGGCCTGGATCTGCAGGGCGGCGTGCACTTCCTGATGGAAGTCGACATGGAAACGGCCCGCACCCAGCAGCTGGAGCGTTTCGTCGACGACATCCGCAACCTGTTGCGCGACGAACGCATTCGCTATCGTTCCGTGCGCGCCGATCGCGAGTCGCTGGTCGCCGAACTGCGCACCGCCGAGGACCGCCAGACCGCGATGACGGAAATCTCGCGCGAACTGCCCGAACTCGAGCTGGAATCGATCGACGGCGGCGAGACCTTCAACATCGAGGCGACCGTCGACCCCGAAGTCATGAACGAGCTCCAGCAGACCGCGCTGCAGCAGAACATCACCACGCTCAGGAACCGAGTCAACGAGCTGGGCGTGGCCGAGCCGATCATCCAGCAGCAGGGCGCCGAGCGCATCGTGGTCCAGCTGCCGGGCGTGCAGGACACCGCCGAGGCCAAGCGCATCCTCGGCTCGACCGCGACGCTGGAATACCGCGCCGTGGACGAGCAGAACGATCCCTACGAGGCCGAGCGCACCGGCCGGGTGCCGCCGCAGTCGCGGCTCTACCAGACGCGCGAGGGTGAACCGATCCTGCTGTCGAGGCGTTTGATCGCTTCCGGTGACAACCTGACCAGTGCCTCGGCCGGCTTCGACCAGCGAAATGGTCAGCCGAACGTGCGTGTCACGCTGGATGCGGTCGGGGCGCGTCGAATGTTCGACTTCACCAGCGAGAACGTCGGCAACCGAATGGCCGTGGTGTTCATCGAGCAGCGGCCCGAGACGCGGATGGTCGACGGCGAGGAAGTGCGCGACACCCGACGGGTGGAAGAAGTGATTTCCGTGGCCGTGGTGCGCGAGCCTTTCGGCCGCGAATTCCAGACGACCGGCCTGGGTTCGGCGCGCGAGGCCAGCCAGCTCGCGCTGCTGCTGCGCGCAGGCGCGCTGGCTGCACCGGTCGAGATCATCGAGGAGCGCACCGTCGGACCGAGCCTGGGCGCAGACAACATCCAGAAAGGCTTCAATTCCGTGATCATCGGCTTCTGCCTGGTGCTGGTGGTCATGGCGATCTACTACAAGATCTTCGGGTTGGTCGCCGACCTGGCGCTGACGGTCAACCTGGTGCTGATCGTGGCACTGCTGTCCATGATCGGCGCCACGCTGACGCTGCCGGGCATCGCCGGCATCGTGCTGACGGTGGGCATGGCCGTGGACGCCAACGTGCTGATCTTCGAGCGCATCCGCGAGGAACTCCGCCTGGGCAACACGCCACAGGCCGCGATCCGGGCCGGCTACGGCAAGGCCTTTTCGACCATTGCCGATGCCAACGTCACCACGCTGATCGCCGCGCTGGTGCTGTTCATGTTCGGCACCGGGCCGGTCAAGGGCTTTGCCGTGACGCTGTCGCTGGGAATCGTGACCTCGATGTTCACCGCCATCTTCGGTACTCGCGGCGTGGTGAACCTGATCTACGGCAGACGCAAGCGCGTCAAGTCGCTGGCGCTTTGAGTCCGGATCATTCATGACCCAACCTACTACGACGTTCCCAGGCCCTGCATACGCGATGTTTCACTCTGTCGCGCATGCTCGACGCACGGGCAAGTACGCCTGCGGTGCGCTCGGACGCAAAACATCCCGGCTACAGGACCTGGATCCGTCTCGCGACGGTCGGTCCATGAACGATCCGGACTAAGGACGCATACAGCATGGATATCATTCGAACCAATACCCGCATCGATTTCATGGGCCGGCGCAAGCTGGGTCTGATCCTGTCGGCGATCCTGATCCTGTTGAGCCTGGGGTCCCTGATGACGCGCGGCCTGAATTTCGGCCTCGATTTCACCGGCGGCACGCTGATCGAGATCGCCTATCCCGAGGCGCCGGAGCTGACCGACGTCCGCGGTGCGCTGGATGCGGCCGGTTACGACAACTTCACGGTCCAGACTTTCGGCACCGCGCGCGACATCGTGGTGCGTCTGCCCGCCGAGGTGGCGGCCGAGGAAGGTGCCGACGTCAGCACGGCGGCGCTGGAGGCGCTCGAGACGGTCGACGCCGGCGTGGAACTGCGGCGCGTGGAGTTCGTCGGGCCGCAGATCGGCCAGGAACTGGCCAACCAGGGCGGGCTGGCGCTGCTGTACGCGTTGGCCGGGATCCTGCTGTACGTGTCTTTCCGTTTCCAGTGGCGCTTCGCCGTCGGCGCGGTCGCCGCGCTGGTCCACGACGTGCTGATCGTGACCGGCATGATCTCGCTGTTCAAGGTCAGTTTCGACTTGACCGTGGTCGCCGCGCTGCTTGCGGTGATCGGCTATTCGCTCAACGACACCATCGTCGTCTATGACCGCCTGCGCGAGAATTTCCGAGTCAAGCGCAAGGGCACGGCCGAGGAACTTGCCAATCTTTCGATCAACCAGATGCTGTCGCGCACGGTCATGACCTCGCTGACGACCTTGCTGGTGCTGCTTGCGCTGTTCTACTTCGGCGGTGAAATCATCCATGCATTCGCCTATACCCTGATCATCGGTGTCATCATCGGGACCTACTCTTCGATTTTCGTCGCCAGCACCGCAGCCCTGATGCTCGGCGTCTCGAAACAGGACCTGATGCCGGTGGTCAAGGAAGGCGCCGACCAGCCCGACCAGGAAGATCTTCCGGCGCGGTTCCGCAACACTTGAGGTTGGCAATGAAATTTCTCGCTGCACTGCTGTTTGCCTGCTGGTCGCTTCCGGCGATGGCGCAGATGGAAACACCCGACGGCGACGCGACGCCACGCTACAAGGTCGATTCGGCGGTGTGGTGCTCGGGAGAATTGCGCGGCGAGCCCGAACTGCTCTTGAGCCCCGGCGTGCCGGGTACGTTCGAGATCGACGGCTCGGAGTCTTCGTGGCGCCTGAGCGTGGAAGTCGAGACGCCGGGCCGGGCCGAGGGCGCCGAACCCGATTCGCTGTGGTTCAAGGTCGGGATCGAACAGATGGTCGACGGCCAGTGGGAGTTTCTGACCGACACCATGCTGGGCACGCCGCTGGGCAAGCCGGGCATCGTCACGGTGGTCGGAGACGATGGCGCCGAATCCGGACCGGAATCGGCGCCGCTGTACGTCGAACTGACCGCACAACGCGTCGACCCGAACGGCTGACCCGCCCGCCGTCCACGCCCGAACCCGAATCCCGGTCGCGGCGCGTGCTTTCCGGTCGCTGTCCCGGCCGCGCTTCCGTCGATTGCCGCCGCCCGGCGCGAGCGATTGCATGACCCATCGCCTGCCTGCCCCGCGGTGCGACCGGCGTGGTTCGCTGGCGGCTTGACGCAAGCAATGCATCGCAACGTGGCAGAATATCGGCATGAATATCAATCTGTTTCCGAGAACCGGCTTCGCTGTGGTGATGGCGCTCTGCCTGGCGCTGCTGGGTTACGGCTACTACTCCCAGTACGCTCTGGGCTTCGAACCATGTCCGTTGTGCATTCTGCAACGCGGCGCGTTTTTCGTCATGGCCCTGGGCGCGCTTCTCGGCCTGGTCCACGGCAGTCGCGGCGGCTGGCGCTGGGTCCATGGAGCCGTGGTGTTCGCGGGAGGCGTGTGGGGGCTGGCGACGGCCGGGCGCCACCTGTGGCTGCAGAGCCTGCCGGCCGATCAGGTGCCGGAGTGCGGGCCGGGCTTCGATTTCATGGTCGAGTACTTTTCGCTGGGCGAAGCAATCGCCTCGGCGTTCACCGGATCGGGCGAATGCGCCGAGGTGGACTGGTCGTTTCTCGGCCTGGCGATGCCCGCCTGGACGCTGATCTGGTATGTTGTCCTCATGCTGATCACCGCGCTGACCCTGCGCAAGAAATGACGCCATGACCGAATCGCTCAAGTCGATCACGCCGGCCCGCGACTGGGCCGTGGATTCCTGGAAGCGCAAGGACGCGCTGCAGCAGGCGCGTTACGACGATCACGACGCGCTCGATCGCGCGCTCAAGCATCTTTCGGAGTTGCCGCCGCTGGTCACCTCCTGGGAGGTTCTCAACCTGCGCGGCCAGCTGGCCGAAGCCCACGCCGGCAAGCGCTTCCTGCTGCAGGGTGGCGATTGTGCCGAGATCTTCGATGAGTGCCGGCCCGAAATCATTGCCAATCGGCTCAAGGTCCTGCTGCAGATGTCGCTTGTGCTGGTCCATGGCATGGAGATGCCGGTCGTGCGCATCGGCCGTTTCGCCGGCCAGTACGCCAAGCCGCGTTCGGATGACTTCGAGACGCGCGAAGGCGTCAAGCTTCCCAGTTATCGCGGCGACCTGGTCAATGCGCCGGAATTCACGCCGGAGTCTCGCAGACCCGACCCCGAGCGCATGATCCGGGCCTATTCGCGCTCGGCCATGACCATGAATTTCGTGCGCGCGCTGGTCGACGGCGGCTTTGCCGATCTGCACCATCCCGAATACTGGGACCTGGGCTGGGTGGAGCATTCGCCGCTGGCCGAACAGTTCCACCGCATCGCCGATTCGATCGGGCATTCGGTACGCTTCATGGAAACGGTCACGGGCCAGACGCCCGGAAGCGTGCGGCGGGCCGATTTCTTCACCTCGCACGAAGCGCTGCATCTGCACTACGAGCAGGCGCTCACCCGCGCAGTGCCACGTCAGTGGGGCTGTTTCAACCTGTCGACCCACTTCCCGTGGATCGGCATGCGCACCGCTGGCATGGAAGGGGCGCACCTGGAAATGTTCCGCGGCGTTCGCAATCCGGTCGGGGTCAAGGTCGGGCCCGGCATGTCGCCCGATTGGCTCAAGAGCCTGATCCGCACTTTGAACCCGGACGACGAACCCGGAAGACTGGTGTTGATCCACCGGATGGGCGCCAACGGCATCGGCGACAAGCTGCCGGAACTGATTCGGGCGGCCAGGTCCACCGGCTCGCCGCTGCTCTGGATCTGCGATCCGATGCACGGCAATACAGAAAAGACTTCTACCGGCGTCAAGACGCGGCGTTTCTCGAACATCCAGGCCGAACTCGAACAGGCATTCGAGATCCACGCCGCCTGCGGCTCGCGTCTCGGCGGGGTCCACCTCGAGTTGACCGGCGAAAACGTCACCGAATGCATCGGCGGAGCCCGCGAACTGAACGAACACGACCTGTCGCGGGCCTACAAGACGACCGTCGATCCGCGCCTGAACTACGAGCAGGCGCTGGAGCTTTCGATGCTGATCGTCGGCAAGCACCAAAGCCTGCTGCAGGGCTGATCGATCGTTGACTGAAAGCTCAAAAGCGAAAAAGGCCAAACCATTTCTCGCGACGGCGCAAAGGCGCTGAGTCCGCTCGCGAAGGCGCAATCAGACGCAGCGTATTTGCGCGGGGTGGATAAGCGTAGCGCATCCACCAGCTCGGGCTGTCCCGGCCTTCGTCGTTTGTCGTTTTCGGCGAATATGCGTCTCTGCGAGAGCTGGTTTGAACATGCCCCGGCTCTCGCTCTGCAAGCGATTTGATTCCATCCCGGTCTGACTGGATCGGATCAACACAACGAGTCAATCCCCATGCGCGCAATTCTTCTTGCGTCGTTACTGCTGCTGCCGACGCTTACGGTTGCTGAAATCTTCGCTGCGCCGGAACAGGTCCGGCCCGTGCTCCCGGGGATGCAGGCACCGGAATTTCGCGTGCTGAATGTCGACGGCAACGAAATCACGGTGGACCCGGCCGATCTGGAACGGCCCGTCGTAGTGACGTTCTACCGCGGCGGCTGGTGCCCGTACTGCAACATGCACCTGGCCGAATTGCGCACCACCGAGGCCGAGCTGACCGGGATGGGCTTCGATGTCTGGTTCATCAGTCCGGACAAGCCGGAATTGCTGGCCGAGGGCGACGATTCCGAATTCGGCTATCGTTTGCTTTCCGACCCTGGAATGAACGCCGCCCAGGCTTTCGGCATCGCGTTCCGTCTCGATGACGAGACCTTCGAACGCTATGTCGGCTTCGGCAACGATCTCAACGAGCGCTCGGGCGCCGACCACCAGGCGCTACCGGCTCCGGCCACGTTCATCATCGGCAACGACGGCAAGGTCCAGTTCGGCTACGTCAACCCCGACTACAGCGTGCGGCTGGCGCCGGAAGTGCTGCTGGCCGCCGCGCGCGCCTACAGCGACGGTGCTCACAAGCGGATGCAGCGTAGCCGCGGAGAATGATCGGGAAGGAGCCATCAGCGATTGCGAAGTATGGGAGACCCCGGACGCCGCGTTTACCTGCCCCCACACATAGGCCTTTCACGCAAGCGGGGAGCGCCGGCATTCCGTCAGAGAAGGTCCTTGACGGCTTCGCGTTCTTCCCGCAGTTCGGCGTCGGTGGCGTCGATGCGCGCGCGGCCGAACTCGTTGATTTCGAGGTCCGGGACGATCTTCCAGCTGCCGTTGTCGCAGGTGCAGGGGAACGAGAAGATCACGCCGGGTGCGATGCCGTAGCTGCCGTCGGACGGCACCGCCATGGAGACCCAGTCGCCGCCGGTGCCCAGCGCCCAGTCGCGGATGTGGTCGATGGCGCTGGAGGCGGCCGAGGCCGCGCTTGATGCGCCGCGCGCCTTGATGATGGCCGCGCCGCGTTGCTGGACGGTGGGAATGAACTCGTTCTCGTACCATTCCCGGTCAACCTTCGAAATCGCCGGCTCGCCCTTGACCAGCGCGTGATGGATGTCGGGATACTGGGTCGCCGAATGGTTGCCCCAGATCACCATCCGGCGGATCAGGGTATGGTGAGATTCGGTTCTGATCGCCAGTTGCGCCAGCGCACGGTTATGGTCCAGCCGGGTCATCGCGGTGAAGTTTTCCGGCTTCAGGTCGGGCGCGTTGGCCTGTGCGATCAGACAGTTGGTGTTGGCCGGGTTGCCGACCACCAACACCTTGACGTCGCGTGATGCGTGGTCGTTCAGCGCCTTGCCCTGGGGGCCGAATATCTTGCCGTTCTCGGCCAGCAGGTCGCTGCGTTCCATTCCCGCTCCGCGCGGCTTGGAGCCGACCAGCAGGGCGTAGTCGGCGTCCTTGAAGCCTTCCTCGATGTTGGTGGTGGTCACGACCTCTGTCAGCATCGGGAATGCCGCGTCGTCGAGTTCCATGGCTACGCCCTTGAGCGCATCGATGGCTGGCGGGATCTCGAGGAGCTGCAGGATGACCGGCTGGTTGGGGCCCAGCATGTCGCCGGCGGCGATGCGGAAGCAGAGTTGGTAGCCGATCTGGCCGGCGGCGCCGGTGATGGCGATGCGTACGGGCTTGTTCATGCGGGTTCTCCGGTGCGATGGATTTTGCAATCTCCCTATTTTAGCCGGGCTTGGCCCTTCGGTTTGGTAGCGCGGCGGTTCCGGCCGGTGCGCAGGCGGCCCCGATACCGCTTGCCGGCTGGTTTCCGAGTACCGACATCGATCGCGGCCTGGCATGAATGCAATCGGTATAATTTACGGTCTTGTCGACCTGTGCGGTGCTGATGTGGTTTGGCCGCGTGCCGTCATCTCGATTTCTGCTGGAAAAAAGGATTCCCCAGGCTCATGAAGAAGACCAACGTCAAGCGCGTCATCCTCGTGCTCGTCGGAATGGCAGTCGTGCTAGGTGCACTGTTCGCGTGGCGTTTTGCGCAGATCCGTCAGCAAGCCGAGATGATGTCGAAGGCGCCGCCGCCGACCGAAATCGAAGTTGTCGAGGTCGCAGAGCGTCGCTGGGCGCAGTCGATCAGCGCGAACGGCAGCCTGCGTGCGGTCAATGGTGTCGAGGTGGCCAACGAGATTGCCGGAGTGGTCGAGGTGCTGGAATTCGAGTCCGGCCAGACCGTGGAAGCCGGCGACGTGCTGCTGAGGATCGAGGCCGAGACCGACGAGGCCGCGCTGGAGACGCGCGAGGCGGAAGCGCGGCTCGCGCTGCAGCAGTTCGAGCGTTTTTCAGATCTGATCAGGCAGAACGCAGTATCGCAGTCGGAATTCGACGAGGCGCGCGCCAATTACGAGGCCGCCGAGGCGCGGGTGCACGAGCAGCGTGCGCTGTTGAACAAGAAAACCATACGCGCGCCGTTTTCCGGGGTTCTGGGCCTGCGCCAGGTCGATCTTGGTGAATACATCGGGGTGGGTACGGCGATCGTCGGCATCAACATGCTCGATCCGATCCAGGTCGATTTCACGATTTCCGAGCGCGAACTGCCGCGGGTCAAGGTCGGGGACCGGGTCGAAGTGACGGTGGCCGCCTATGCCGACCAGCAGTTCAACGGCCAGGTACAGGCCATCGATTCCTCGGTGCTGCCCGAAAGCCGCACGGTGCGCGTGCGCGCAGAACTGCCCAATCCGGATCTGCAGCTGCGCCCGGGCATGTTCGCCAATGTGCGTACTGTTCGCGACGAAATGCTTGAAGTGACCACCGTGCCGCGCACGGCGATTTCTTACAACACCTACGGCGATTTCGTATTCAGGGTGGTCGAAGGCGACGATGGACAGGAGATCGTCGAGCGCGTCAGCGTGACCACCGGTGAAGCGCGCGACGGCGAAGTCGAGATCGTGGAAGGCATCCGCCCCGGTGATACGGTGGTCGGGGCCGGCCTGCTGCGCCTGCGCAACAACCAGCCGGTCGAGATCGTGGAAGAAACGGCGACCGGAAAGGGACCAGGGCGGGGTTGATGCGCTTCACCGATATTTTCGTGCGGCGTCCGGTGCTGGCCACCGTGGTCAGTCTGCTGATCCTGCTACTGGGCGCGCGCGCGGCCATGCAGCTGGAAGTGCGCCAGTTTCCGGAACTCGAGAGCACCACCGTCACGGTGTCCACGGCTTATCCGGGCGCCGACTCCGAGCTGGTCAAGGGGTTCGTCACCACACCGCTGCAGCAGGCGATCGCCGAGGCCGAGGGCATCGATTTCCTGTCTTCGACCAGTTCGCTGGGGCAGTCGACCATCGAGGCGCGCATGGTCCTCAACTACGACGCCAACGACGCGCTTTCGGAAATCCAGTCCAAGGTCGCCAGCCAGCGCGACGTGCTGCCGGAAAACGTGCGCGATCCGGTGATCACTTCGACCACCGGCGAGAGCACGGCGCTGATGTACATCGCGTTTTTCAGCGAGTCCATTTCGGCCCCGCGGATTACCGACTACCTGACCCGCGAGGTGCAGCCGCGCCTGCAGGCGATCGCCGGCGTCGGCAAGGCCGAGCTGCTGGGAAGAGCTTTCGCCCAGCGGATCTGGATCGACCCGATGCGCCTGGCGGCCATCGATATGACGGCCAGCGAACTGGTCGACATTCTGCTCCAGAATAATTTTCTGGCAGGCGTCGGGCGTACGCGCGACGAAATGGTACGGATCGATCTGAAGTCGACCACCGATGTCTCCAGCCCGGAAGCATTCGAGGACCTGGTGGTCAAACAGGTCGACGGCAGCATCATTCGGCTTGGCGATATCGCCCGCTCGGAACTGGGTTCGGAAACCTACTCGCAGACCAACAATTACAAGGGCCAGCCGTCGACTTACGTGGCCATCGAACTGACGCCCGGCGCCAATCCCCTCGACGTCGCCGCCCTGGTGCGCGAGCAGCTGCCCGAAATTCGCGAGCAATTGCCTTCCGGCCTGAACGTGGAGCTGGCCTACGACGCCTCGGAGTTCATTGAAAGCTCGATCAAGGAAGTCATCAAGACGCTGCTCGAGGCCGTCCTGATCGTGCTGGTGGTGGTGTTTCTGACCCTGGGGTCGATTCGCGCGGCGATCGTGCCGTCGGTCGCCGTGCCCCTGTCGCTGATCGGCGGCGCAATGGTCATGCTGGTGCTGGGTTTCTCGCTCAACCTGCTGACTTTACTGGCGATGGTGTTGGCGATCGGGCTGGTAGTCGACGACGCCATCATCATCGTCGAGAACGTGCACCGGCATATCGAGGAGGGCGAGTCGCGCTTCGAGGCGGCGCTTAACGGCGCGCGCGAGATGGCGACGCCGGTCATCGCCATGACCACCACGTTGATCGCGGTCTACGCGCCCATCGGCTTCATGGGCGGGCTGGTCGGCTCGCTGTTCTCGGAATTCGCGTTCACGCTGGCCGGCGCCGTGCTGATTTCCGGCGTCGTGGCGCTGACACTCTCGCCCATGCTCTCGGGTCATGTCCTCAAGCCGCATGGCAACCCGTCGCGCTTCGAGAGCATGGTCGAACGCACCTTCAATCGACTTTCGGAGCGCTACAAGTCGGCGCTGGGCTGGACCCTGAAATCGATTCCGGCGGTGGTGGTGTTCGCAGTGGTGGTGCTCGCTTCCATCGTTTTCATGCTGCAGTTGAGCCGGAACGAACTGGCGCCGACCGAGGACCAGGGCATCCTGCTGTACCAGGGCCAGGCGCCGCAGACCGCGACGCTGGAGTACATGCAGAAATACGGCGATCAGCTGCAGAACCGGTTCGAGCAGCTGCCTGCCTATGACGAGAGCTTCATGCTGCTGGGCTCGTTCGGGCCCAACAGCGTTTTCGGCGGCTTCAAGCTCGAGCCCTGGGACGAGCGTGAAATCTCGCAGTTCGAGGTGCAGCCCATGCTGCAGGACGCCGTTTCCGACGTCACCGGCCTGCGCACGTCGATTTTTACCCGGCCGTCGATTCCGGGATCGGGGCAGGGGTTGCCGCTGCAGTTCGTGATCACCACGGCCCAGTCCTACGAGCAGCTCAACGAGGTGGCAGACGAGATCATCGGCCGCGCCATGCAAAGCGGCATTTTCGGGTTTCTTCAGAAATCGATCGAGTTCGACCGACCGCTGACGCGCATCGTCATCGATCGCGAGCGGGTTGCCGACCTCGGGCTTTCCATGGCCGACGTCGGGCGCGAGATGTCGTCGCTGCTCGGCGGCGGCTTCATCAACCGCTTCAACATGCAGGGTCGTTCCTACGAGGTCATTCCCCGCGTCGAGCGTGAACTGCGCGCGACGCGCGAACAGTTGGCCGACTACTACATCCGCGCCGACAATGGCGAGCTCGTGCCGCTGGGCGGCTTGATTTCGTTCGAACAGACCGTGGAGCCTTCCCAGCGCACCCAGCACAATCAGCTCAACTCGATGGCGCTGGAAGGCGTGATCATCGGCGGATCGTCGATGGGTGAGGCGATCGAATTCCTGGAACAGGCTGCACAAGAAACCTTCCCGCAGGGATTCAGCTTCGACTACAAGGGCGAATCCCGCCAGTTCAAGCAGCAGGGCAGCGCATTGGTCGTGACGTTCTTTCTTTCGCTGCTGGTGATTTACCTGGTGCTGGCCGCGCAGTTCGAAAGCTGGCGCGACCCGTTCATCATACTGATCTCGGTGCCGCTGTCGATTGCCGGCGCGATGTCGTTCATCATGCTGGGCGCGGCCAGCATGAACATCTATACCCAGGTCGGTCTGATCACACTGATCGGGGTGGTATCCAAGAACGGCATTCTGATCGTCGAGTTCGCCAACCAGCTCCAGATCGACAAGGAGCTGAATCGACACCAGGCCGTGATCGAGGCCGCTGCGATCCGCCTGCGACCCATTTTCATGACCTCGGTGGCGCTGATCGTCGCCATGATTCCGCTGCTGACCGCCGGCGGCCCTGGCGCGGAAAGCCGCTTTGCCATCGGGTTGACGATTGCCACCGGTCTGGGCATCGGGACGGTGCTGACGGTATTCGTGCTGCCGGCCTTCTACTGTCTGCTGGCCAGGGATCACGCTTCCGTGCGTGGGCAGCATGGGGAGGCCGCCGCTGATCCAGCGTAATTGGTCGGCCTTCCATCCCCGACCGGAGTTGTTTTGAATTCAAATTTCGCCCCACGTTTCAACGTCCAGCACGATCGGTGGCTGCGACAAGCGGGCCATTCGAATCGGCGCGGCGAAATCGCCTTTGAATTCGAAGCCGAAATCGGCAAAGGGCGAGCCGTTTGCCGCGAGGTGCATGCACGGCATCGGTGCAGGACTCGTGGCGCTTGATTCGCGCCCCTTCCGAGACCATGTATCTGGGTATTCACGCCGACAAAGGAAGCAGCGAAATGAAGATCCTGATGGTATTGACCTCGCACGACAAGCTTGGCGACACCGCTGAGAAGACCGGCTTCTGGCTGGAAGAATTCGCCGCGCCGTACTATGCCTTCATCGACGCGGGCGCGGACGTCACGCTGGCATCGCCGAAGGGCGGGCAGCCGCCGCTGGACCCGACCAGCAACCAGGAAGAGAACCATACCGCCTCCACGCGGCGTCTCCGGGACGACGAAGTCGCGCAGCGCGAGCTCGCCAGCACGCGTGAGCTTTCGGAAGTCGATCCCGACGACTTCGATGCCGTGTTCTATCCCGGTGGCCATGGTCCGCTGTGGGACCTGAGCCGCGATCCGGATTCCAGCGACCTGATCCGTACGATGCTGGAATCGGGCAAGCCCGTGGGCGCGGTCTGCCATGCGCCTGCGGCGTTGACCGAGGTCAAGGGTTCCGACGGCGGTTACATCGTGTCGGGCAAGCGCGTGACCGGCTTCACCAACTCCGAAGAACAAGCCGTAGGCCTCACCGATGTCGTCCCGTTCCTGGTCGAATCGCGGCTGACACAGCGCGGCGGCCTGTTCCGCCGCGGCGAAGACTGGGCTTCCCACGTTGAAGTCGACGGCCTGCTCGTCACCGGCCAGAACCCCGCCTCTTCGGCCCCGGCGGCCGAGGCGATGATCGAGCTGGTTGCGCGCAAGGGGGCTTGAAAAAGCTCGCCGTCGCGGATGTAACCGTAGCCTTCGGCTCTTGATCCAAATACCGTTCAGAGGTTCCCGAAGCCGATCTACGCAGCTGCGGCAATGATTGTACAGACGGCCGCCTGTTCTTCCCCAAGGGTTGAGCGGTCGGTCAA
>JAGXKW010000022.1:42122-47643 GCA_018334995.1 Wenzhouxiangellaceae bacterium
CCCCGGAAATCGCGCCGGTGGCCCGGTAATCCTTCCAGCCCGAGCCGGCCAGGTAGCCGCGTACGATGGCCTCGATCGGCAGCGGCTTGAGCGCGCGCACCAGCATCGAGCGTGGCTCCAGCTGCGCGGCCAGGCCCGGATTGCCGAGAATCTCGCCCAGATCGCCCTCGATCAGGTGATTGCGGATCAGATCGTCGAACCGGGTGAACCAGAATCTTGAAATACGCGTCAGCATCTCGCCCTTGCCCGGAATGGGATCGGGCAGGATGACGTCGAATGCGCTCAATCGATCGGTGGCGACGATCAGCAGTCGCTCGGCGTCTACCCGGTAGATGTCGCGCACCTTGCCCTGGTGGATGCGTTCGAGCGGCGGGACGGGGTAATCGGTCACGGCAGCCTGTAAAATGAGGGCGTGCCGCGATTATACGGCGATCGGCCGCTCGGCGGCCGCATGTCGCGCCGCGCTGCCGCCTCCGGCAGGACATGGTCGGAAAATTCCGTTGCGGACAGTGCCCAACTCGAGGAAAGCCCCATGCAACAACCGCTGGTCATCGCCCCGTCCATTCTCTCGGCCGATTTCGCCCGTCTGGGCCCCGACGTCGAGGCGGTGCTGGACGCCGGCGCCGACTGGGTGCATTTCGACGTCATGGACAACCACTACGTGCCCAACCTGACGATCGGGCCGATGGTGTGCAAGGCATTGCGTGACTACGGCATCAGCGCCCCCATCGACGTGCACCTGATGGTCAGGCCGGTCGACCGCATCGTTCCCGATTTCGCCGCCGCCGGCGCCAGCGTGATCAGCTTTCATCCGGAAGCGAGTGAACACGTGGATCGTACCCTGGGCCTGATCCGCGAGCAGGGCTGCCGGGCCGGGCTGGTCTTCAACCCGGCGACATCGCTCGCGGCGCTCGAGTGGGTGATCGACAAGGTCGACCTGGTGCTGATCATGTCGGTCAACCCCGGCTTCGGCGGCCAGAAGTTCATTCCCGCCGCACTCGACAAGCTCCGGCGGGCGCGCGCCATCATCGATGAATCCGGGCGCGATATCCGGCTGGAGATCGATGGCGGCGTCAAGCCGGACAATGCCCGCAAGATCATCGCCGCCGGCGCTGATACGCTGGTCGCCGGCTCGGCCATCTTCGGCGCGTCCGACTACGCCGAAGTCATCGAACGCATGCGCGCCTCGGCCGCCGTCTGAACGACGACGGCGCTCCTGGACCCGATTAGGTAGCCGACTCAGCTACGTAATCAGGTCCCGGGAAGGGCCGTTCCGCTACAATTGCCGCCTGCTTCTCGAAATGCGCCAGGACTTCCCTTGGACCGCGAACAATTCCAGCACCACCGGGCCGAAGGCTGCAACCGGATTCCGGTGTGGCGTTCGGTGGCCGCCGATCTCGACACGCCGCTTTCGGTCTACCTGAAGCTGGCCGACGGGCCAAATGCATTCCTGCTCGAATCGGTGGAGGGCGGCGAGAACTGGGGCCGATACTCGATGATCGGCCTGCCGTGCCGGCGCTCTTATCGCACCCGCGGACGTCGGTTCGAGGTACTGGAGCACGGGCGCGTGGTCGAGACTCGTGACGGCGTCGATCCGCTGGCGGAAATCGAGCGGGTGCAGGACGCGATTCGTGCGCCCGAAATCGATGGATTGCCCAAGTTTTCCGGCGGGCTGGCCGGGTATTTCGGCTATGAAACCGTCGCGCAGATCGAACCGAAGCTGGATTTTTCTTCGCGGCCGGATGCGCTGGGCGTGCCCGAGATTCTGTTGCTGGAAGTCGAGGAACTGGCGGTATTCGACAATCTGAGCGGGCGTTTGTACCTGATCGTGCACGCCGATGCCAAAAGCGAATCCGGCTTCGAGGCCGCCGAGCGCAGGCTGGATCAGCTCAGCCACCGGCTGCGCGCCGGCTCGCCCGGCTATCCGTCGGCCGTGGAACTGCCGATTCCCGGGGAGGACGATTTCGACTACGGTTTCCGGCGCTCCGATTTCGAGCGTGCGGTGGAACGGATCAAGGAATACATCCTGGCCGGCGACGCGATGCAGGTGGTGCTCAGCCAGCGCATGAGCGTGGACCTGGCGGCGCGTCCGCTGGACGTCTACCGCGCCCTGCGCGCCCTGAACCCGTCGCCATACATGTACTTTTTCGACTTTCACGACGACAGTGGCGACAATAGTGGCAACAATCGCGGTGACTTCCAGGTCGTCGGATCATCGCCGGAAGTGCTGGTGCGGGTCGTCGACGACCAGGCCGTAGTCCGGCCCATTGCCGGCACGCGCCCGCGCGGGGCGACCGACGCCGAGGACCGCGAGCTTGCCCAGGAGCTGATTTCCGATCCCAAGGAGCGCGCCGAGCACCTGATGCTGATCGACCTGGGGCGAAACGACATTGGCCGCATCGCGAAAATCGGTTCGGTGACGCTGACCGACCGCATGATCATCGAACGCTATTCACACGTGATGCATATCGTCAGTCAGGTCCGCGGCGAGCTGGAAGACAGCATGGGGGTTATGGACGTGCTGCGGGCCACGTTCCCGGCCGGCACGCTGTCCGGCGCGCCCAAGGTGCGCGCGATGGAAATCATCGCCGAACTCGAGCCGGTCCGGCGCGGCATCTACGCCGGCGCGGTGGGCTGGATGAACTGGCACGGCGATGCCGATTTCGCCATCGCGATCCGCACGGCGCTGGTCTCCGAAGGTCGCATTCACCTGCAGGCCGGCGCCGGAATCGTGGCCGATTCCGACCCGGGCCGCGAATGGGAGGAAACAATGGACAAGGGCAGGGCGCTGATTCGGGCGATTGCCGAGGCCAGCCGGGGCATCCGATGAACGTTCTGATGATCGACAACTACGACTCGTTCACCTACAACCTGGTCCAGTACCTGGGCGAGCTGGGGGCCGAGGTCACGACATTGCGCAACGACGCCATCGACGTGGCCGGCATCCGTGCTCTCGGACCCGACGCTGTGGTGCTGTCGCCTGGGCCGTGCACGCCCAACGAGGCCGGCGTGTGCCTGGACGTGGTCGCCGAGCTTGGCGGCAAGCTGCCCATTCTCGGCGTATGCCTGGGCCACCAGGCGATCGGCCAGGCCCTGGGCGGCGAGGTGGTTCGCGCCCGGGATGTGATGCACGGCAAGACCTCGATGATCCATCACATCAGCGAAGGCGTGTTCAGCGGACTGGACAATCCATTCGAAGCCACGCGCTACCATTCGCTGGTCGTGGCGCGCGAAAGCCTGCCTGAGGCCCTGGTGGAAACGGCCTGGACCGCGTTCGACGACGATGGCCGGGCGCGCGACGAGATCATGGGCTTCCGCCACCGCGACTGGCCGCTGGAAGGCGTGCAGTTCCACCCCGAATCCATCCTGACCCGGCACGGGCATGATCTTCTCCGGAATTTTCTGGCGATGGTGCAGAAATCCTGAGAAGCGGTCCACAGATGAACGCAGATGGACACAGATGAAATAAAGTGCGCAATGCGCATCCGGGGCCGCGGGCTGAATCGGGTTCCGGCCCCGGGTGCGCTTCGCGTACTCGGGCTACTAAACTGTAATCGCTTGATCTTTTTTACCTTCGTGCTCTTCGTGTCCTTCGTGGTTCACGCATTCAAGCGGTTTTGATCTCGAGTCTCATCTGTGGAGCGCATTTTTCTCTCTCGATTCATCGGCGTGAATCTGAGTAATCTGAGTAATCTGCGGTTCCAAAAAGGTTTCATATGACTACAGCCATACAACTCGCAATCAAGCACGTCGTTGTCGGCCAGGACTTGCCGTCTGCACTGATGCAGGAGGCCATGCACCAGATCATGTCCGGAGAGGCCACGCCGGCGCAGATCGCGGGCCTGCTGATCGGTCTGGCCGCCAAGGGCGAAACGGTCGACGAGATCGTGGGTGCCGCGCACGTGATGCGCGAGATGGCCAGCGGCATTGCCGGCCTGCCGGGACCGCTGACCGATATCGTCGGCACCGGCGGCGATGGGGCGTCGTTGTTCAACGTCTCCACCGCATCGGCCTTCGTTGCCGCGGTCGGCGGCGCGCAGATCGCGAAGCACGGCAATCGCTCGGTATCCAGCAAGTCCGGCGCGGCCGACGTGCTGGAGGCGGCCGGGGTGAAGATCGATCTGTCGCCCGACCAGGTGCGCCGGGCGGTGGATGGCCTCGGGGTCGGCTTTCTGTTCGCGCCCATGCACCACAGCGCGATGCGTCATGCGATTGCGCCGCGCAAGGAACTGGGCGTGCGCACGCTGTTCAACCTGCTCGGACCTTTGACCAACCCCGCGGGCGCCACGCGCCAGGTGCTGGGCGTGTTCGAACCGCGCTGGCTGGTGCCGCTGGCCGAGGCGTTGGGCGCGCTGGGCAGCGAGCACGTGCTGGTGATTCATTCGGCCGACGGGCTGGACGAGTTCTCGATCGCCGCGCCCACCGATGTTGCGGAACTGCGCGCCGGCAAGGTGACCGAATGGCGTTTCGATCCTGCCGATGTCGGGGTTTCCGGCACGCTGGATGCGCTCAAGGTAGAGGATGCCGCCGGCAGCCTGGCGCTGATCCGCAGCGCCCTGGGCGGCCAGCCCGGCCCGGCCCGCGACATCATCTCGCTCAACGCCGGTGCCGCGCTCTACGTGGCCGGACAGGCCGAGAGCGTGGCGCTTGGCGTTGCCGCCGCGCGCGGTATTCTCGACAGCGGCGAAGCACTGGAACTGCTGAAGCGTTACGCCGACTGGAGCCGCCGGGCATGAGCACGCCCTCGGTGCTGGAAAAGATCATCGCGACCAAGCGCGGCGAGGTCGAGGAGCGCCGCCGGCGGGTCGCGCAGGCGCAGCTGGAACTCGAGATTGCCGGGCAGGAACGTCCGCGTGATTTCCACGGCGCGCTGGAGCAGCGGGCCGTGCAAGCACAGCCGGCGATCATCGCCGAATTCAAGCGCGCTTCGCCGTCGGCCGGATGGATCCGCCAGCACGCCGACGCGGCTGAAATCGCTCGGGCTTACGAATACGGCGGCGCGGCGTGCATGTCGGTGCTGACCGACGTCGAGTATTTCCGCGGCAGCGACGAGGATCTTCGAACCGCGCGCGAAGCCTGCGACTTGCCGGTGATCCGCAAGGATTTCATCATCGACCCCTACCAGGTCTTCGAGACCCGCGCGCTTGGCGCAGACGCGCTGCTCCTGATCGTCGCGGCACTGAACGATGCACAACTGCGCGATTTTTCCGCGCTGGGACGCGAGCTCGGGTTGAGCGTGCTGGTCGAGGTGCATGATCGCGCCGAGCTCGACCGCGCCCTGGCCGTGCCCGGCAATCTGCTGGGCATCAACAATCGCGATCTGCACAGATTCGTCACCCGGCTGGAAACCAGCGAGGAACTGGCCGCGCTGGTGCCCGAACAACGGCTGGTCGTCGCCGAAAGCGGCATCCGCGACCGTGCCGACATCGAACGCCTGCAGGCCGCCGGCATCCACAGCTTCCTGATCGGCGAGGCGCTGATGAAGGGCGACGATCCTGCTGTCGGGCTGCAAGCGCTGATG
>JAGXKW010000022.1:48046-49681 GCA_018334995.1 Wenzhouxiangellaceae bacterium
CTTCGATGCCGGGCGTACGCGGCCGCTGAAGTGGCGCCGCGCACAGCTCGACGGGATGCAGCGCATGCTGGAAGAAAACGAAGACGCGATCGCCGGGGCGCTGCATGCCGACCTGGCCAAGCCGGCCCAGGAAGTGGTGCTGGGCGAGACGGCGCTGCTGTTCGGGGAGATCCGGCAGGCGCGGTCGCGCATGGAGCGCTGGGCGCGACCGCGCAAGGTGGCCACGCCGCCGGTTGCCCAGCCCGGGCGCAGTTTCATCCAGCCCGAGCCGCTGGGCGTCGCGTTGATCATCGGCGCCTGGAACTACCCGATACAACTGGTGCTGGCGCCGCTGATCCCGGCCATCGCGGCCGGCAATTGCGCGGTCCTCAAGCCTTCGGAAATCACGCCCAACGCGTCGAAGGTCCTGGCCGAACTGGTGCCGAAGTATCTCGACCGCGAGGCATTCGCGGTGGTCGAGGGGGCGGTGCCGGAGACCACGGCGCTGTTGGAGCAGAAATGGGACCATGTGTTCTATACCGGCGGGGCGGCGGTCGGCCGGATCGTGATGAAGGCTGCGGCCGAGCACCTGACACCGGTGACGCTGGAGCTGGGCGGCAAGAGTCCGGCGATCATCGATGGCGACGCCGACCTGGAATCGGCCGCGCGACGTCTGGCCTGGGGCAAGGCGCTGAATGCCGGTCAGACCTGCATCGCGCCCGACTATGTCCTGGTTTCCAAGGGTCAGAAAGCGCCGCTGATCGAGGCGCTGCGCAAGCAATTCCGGAGCATGCTGGGACCCGATCCGCTGGCCAGCGACGACTACGCCGCGGTGGTCAACGAAAAACACTTCGAGCGGCTGACGGCACTGCTCCAGCAGGGCCGGGCCGTGATCGGCGGCCAGGCCGAGACTGCTACGCGCAAGATCGCCCCGACGGTGCTCACCGACGTCGAACTGGATTCGGACCTGATGCGCGAGGAGATCTTCGGCCCCATTCTGCCGGTCATCGAAGTCAACGACCTCGACGATGCGATCGAGTTCGTCAGGCGCGGCGACAAACCGCTGTCGGCCTACCTGTTCACCCGTTCGAGCGCCTCGGAAAAGAAATTCCTGCGCGACGTGGCCTGCGGCAACGTATGCATCAACGACGTGATGATGTTCATGTCGGTGCCCGACCTGCCGTTCGGCGGGGTCGGCATGAGCGGCATGGGCCAATATCACGGACAAGCGGGTTTCGATCGTTTCAGCCATTTGAAGTCGGTGATCCGCCGCGGCCGTTTCCCGGAAATCACGATCCGGTTCGCGCCGTACAATGCCTTCAAGACGAAGCTGCTGAAGTGGTTCGCATGAGCCCTGGCGTGCCCGGACGCCGCACGCATGGCAATCCCGGTGTCGATAGAGTGCACGGCTTCGGCGCCATTCCTCCGGCGCCGGCACCGTATCCGGATCGACTGTAATCGGGTCTTCATCGCGAGCATTCAGAATCGATTTTTTTTTCAGGAGTCGCCCTCAATGCTGGACTTGATTGAAGACGGCAAGTCTGTCGTTGCCGCCGTGATCATGATCGCCTCGTTTTTTTCTGCGCCGGCGCACGCTGCCTGCGAATTGCATCCAACCGGCAACGGCGCGATCTTCTACCACCCGGATGGCACGTC
>JAGXKW010000076.1 GCA_018334995.1 Wenzhouxiangellaceae bacterium
GACCGGGCAAGATCATTCCGTCAGAAATGAAAACGGGGCCTGACTGGCCCCGTTTTTTCGTAACCGGAAACGCCGCCGGCGCCGGTTCGCTTGCCAACGGTCTTCACGCCGCCCCTGTCGATGCCGGACTGACTTCCAATCCGCTTCCGCCGAGATCTCCCGTGAATGCATCCCGGAAGAGATTCGGAAGGCCGGGTCATTTCAGCCATCAGAGCACAACCCGGTCTTTATAAAAAGCGCATTTCGGTCCGGCAATGGCGTCATTGCAATAAATGTTAAGAACTTGTAACATCCAGCAGGGCCGGGCTTTGGGAATAACAGGAGAATCATCTTGATCACCATCAAGCATCACGAATCACCATATCGTCGACGGATTTCCGGGTTTTCTCTCTCGCTGGCATTCGCTGCCTGCCTGTTTTACGGTCCGTTGTCGGCGCAGGCGCAGGTTGACGAAGAAGGCGAAGCCGCCGAACAGGGCGAATCGATGTTGAGCGATCGCATGGTTGTCACCGGCACCCGTCGTCGTGACCGCTCGGTAGTCGACAGCAATGTGCCGATCGATACGATTTCATCCGAAATCCTGACCAGCACGGGCCTGACCGAAACCAACGCCATTCTCGCCCGCGTGCTCCCCAGCTTCAACTTTCCGCGCCCGTCCATTACCGATGGTACCGACCAGGTGCGCCCTGCTCAACTGCGAGGCCTCGCGCCGGACCAGACACTGGTGCTGATCAACGGCAAGCGCCGGCACACCTCATCCCTGCTGAACTTGAACGGCTCGGTTGGGCGAGGCTCCACCGCCGTCGATCTGAACCTGATTCCGCCGAATGCGATCGAGCGCATCGAGGTATTGCGCGACGGCGCGTCTGCCCAATATGGCTCGGATGCCATCGCCGGGGTGATCAACATCGTGCTCAAGGACCGGCCGGACACTTTCAATGTATCGACTACTTATGGGCAACATAACAGTGAAGTCGACGGTGTACCAAGCGTTAAGGACGTGTCCTTTTCCGAAGACGGTACTGAACTGGTAATCGAGCCGGGCAGCGACCGAACCGTAAACGATGGCGAAACCGTCACCGTTCAGGTCGACGGTGGCATCGCGCTTGGCCGGGATGGAGCATTGCACGTGGCTGCCCAGTTCCGAGATCGAAAAAAGACCAACCGTGCCGGCTTCGATCCGCGCCAGCAGTTTCCGCGGCTGCCAGACGGCACTCTGGACCCTCGCGAATTGACTTTTGATCGAATCAACCACCGCTTCGGAGATCCGAACACCGAAGAATTCACGCTGTTCTGGAATGGATTCCTGCCGCTGGGCAACAGCCCGTTCGAGGTGTATTCGTTCGGCAACTACGCCGATCGAGAAGGCGATGCCGGCGGCTTTTATCGGCGCGCGCTGGATTCGCGCAATGTGCCCGAAATCTGGCCGGAGGGCTTCCTGCCGCTGATCACCACCGACACCACTGACCAGAGCTATAGCTTCGGCGTGCGCGGCGAATACCGGGACTGGTTCCTCGACGCATCATTCGTTTTCGGGGAAAACGAACTCGACTTCGGAGTTGACAACAGCGTCAACACATCGCTCGGTCCCACCAGCCCGACAACGTTCGATGCCGGCACGCTGGCCAATCGGCATATGGTGTTCAACGCCGACGCATCGAAGCTTTTCCGGTTTGGCGCCATGCCGGTCAACATCGCCGCCGGCTTTGAGTACCGCGACGAGGAATACGACATCGACGCCGGTGAAGAGGCCAGCTTCATCAACGGCCCGTTTCCAGGCGCGGCGGGAAGTCAGGTCTTTCCGGGCTTCACACCCGAATCAGAGGTCGAGCGCAGTCGCGACAACGTAAGCCTGTATACGGAACTCGACGCCGATCTGACCGAACGCTGGAATGCCGCCTTTGCGCTTCGCTTCGAGGACTACTCGGATTTCGGCTCGACAATTAACGGCAAGCTGGCAACCCGCTTCCGCGTCAACGAGTCACTTTCACTGCGTGCTTCGGCCTCGACCGGGTTTCGCGCTCCATCGCTTGCGCAACAGACGTTCACTTCGGTTGCCACCGTTTTCGTCGACGGCGTGCCTACTGAAACCGGTACGTTCAGACCCGACAGCGATGTCGCGCGTGCGCTCGGCTCCCCCGGACTGGAAGAAGAGGAAAGCCTTTCGGTTTCGGGCGGCTTTGTGCTCACGCCGATCGATGGGTTGAACATCACGGCCGACTTTTTCTACATCGAGATCGATGACCGCATCGTGCTTTCGGAAAACCTTTCCGGGCCGGGAATCGAACAATTGCTCGCCGGAACCGGGGCAAATCGCGCGCGCTTCTTCCTGAATGCCATCGACAGTGAAACCAGCGGGGTCGATATCGTTGCAAACTATGATTTTTCGCTCGCTGAATACGGTCGAATGACGCTGAACAGCGGCTTCAACTACACCGACAACGAAGTATCATCCGTAATCGATCCGCCGCCGGAATTGGCTGAGATCGGAGTCACCGAAGACAACCTGTTCTCACGTCGTGAACGCGCACGTTTCGAGCGGGGCGCGCCCGAGACTAAATTCAATGTCGGCGGCACCTGGTTTTACGGGCCTTTCCGCTTCAATGCGCTGACCAATCGATTCGGCGAAACCGTTGATCCAGGCACATCGGCCGACAGCGACGAGACACTGGATGCCAAGTGGATTACCGATGTCGAAGTGAGTTATCAGGCCAACGAATTCCTGTCGCTGGCATTGGGGGCAAACAACGTATTCGATGTATATCCAGATACTACGCTCGAGAATAATGAAGCGGCTGGCCAGTCGACAACGACGTTCGACCGCATCTTCCCGTTTTCCGGCTTCTCGCCGTTTGGGTTCAACGGACGATTTATCTACGGCCGCGTTACTTTCAACTTCTGACGGCGCAAAATTGATCCGGCAGCCGGTGGCTGCCGGATCTTCGACTCTTCGCTAGGGATAGTAGCCACGCCCGGGGATCTGATCATCCACGGCACTGGCGCATCAGTCGTCTTTCAGGTCTTCTTCGGCGCCAGCATCATGACCATCTGACGGCCTTCCATACGCGGGTATTGTTCGACCGTCACCTCGCCTTCCATATCGCCCTCGACGCGCTTGAGCAAGTCGCGGCCGAGATCCTGGTGGGCCATTTCGCGGCCGCGAAAGCGCAACGTGACCTTGACCTTGTCGCCCTCCTCGACGAAGCGCCTGAGGTTGCGCATCTTGACTTCGTAGTCGTGTGCATCGGTGCCGGGTCGAAACTTGACTTCCTTGACCTGGATCTGCTTCTGTTTCTTTTTCTGGGCCTGAGCCTTCTTCGACTCCTCGAAGCGGAACTTGCCCCAATCCATGATGCGGCATACCGGAGGCGATGCCTGCGGCGCGATCTCGACCAGATCCATGCCTTCATCCTCGGCCAGCGCGATGGCATCCTCCCGCGACCGGATTCCGATCTGGTCACCGTCGGGCCCCACGACTCTTACCTGGGGCGCAACGATGTCTTCGTTGCGCCGCGTCTTCTTGTCCGTTGCGATGTGAAGGTCTCCTTCGTTCGATTCATCAAATGGTTCAGTCGCCGGGCCGGGTGCGGCCGCGGCGCGCTTCCCACTGACCGAGCCGGTCAGCGAATGCTTCCAGGCGCATGGTACCCAGATCCGCGCCGTCGCGTTGGCGAACGGCGACGGTGCCGTCTTCCTTCTCCCGGTCACCCACGACAAGCAGGTACGGTACCTTGGCCAGGGTCTGCTCGCGGATTTTAAATCCGATCTTTTCGTTCCTCAAGTCGCATTCTGCCCTAAATCCAAGCTTCTGGAGTCGATGAGCGACCGATTCGGCGTATTCGGCCTGGTCGTCGGTAATATTGAGCACCTGCACCTGTACCGGCGCCAGCCATACCGGCAGGTTGCCGGCGTAGTGCTCGATCAGCACGCCGATGAAGCGCTCGACCGATCCGAGAATGGCCCGGTGGAGCATCACAGGCACCTGCTTTTCGCCTTGCTCGTCGACGTAGGCCGCGCCCAGCCGATCGGGCATCGAGAAGTCGACCTGCATCGTGCCGCACTGCCAGACCCGGCCGATGCAGTCGGTCAGCGAGAATTCGATCTTGGGTCCGTAGAAGGCGCCTTCACCGGGCTGTATCTGGTACTCGATGTCGCGAGATTCAAGCGCATCCTTCAGCGCGGCCTCGGCGCGGTCCCAGACTTCGTCGGAGCCCACGCGCTGCTCGGGCCGGGTCGAGAGCTTGACCTGGATGTCCTCGAAACCGAAATCGCGGTAGACGTCGAACACCAGCGCGTTGAACGACCGCACCTCGTCGCCCATCTGGGCCGGGGTGCAGAAAATGTGCGCGTCATCCTGGACGAAATTGCGCACCCGCATCAGCCCGTGCAGCGATCCGGACGGCTCGTTTCTATGACACGAGCCGAACTCGGCCATGCGCAGCGGCAGGTCGCGATAGCTGCGCAGCCCCTGGTTGAAGATCTGCACGTGGCAGGGACAGTTCATCGGCTTGATCGCAAAGCTGCGGTCTTCCGACGAAGTGATGAACATGTTGTCCTTGAAGTTCTCCCAGTGACCGGACTTCTGCCACAGCGAGAGATCCAGAACTTCGGGCGTGTGCACTTCCTGGTAGTCGGCCGCCTGCAGCCGCTCGCGGATGTAGTCCTGCACCAGCCGGTAGATGCGCCATCCGTGGTCGTGCCAGAACACCATGCCCGGCGCTTCGGCCTGGGTGTGGAACAGTCCCAGCTGCTTGCCGATGCGCCGGTGATCGCGCTTCTCGGCCTCTTCCAGCCGCTTCAGATACTGCTTGAGCTGCTTCTTGTCGCCCCAGGCCGTGCCGTAGATGCGCTGCAGCATTTCGTTGTCGGAATTGCCGCGCCAGTACGCGCCGGCCAGCTTGGTCAGCTTGAACGCGCCCAGCTTGCCGGTCGACGGCACGTGCGGGCCGCGGCACAGGTCGATGAAATCGCCCTGGCGGTAAAGCGAAAGCGTCTCGCCGGCCGGAATGTCGGCGATGATCTCGGCCTTGTACTCCTCGCCCTGGTCGCGGAAAAACGAAATCGCCTCGTCACGCGGCAGCTCGCTGCGCTGGACCGGCAGGTCCTCGTCGACGATGCGCTGCATTTCCTTCTCGATCGCCTCGAGGTCCTCGGGATGGAAGGCCTCCTCGCGCGCGAAGTCGTAATAGAAACCGTGCTCGATGGTCGGCCCGATCGTCACCTGGGTCTCCGGATACAGCCGCTTGACGGCCTGGGCCATCAGGTGTGCGGTCGAATGCCGGATCACCTCCACGCCCTCCTCGTCGCGCGGCGTGATGATGCGCAGGTTGCCGTCGTCCTCGATCCGGAAGTCGACGTCGACCAGCTTGCCGTTGAACTCGCCGGCCAGCGCCGCCTTGGCAAGCCCCGGCCCGATATCGGCCGCGACCTCGCGCACCGTCACCGGCTCGGGAAACGATTTCCGACTGCCGTCGGGAAGAATGATTTCAGGCATGGATGTTTCGCGATTTCACAAGATTGATTCCCAAGTTTCAATTGTACCCGCACCAGCCCCGCACGCGGCGCGCAGGGACCGCAGTGTTGACCCGGCTCTTCCGCAACCCGGCCTGCTGCGAGGGTTTCTCAAAGCTTTTCCTGCCCCAACGGTGAATTTTCTTCTCAGGGTTTCTCGGGTGCGTGCCAGGCGCCGTCGCGCGGCGCGCAGAAACCGGAATATACAAAGGGGTATCTGAGGATTTCGAGCACCGCACGGCGGCGCCTGGTGCGTGCCAAGCGGTGACCGCCGGAGCGCTCACAACTCGCGAAAATGCAAATTTTCCCTTCAGGGTTTCGCAGGTGCGTGCCAGGCGCCGTCGCGCGGCGCGCAGAAACCGGAATATACAAAGGGGTATCTGAGGATTTCGAGCACCGCACGGCGGCGCCTGGTGCGTGCCTGCGGAATCCTGAAGGGAAAATTTTGGTGGGCGATACTAGATTCGAACTAGTGACCTCTGCCATGTCAAGACAGCGCTCTAACCAACTGAGCTAATCGCCCGAGCCAAGCCCTGAAGTATACCAAGAAATGCCGTCCTGACAAGTCTCATATCGTCTTTTTGATCATCTATGGATCGGCTTTTTTCGCCGGCGTCCGCCTCGGCGAGGTTCCCGTTCCGGCGCTATAATTTCATGCCATGCCCGAGCGCCCGCAAACTCCGCCGCGACCCTTCGTCCACCTGCGAGTGCACTCCCAGTACAGTCTCGAAGACGGGCTGGCGACACCCGCGGCGCTCGCCGCTCAGGCACGCGCGGCGGGCATGCCGGCGCTGGCGATCACCGACTGGCACAACCTGTTCGGCCTGGTCAAGTTCATCAATGCCGCCCACGCCAACGGCATCAAGCCGCTGGTGGGCTGCGACGTGCGCCTGGCCAGCCCGGCCAACGAGACCGAATTTTCCTCGGCCACACTGCTGGTGCAGAATCATGCCGGTTACCTCAATCTGTGCCGGCTGATCTCGCAGAGCTTCATCGAGGGCCGCGTGGAGGGCCAGCCGCGGCTTTGGTTCGACTGGCTGCATGGCGCCGGCGACGGCCTGATCGCGCTGCTTTCGTGGAGCTCGGACGTCGGCCAGGCGCTCGTCGGCGGTCACTACGAGGAAGCACGCCGGCGCCTGGTCGCCTGGCAAAGGGAATTCCCGAACCGGGTCTACCTCGAGTTGCAGCGCACCGGGCGCAGCGCCGAACAACGCGCCGAGAACGGTCTGCTGGCGCTGGCCGGCGAACTGCAAATCCCGGTCGTGGCGACCAACGACGTGCGCTTTCCGTCCGCCGACCGGTTCCTGGCCCACGAGGCGCGCGTGTGCATCCACCAGAGCAGACTGCTGGACGACAAGCACCGGCCGCACGAGTTCGTCGACCAGCAATACCTGAAATCCCCGACCGAAATGGCCGCGCTGTTCGAAGATGTCCCGGTGGCGCTGGACAACACCGTAGAACTGGCCAAGCGCCTCAACCTGGATCTGGAACTCGGTCACTACTCGCTGCCTGAATTCCCGCTGCCGGCCGGCGAGAACGCCGACGATTTTCTCCGGCGCAAGACCCGGGAAGGTCTGGACCAGCGGCTGCAGCGCTACGGCAGCGCTTCGGGCCGAAGCGAATCGGATTACCGCGAACGCGCCGAGAAGGAACTGGAAGTCATCGTTTCGATGGGCTTTTCCGGCTACTTCCTGATCGTCGCCGACTTCATTGCCTGGGCGCGCAACAACGATGTCCCGGTCGGTCCGGGCCGCGGATCGGGGGCCGGCTCGCTGGTGGCGTGGGCCATCGGCATTACCGATCCGGATCCGCTGCGCTACGACCTGCTGTTCGAGCGATTTCTGAACCCCGAGCGTGTGTCCATGCCCGATTTCGATATCGACTTCTGCATCGAGGGGCGCGACCGCGTCATCGATTACGTCGCCGATACGTACGGACGCGACCGGGTCAGCCAGATCATCACCTACGGCACGCTGGCGGCCAAGGCCGCGGTGCGCGACTGCGGCCGCGTGCTGGGCTACAACTACGGTTTCGTCGACTCCATCGCCAAGCTGATCCCGATGGAGCTCAACATCACGCTGGAAAAGGCACTCGAGCAGGAAAAGGAGCTGCAGCAGCGTTTCGAATCCGAAGACGACACGCGCAGCATCCTGGAGCTGGCCCTGCAGCTGGAGGGAGTGGCGCGCAATGCCGGCAAGCACGCCGGCGGCGTGGTCATCGCCCCCGGCCCGCTGACCGATTTCGCCCCGCTGTATACCGACCCGCGCACCGGCTCGGTGGTCACCCAGTTCGACAAGGACGATGTCGAGGCCGTCGGTCTTGTCAAGTTCGACTTCCTGGGCCTGAGAAACCTGACCATCATCGACTGGGCGCTGAAGTCGGTCAATCGCCAGCGCCGCACCGCGGGCCTGGAACCGGTCTCGCTGGACGATCTGGCGCTGGACGATCCCGAGACCTTCGGCCTGTTGCAAAAAGCGCACACCACCGCGGTATTCCAGCTCGAATCGCGCGGCATGAAGGACGTGCTCAGAAAACTGGTGCCCGACAGCTTCAACGACATCGTCGCGGCCGTTGCGCTGTTCCGTCCGGGCCCGATCAAGGCCGGCATGGTCGACGACTACGTCGAGCGCAAGCACGGCCGGGCCCGCGTGGATTACCCGCATCCGCTGACCGAGTCCATTCTCGAGCCTACCTACGGCGTCATGCTATACCAGGAACAGATCATGCAGATCGCCCAGGTCGTTGCCGGCTACTCGCTGGGCCAGGCCGACGTGCTGCGCAAGGCGATGGGCAAGAAGAAACGTGCGCTGATGGACGAACAGCGGGCCATCTTTATCGAGGGGGCGGCCAGCCAGGGCGTCGCCGAAGCCGAGGCCGAGCACCTGTTCGGCCTGATGGAGACCTTCGCCGACTACGGCTTCAACAAATCGCACTCGGTCGCCTACGCCCTGGTCGCATACCAGACCGCCTGGCTGAAAGCGCATTACCCGGCCGAGTTCATGGCCGCGGTCCTTTCGGCCGACATGGACAAGACCGACAAGATCGCCAACCTGATCGAGGACTGCCGGGCAATGGAGCTCGAGGTGCGCCCGCCCGACGTCAACCGATCGGAATGGCGCTTCGAGGTCGAGGACGGCGTGATCCGCTACGGCCTGGGCGCGATCAAGGGCGTAGGCGAAGGCGCGATCGAGGCGCTGCTGGACGCGCGTGAGAAAGTCGGAAGCTTTCCCTCGCTGGGCGCCATGCTGCGCGAGATCGAACTCGCGAAGATGACGCGCAAGACCGTGGAGATGCTGGTGCGCGCCGGCGCCCTGGACTGCCTGCACGCCAATCGCGCGGCGCTGCTGCAGGCGCTGCCGGATGCCTGGTCGGCGGCCGAGCGCCACCAGGCCGATACCGCCGCCGGGCAGGGCAGCCTGTTCGGCGCACCGGCGCCAAGCGGCAGCCCGACGCCCGAAGACGCGCCGCTACCCGAGGTGTCCGCCTGGACCTCGCGCCAGCGCCTGCGCGCCGAACGCGAAAGCCTGGGGCTGTATCTCAGCGGACACCC
>JAGXKW010000077.1 GCA_018334995.1 Wenzhouxiangellaceae bacterium
CGACGAGGCGCTGATGCATCCGCAGAACCTTTTCACAGTGCACGTTCATCGCGGCGCGCCCGACGTGCAGGATCCGAAGCTCAACAGCCACAGCAAGCTCAACTGCATCCTGGCCTGCATCCAGGCCGGTGTTGCCGGCGCCGACGAGGCGCTGATGCTGGACCCGGACGGCTTCGTCGCCACCTGCAATTCCACCCACTTCTTCATCGTTCGCGACGGCGTGGTCACGACTTCCGACGGGCGCTACTGCCTGGGCGGAATCACCCGCGGCCACGTGATTTCGCTGTGTCGGGACCTGGGCATCGAGTGTCGCGAGAAATCGTTCAGCCTCACCGACGTCTACTCGGCCGACGAGGCGTTTACCACCGGTACGCTTTCGGGCCTCAAGCCGGTCGGCGAGATCGACGGCCGGCGCATCGGCAGCGGCGAAAGAGGCCCGGTGACCGAGCGTCTGCAACAGGCCTATGCCGACCTGCTGGAGAGCGAGGCATGAGCACTCACAGCACGGACCCTCTTCGCGTCGCCACGTGGTCCGGACCGCGAAACATTTCCACGGCCATGATGCGGGCGTTCGAAAACCGTACCGATTGTTCCGTTTCCGACGAGCCGCTTTACGGCGCCTGGCTGAAACTGACCGGCGAGGACCATCCGATGCGTGACGAGATCATCGATGCCATGGAAACCGACTGGCGCAAGGTGACCGAATCGCTGATCGGCCAGGCGCCGGACAGCCGGCCGGTCTGGTACCAGAAGCACATGACCCATCATCTGCTGCCGGAAATGATGCAGCGCGGCTGGCTTTCCAGGCTCGTCCACGTGTTCCTGATCCGCGACCCCGCGCCCGTGGTCGCCTCGTACCTGGGCATGCGCGACAGGGTCAGCCCCGAAGACATCGGGGTGCCGCAGCAATGGGACCTGTACCGGTTCGTCACCGAAGAGCTGGATCAGGATCCGCCGGTGATCGACAGCGCGGACTTCCTGGGCGATCCGGAGGGTCATCTGCGCGAACTGTGCGCGCGGCTGGAGATCGCCTTCATGCCCGAAATGCTGGTCTGGCCGGCCGGT
The DNA here is from genome assembly GCA_018334995.1 of Wenzhouxiangellaceae bacterium. GTDB lineage: Bacteria > Pseudomonadota > Gammaproteobacteria > Xanthomonadales > Wenzhouxiangellaceae. The sequence continues at coordinate 1,066 of JAGXKW010000077.1, forward strand.
CGCCGGCCAAGCGATGGGCCCTGGGGGTCGCACTGGTATCACAACGTCCGGCAGTCGACCGGCTTCGAGCCGCCGAGCGCAACGGCGCCGGAGCTGACCGGCGAGGCGCTCGAAGTCGCCGAGGCCTGCCGGCCGATATACGAGAAGCTTTACGAACGCTGCTTGCGGGTTGGCACCTGAACGCTGGAACCGGGTCCGGTGGATGCGCTTCGCTTATCCAGCCTAAAGCAGACCTGATGGTTCTCGTGGCCGGATAAGCGCAGCGCAGCCGTCAATAATGCCGATGAAACGCTTCGGCGTGGCTTGATTTCAGGCGCCGCGGTTTCACGCCGCCTGGGTGCTTTGTTCCAGGATTCGTTCGACGCGTTGCTGCACCTGGCGCACTTCGGTGGCGGTTTCCGGGTGCAGCTCGATGATGCGGGCGATGATGTGCAGCGCGTCCGCTCGATCGCGCTCGGTCGGCAACAGCCGCGGCAGGGCTTCGAGAGCCGCCTGTTCGTCGAAGGCCACCATCAGGGCGGCTTCGCGCGCCTTTTCGATGAACGCATCGCGGTCGAGCACGCGGAAGCGCTCGTGCTTCATCCAGATTTCCCGGGCGGCGGCGAAGGCCTGGGCGTCGACGCGCCTGCCGGCCTTGACCGCGGCATAGACCACGCGCAGCACGGCATCGGCAAACCCGCCCTCGTGCTCGCGCGCGGCGATGCCGGCGAGCTTGAGATCGCGCACCTGCTCCAGCGCCCGGCGCTGGCCGGCGGCTGGCTTGGCCGAATCGGCGTGGGTGGCTTTCTCGCCGGCCAGCGCCTGGACCAGGGGGTGGGTCCAGATGGCCTTGAAGACCTGCTCGATGGCCACGTCGCGCCGATCGGTGGCCTGCTCGAGGGTGCGCTGGAACGATTCGACCATGCCACGCTCGATCTGGCGCAGCGGGTTGTCGGGTGGCGCTTCGACGCGGTTGTCGCGCACCAGGTCGGCCGCGAGCTTGACCCCGGCCATCATTGGATTGGCGTCGGAGAACAGCGTGTAGCGCAATCGTTGCGGATGCAGCATGCGGCGCATTTCGGCGGCGGCCGGGTTGGCCATCATCTGCACCCACGGCGCGAGGAGGGTGGAATACAGGCCCTCGTTGATTTCCGAGAAGCGGGCCACGGCGCGGAACGGCTCCTCGTCGGCGCGGCCGTCGTCGTAGGCGCGGATGTCGTCGAGCGTGCGCTGCTCGAAGTGCATGGTGTAGGTTTCGCAGGTAATGCCGTGCTCGTTTTCGGTGCACACGTCATCGATCACCATCTCGAACAACCCGGGCGGGAGGGTGTCGATCAGGTCCAGCGAGTTGACCAGGCTGTCGTGTTCGCGCGCCGCGACCTTGCCCGAGACGAAAATGCCCAGGTGGCCGACGTCGGGATGCACCGTGTAGACGATGGTCTGTTCGTTGGCGCGGATTTCGGCGACGTCGGAATACAGGTCCAGGATCCAGTTCAGCGCCTGCGGCGGCGGGGTGATGTTGTCGCCCTCCGAGGCGATCACCACGATGGGCGCGCGGATGGCGCGCAGGTCGATCGGCTCGTCGTCGTCGTCGAGGATGCGACCCTGGGTCAGTTTGTTGCCGATGAACAGTTCCGAGGTCAGCTCGACGATTTCCTCGCGCGAGAGCAGGAAATAGCCGCCCCACCAGCGCTCGAAATCCAGGAACCGGTCGGCCTCGGTGTCGACGTTGGCGTACAGCCGGTAGGGTTTGCCCAGCAGCGTGTTGGCCGGGTTGAGATTTTCGAAGTTCGAAACCAGGTTGGCGCCGTCGAAGCTGCCGGCGCCGAGGTCGGCGGTCATCGCCGAGATCCAGTTGCCGCCGGTCAAACCGGCCAGGTAGCGCATCGGGTTCTTGCCCTCTACACCTGCCCAGTACGAAAGCGGCGCGCCGGCGATGCCGATCATGGAGGCCAGTTCCGGGGCGTGGGCCGACAGCATCATGATCGCCCAGCCGGCCTGGCAGTTGCCGACGATAGCGGGTTTGGGCGCCTCCGGATGCAGCCGCGCGACCTCGATCAGGAACTTCATCTCGGCCCGGGCCACGTCGCGCAGGGTCTGGTGCGGCTCCGGCTCGGGCCGGAACGAGACCAGATACACCGGATGACCGGCGCGCAGCGCCACGCCGACCTGGCTTGATTCCTTGGAACCGCTGATGCCGGGTCCGTGTCCGGCGCGCGGGTCGAAGACGACGAAAGGCCGCTTGACCGGGTCGGTGGGGGCATCGTCCGGCGGCGTGATGCGCAGCAGTAAATAATTGCACGGGCGGTCGAACGCGGCCCCGTCGAGCACCGTTTCGTAATCGAACACCAGCACCGGCGGCTTGCCGGCCTCGTGATGGTCCAGCGCCTGGTTGCCGCGCTTTCTCAGGGTGTCCATGTACAACACCGAGCGCTGGGCGGAATCGACGAAGTACCGGGCGGACTCGATCGGGGTTAAGAACATGGACAGTCACCTTGTTTTTGCTTGCTGGCGTGCGCCAGTCAACGATACAGGATACGCTTCTTTTGTGCATTGCACAAACCGGTTTGTGCAGCGACGAAGCAGTGGCGCCCGCGGTCGCAAGTCAGCGGTAAGCGGCAGCCTGCAGTTCGAACAGTTTCGCGTACTGGCCGTCGAGGTCCATCAACGCCTCGTGCGTGCCGATTTCGGTGATGCGGCCGCGATCCATCACCGCGATCAGGTCGGCCTGGCGTACGGTCGAGAAACGGTGCGAGATCAGGATCAGGATGCGGTTGCCGGCCATGGCCTGGAAGTGCTGGAAAACCTCGGCTTCGGCCTTGGCGTCCATGGCCGCCGTGGGTTCGTCCAGGATCAGGATGTCGGCGTTTTCGCGCATGAACGCGCGCGCCAGCGCGATCTTCTGCCATTGGCCGCCCGAAAGCTCTCGGCCGTCCTTGAACCAGCGGCCGAGCTGGGTCTCATAGCCCCTGGGCAGGTCTCGAATGAAGTCGTCGGCGAGACCCTTGACGGCCGCGGCGCGCCATTTCGAGTGGCTTTCGAACTGGTCGACGTCGCCGGCGCCGATGTTGTGGCCGACCAGCCACTGGTAGCGCGCGAAATCCTGGAAGATCACGCCGATGCGGTCCTGCAGCGCGCGCGGATCCCAGCGGCGCAGCGAGGTGCCGTCGAGCCGGATGTCGCCGTCCTCGAGCTCGTACAAGCCGGCGATCAGCTTGGTCAGGGTGGTCTTGCCCGAGCCGTTCTCGCCGACCAGCGCCAGGCTGGTGCCCGGCGCCAGCCTCAGGTTGATGCGGTCCAGCGCCGGCGCCTCGCTGCCCGGATAGCGAAACGACAGGTCGACGATTTCCAGCCCGGTGCCGGGTGCCTCGCCCTGGCGAACCTTGCCTTCGCGCGCACGCACCGGCTGCTCGAGAAACTCGTACAGGCTGGTCAGGTAGAGATGGTCCTCGTACATGCCGTTGATTGCGGTCAGGCTGGCGCTGACCGCGGACTGGCCCTGCCTGAAAACCATCATGTACATCGTCATCTGGCCCAGGGTCAGCCCGCCGGCCACCGTGGCCAGTACCACCCAGGCGAAGGCGGCGTAGAGCGTCAGCGTACCGACCAGGCCCAGCCCGAACGCCCACCAGCCCCGCTTGATGGTGAGCTTGCGGTCCTCGCTGAAGATCCTGCCGAAGATGTCGCGGTAGCGCTTCAGCAGCGTCGGCGCCAGGTTGAACAGCTTGACTTCCTTGGTGTAATCCTCGCGTGCCAGCACCGATTCCAGGTACATCATCTCGCGCGTTTCCGGCGAGCGCCACTGGAACAGGCGGAACGCCTGGCCGGCGAATTTCGCTTCGGCCAGGAACGCCGGCAGGCCGCCGAGAAGCAGCAGGAGCACGGCCCAGGGCGAGAACGCGAACAGCAACCCGCTGAAGCTGACGATCGCGATGCCGTTCTGGATCACGCCGAAGGTTTTCTGCACCAGCGAAAGCGGCCGGGTGGAGGCTTCGCGGCGCGCGCGGGTGAGCCGGTCGTAGAACTCGGCGTCCTCGAGCTGCGCCAGCTCCAGCTGCTGGGTCTTTTCCAGGATCATCACGTTGACCCGGTGCCCCAGACGCGCACGCAGCAGGTTGTTGCAGATGTTCAGCGCCGTCTGCGAGGCGGCCATCGCCGCGACCAGCAGCGCTTCCAGCGTAAGCCAGAACCAGACCGCTTCGACCAGTGCGTTGTCCTCGACGGCGGCGACCACGCTGTCGACCAGGAATTTCCCGACGTAGGCGATGGAGGCGGGCAACAGGCCTGCGGCAAGGGTGAGGACCGCCAGTGCGATCGTCAGCGACGGGCTGGTGGCCCAGACCAGCGAAAGGGCACGCCTGCCGTAGGTCGCCAGCGGTCGAATCTGGGTGAATATGCCGGGCGGCTGGTCGGGTTGGCGGGTCATGGCATGGAAGACGGTTGTCGCGCGGCCGCGTCAGTAAGATATGTTGCCGAGTGTACGGGCCAGACCGAGACATGAGGGAGAAGAAATGAACCAGGGCACCGACGATATCCGACCTTTTGCGGCGCCGTGCCGGAGGCTTGATCCAGGTGCGCCGCTGCGCTGGCTGGCAGCCGGCTGGCGCGACTATCGGGCCAGCCTGCCGGTCAGCCTGGGCTACGGGCTGATCGTGTTCGCCGTCAGCCTTGGCGTATCGCTGCTCGCCTGGTGGCTGGGCAGCTACGTGCTGGTCATTTCGATGCTGTCAGGCTTCATCTTCGTCGCACCTCTGATGGCCACGGGCATGTACTCGGTCAGCCGGCAGATCGGCAGGGGCGAACCGGTCTCGTTCGCGCGCTCGGTCAGGCGCATGCAGTTTGCGCTGCGCGACGCACTGGTGTTCGCGCTGGTGCTGCTGGTGATCTTTCTTGTGTGGGTGCGCGCAGGCGTGATGGTGCACGTGTTCTTCCCGGCCGGAGAGAGCCACGATCCCTTGCTGCTGCTGCGCTTTCTCGGCATCGGCTCGGCCGTGGGATCGATTTTCGCGCTGGTCACGTTCTCGGCCGCGGCTTTTTCCCTTCCCATGATCGTCGACCGCGACGCCGATATGGTCACCGCGTGCATTACCAGCGTCAATGCGGTGCTGCGCAACAAGCCGGCAATGGCCGTCTGGATCGCGCTGATCGTTTTAGTGACGGGACTCGGTTTTGCTACGGCCGGATTGGGCCTGATCGTCGCCATCCCGCTGCTCGGCTACGCCACCTGGCACGGCTATGTCGAAACCATAGACGCCTCGGCCTGGCCCGATTCGGTTTCGTGATCGAAATTGTCTCCGCGAAGTACAGGAAAACACTCCAAACACGGCCGTCAGGCCACTTCGCCGGCGGCGTGGCCCGAGGCCCAGGCCCACTGGAAGTTGTGGCCGCCGAGATGGCCGGTGACGTCGACGACTTCGCCGATGAAGTAAAGGCCCGGGTGGTCGCGGCATTCCATGGTCTTCGACGACAGCGAATCGGTATCGATGCCGCCCAGCATGACTTCGGCGGTGCGGTAGCCCTCGGTGCCGTCGGGCCAGACCGTCCAGGTCTTGCAGCGCGACTCGACCTGGTCGATTTCCCGGTCGCCGAGTTCGGCCAGCGGCTTATCGGGGAGCCACAGCTCGCACCAGCGCCGGGCGATGCGGCGGGTCAGCGTTTCGGACAGGACGGTCCTCAATTCCGCGCGCGGCCGCAGGGCGCGCTGCTCGCGCAGGTATGCGCCCAGGTCGAGATCGGGAAACAGGTCGATGATCATCGGCTCGCCGGGCCGCCAGTAGCTGGATGCCTGGAGCACCGCCGGACCGCTGAGGCCGCGATGGGTGAACAGGATGTTCTCGCGAAAGCCTGCTCCGCCGGCGGCGGTCACGGTATCCACCGACGCTCCGGCCAGGTCGGACAGCTGCGCCAGCTTGCGCTCGGGCAGCGTGACCGGCACCAGCGCGGCGACGGTCGGCCGAATCGCCAGACCGAGCCGACGAGCAAGATCGATGCCGAAGCCGGTCGCGCCCATTTTCGGAATCGAATACCCGCCGGTGGCGATGACCAGCGATTCGCAGCTGATTTCACCGGTCATCGACGACAGTTCGTGGGCCGGGCCGAGCTGCTTCACTTCGACGGGACAGTGCGTGCGCACTTCGACGCCGGCCGCTTCGCATTCGGCCAGCAGCAGCGCGACGATCTGCTTCGACGATTGCACGCAGAACAGCTGTCCGAGCTTCTTCTCGTAATAATCGACGCGGTGCTTTTCCACCAGCGCGATGAAGTCCCACGGGGTGTAGCGGTTGAGTGCCGACTTGGCGAAGTGCGGGTTGTTCGAAAGAAAATTCTCCGGTCCCGAATACATGTTCGTGAAGTTGCAGCGCCCGCCCCCGGACATCAGGATCTTCTTTCCGACCTTGTTGGCGTGATCGGCCACCAGCACCCGGCGCCCGCGCCGGCCGGCGGCGATGGCGCACATCAGCCCGGCCGCGCCCGCGCCGATGACGACCACGTCGAAGGTTCCGCTTGTCGGTCCGTTTACGGGCATTGCGGCAGTCTATGCCAGGGTTCCGGTGCGCGGTCGTTCAGCGGTTCGTGTATTTCCGTGACCAAAGACACAGGCTGCCGGGCCGGAGAACCGGCACAATGGGCGTTTGAACTTTCCTGGATGGATTGAATAAACGATGAACATCCGTAATATCCTGATGCGCGCGGCGACTGTTACGACAATGGCCGCCACAATGGCTGCGACCGGAATGGCAATGGCACAGAACGATCCCTACCTGTGGCTCGAGGAAGTCGAGGGCCCGAACGCGCTGGCCTGGGCCCGCGGCCAGAACGAAGTCTCGCTGGCCGAGCTCGAGGCCCACCCGCTGTTCGAGCCCATCCACGAGCGCGCGCTGGAGATCCTGACCTCCGACGATCGAATCGCCTACCCGTCCTTGATGGGCGGGGAGGTCTACAACTTCTGGCGCGACGAGGAACACGTGCGCGGGATCTGGCGCAAGACCTCGCTGAAGGCCTACCGGGCCGACGATCGTGATGACAATCGTGATGACAATCGCGATTGGGACGTGATTCTCGACGTCGATGCGCTGGCCGAAGCCGAGGACGAGAACTGGATCTGGGCCGGCTCGAACTGCCGCTATCCGGACTATGACCGCTGCCTGGTCGGACTTTCCGTCGGCGGTGCCGATGCGGCCGTGCGGCGCGAATTCGACCTGGAGACGCGCGAGTTCGTCGCCGACGGTTTCCAGGTGCCGGAATCCAAGAGCCGGATCAGCTGGCGCGACCGCGACAGCGTGTTCTACGGCCCGGCGTTCGACGAGGAAGAAATGACCGACTCGGGCTATCCGCGCACGGTGCGGCTTTGGCGGCGCGGTGAACCGCGCGAGGATGCCGAACTGATCTTCGAGGGCGAGAAGACCGACGTGGCGTCGAGCGGCGTGCGGTTCTGGGACGGCGACGATTACTACGACCTGATCATTCGTGTGCCGGATTTCTTTTCCCGCCGCTATTTCCGTTATGCAGACGGCGACGTACGTCGCCTCGATGTCCCCGACGACGCCGAATTGGCCGGCATGCTCGACGGCCAGCTGCTGGTCGAGCTGAAGTCGGACTGGGAAGTGGCCGGCAGGACTTTCAAGCAGGGGGCGCTGGTCGCCGGACCGATGGAGAGTTTCGAAGCCGGCACGCCGGAGCTCAGCGTCGTGTTTCAGCCCGATACGCGAGCGTCCATCTCGGGCGTCACGACCACCGACAACACCGTCATCGTCAACGTGCTCGACAACGTGGTCAGCCGCCTGCTGCGCTTCACCCATGGCGACGACGGCTGGCAGAGCGAGGCGCTCGACGTGCCGGAGCTGGGCTCGATCGCCGTCGTGACCGCCGACGACAAGTCCGATCGCTTCTTCTACAACTACACC
>JAGXKW010000078.1 GCA_018334995.1 Wenzhouxiangellaceae bacterium
GCCCGCAGCAGCATCGAATCGCCCCTTTTTCCTGCGCCTGGCACTGTCGCTTTTCGTGCTGCTGTCGACGCTGCAGGTCAACAGTGCCCTCGCCCAGGCGGAGAACCGATCCACAGGCGAAGAAACAGCGCCGATCACGCTGCATGTATTCAAGAGCGCGACCTGTCCGCACTGCAATGCCCAGCGTGAATTCACGAATGCGCTGGCGCGCGAGCACGACGACGTCGAGGTGCGCTATTACGAAATCATGGAAACCCGCGAACACCACGACCTGCTTCGTGCAATGTCGCGCGCCCATGATGTCAAGCCCGGCTCGGTGCCCATGGTTTTCCTGGGCGGTTCGGTCTGGGTCGGGGACAGCCCGCAAATCCGCGCCGAGATCGAAAGCCAGCTCCAGCGCTGCCTGGACCAAGGGTGTCCCGACGCGCGCGAACGCTCCGTCGCGCAGCAGTTGTCTGCGTCGTCGCCGGAGGCGGCCGATGCCACCATCGACATCCCGCTGCTCGGCACAATGGATCTCAGCGTCCAGCCGTTGCTGCTGAGCACCGCGATCATCGCGTTCGTCGACGGCTTCAACCCGTGTTCGCTGTGGCTGCTCACCATCCTGATTGCGCTGGTGCTGCATTCCGGCTCGCGCCAGCGCGTGATGATCGTCGGACTGGCGTTCCTGTTCACGACGGCGCTGATCTACGGCCTGTTCATCGTCGGCGTATTCAGCGTGCTCGCCTATGCCACGTACCTGCCCTGGATGTACTGGATCGTGGCGCTGTTCGCGCTGACCTTCGGCCTGGTCAACATCAAGGATTACTTCTGGTTCAAGCGCGGTTTTTCGTTCACGATCGACGACCGGTACAAGCCCGGCATCTATCAGAAATTCCGCGCTCTGATGACCGACGGTCGGTCGCCGCTCGCACTGGGCGCCGCAACCATCGTGATGGCCTCGGGGATCGCCTTGATCGAACTGCCCTGCACGGCCGGCTTTCCGGTCATCTGGAGTGGCCTGGTCAGCGCCCAGGAAGTCGGTACCGCGGCGTTTTTCGGTCTGCTGGTCGCCTACCTGCTTATCTACCTGCTCGACGAACTGGTGATTTTCTTCATTGCGGTGGCAAAGCTCAGGATCGAGAAATTCCAGGAAGGCCAGGCGCGGGTGCTTAAGCTGATCGGGGGCGTGGTGATGATCGCACTCGCAATCGTGCTGGTGACAGAACCCGACATCATGAGTGAAGCGGGTCCGGCCGTCGGGGTATTCCTCGGCGCGTTTGCCGTCGCCGGCCTGATCGTCCTGGTGCATCGCAAGTTGCTGCCGCGCGTCGGCATCGCCGTCGGCGACGATTGATGCACCTCGGCGTGTTCAGTATCCGCCAGGGAACCTGCTGAAGACGGGGCCGCGCGGGCCCCGTTTCCGGTTTTTAGAGAACGCGTTGTCAGGCGACGGTTGCGGCTTCGGCCCTGTGCGGGGAAGCGGAGACCGGCAGATGCTCGCTCCGTTTTTGCTCCAGCCACTCGACCCATTCCCCGATTTCGATCTGACGGCCGGCCGCGGCCTGCACCACCGGGGTTTCGTTGCCCAATCCTTTGAGCGACGCCTTGGCACGCTCCAGGCTGAAATCGTCGAGCATGGGCAACAGGTCGCATTTGCTCACGACCACCAGGTCGGCGGCCCTGAACATGACCGGATACTTGGCCGGCTTGTCGTCGCCCTCGGTCGTTGACAGCAGCACTACGTTCAGGTGCTGGCCGAGGTCGAACGCGGCCGGGCATACCAGGTTGCCCACGTTTTCGACAAACAGGACATCCACGGGCTTCTCGTCATGGACCAGCGGAAATTCATGCAGCGCCTGGTGGATCAGGTGGGCATCCAGATGGCAGGCGCTTCCGGTGGTGATCTGGTGGGCACGAATGCCCCCACGACGCAGGCGCTCCGCGTCGTTCTCGGTCTCGAGGTCGCCCTCGATGACTGCAATGTTCAAACGTCCATCGAGCGCCGCAGCCGTCTGTTCCAGCAGTCGCGTCTTGCCGGCGCCAGGTGACGACATCAGGTTGACGACGAGCGTGCCGGCGCGATCGAAATGCTCGCGATTGTGTTCGGCGGCATGATCGTTCGAGCTCATCAGCCCCTTGAGTACGTCCACGGTATGCGTGTCGGCGGGCTCGGGATGCGCATGATCCGGAATGGAACAACCGCAGGTTTCACACATGGGTTTCTTCTCCTTGGGCATTCTTCGATTTTCGGTTCGCTCCGGAATCCGGAATGCCGTGTAGTTCGATACTGGCAAGCAGCAGTTCGTCGCCGCTGCATACCGCCACATTGTAAGCGCCACAGGCCGCGCAAAGCATGCGATTCGGGACCGCTTCGTTTTCATGGCCGCAGACCCGGCACCGGATGCGAATCGTTGTCGCTTCGATCACCAGCTCGGCCTGGTCGGTGTAGTCTCCTCCCCGGGCAATCGTGAAGGCATGGCGGAGCAGATCCGGCTCCACGCCGGACAATGGTCCGACGCGAACGGTAATCCGGCCCACGCTTTCGGCATCGTGTTGCAGCGCGGTCGCCCGCACCTGGTTCATCAGCGCATTGCAAACGGCAAGTTCGTGCATTTTTCCGCATTCCGGATCGGGCTTTCGAAGGCGAGACTAGCAGTGACGCATACAGGCAGACATGATTCAGATCAAACCCGGGATCAGCCTTGATTGACCTGCATCAAACGCATCGCCGTGCCCCGGCTTTAGTATCGATCCTGTCGCTTGACGGAGGAGCCGATGCAAGCCACAGCAACAACCGAATCCGCCCATGCCGCCAGGGCCCGGGAAGGGACACAACCCTCAGGCACCCTGATCATCGGCATCGGCAACAATCTGCTCGGCGATGACGGCGCCGGCATACACGCCGTCGAACGCCTGGGCGGGCAGACGCTGCCGCCACACGTCGAGCTGATCGACGGCGGCACGCTTTCGTTCACCCTGCTCGAAAAAGTCGAAGCCTCCGAGCGCCTGATCATCGTCGACGCGGCCGAACTCGAAGCCGAGGCCGGCACGGTCCAGATCTTCAGAAACGCCGAAATGGACGCGTACCTCTCCAACAGCGCGCGGCCCAGCGTTCATGAAGTCAACCTGCTCGACGTACTCACCGCGGCGCGCCTGCGCGGGCGCTTGCCGCCCCGCTATGCGCTGGTCGGCATCCAGCCGCGAGACGTCGGCTGGAGTTGTGCACCCAGCGCGCCCGTGGACAAGGCGATCGACGAAGCCGTCGAAATCGTGGTCGGCATGCTGGGAGAAGACGCATGACCGAAACCATCCCGCTGACGATCAAATCGGCGCCGGGCAAGGCCGCCACCATTGGCGGAGGCGTCCAGGCGATGGCCCACGAAATTCTCTCCCACCTCGAACGGCTTCATGAAACCGGGGAGACGGGCGCCATCGATCTCAAGAGCCTGCCCATGGCGCCTGACGAGTTCCACGGAATCAAGAAGATGCTGGGCCAGGGAGAACTGGACCTGACCGTGCACATGGACGGCCCGACACGGATCCGTGAAACCGCCTTTCCCGGCGTCTGGTGGGTGCAGCACAAGGGCGAGAACGACAGGATTCTCGCGGAATATATCGAGATCGCCCGATTCCCCGATTTCCTGAGCGCCCAACCCGATCATATCGCCGAAGCAGTCCGGCACCTGCGAGACCGATTGGAAGAACAATCGCAAGGAGCAGCATAAATGAGCATCGATAACCGCAAGGAAAGACCGACCATCGGTCAGATCATGGACGAGAACGGCGTCGGACGCCGTCGCTTTCTGAAATACTGCGCCGGCATCACGGCGCTGATGGCGATGCCGCCGGGCATGACGGCCGCCTTCGCCCAACAACTGCGGGCCGCGCGTCGACCGACGATCATTTACATGCCCTTTCAGGAATGCACCGGCTGTCTCGAATCGCTGACGCGCTCGTTTGCACCTTCGCTGGAAAGCCTGATGTTCGAGACCATCTCGCTGGACTACAACCACACGCTGCAGGCTGCCGCCGGTGACGCGGCCGAGGAAGCCCGCCACGAAGCGATGGAAGAAGCCTGGGGCGAGTACATACTGATCTGTGACGGTTCGATTCCAACCAAGATGGACGGTATTTACGGCACCAGCGCCGGTCATTCCTTCACCGACCAGTTGCATGAAGCCGCCGAAGGCGCTGCCGCCATTGTCGCGGTGGGCGTCTGTGCTTCCTTCGGCGGCGTGGGCGCGGCCTACCCCAATCCGACGGGTGCGGTCGGCGTATCCGAGATCATCAAGGACAAGCCGATCATCAACGTTCCGGGCTGTCCGCCGATTCCGGAAGTCATGACCGGCACGCTGGTCAGCTTCCTGGCCTCCGGCGTCCCCGATCTGGACAACAATCTTCGGCCCAAGGCCTTTTTCGGCAACACCATCCACGACCGCTGCTATCGGCGCCGTTTCTACGACAGGGGCCTGTTCGCAGAATCGTTCGACGACGAAGGTGCGCGCAACGGCTGGTGCCTGTACAAGCTCGGATGCCGCGGCCCGACGACCTACAACGCCTGCGCCACCATCAAGTGGAATGGCGGCACGTCCTGGCCGGTTGAGGCCGGGCATGGTTGCCTCGGCTGCTCGGAGCCCGAATTCTGGGATCAGGGCGGCTTCTATGAGCCGGTCACCTCGAAACTGTTCAACGATACCGGTCAGATCGCAGCCGGCGCCGCCGCCGGCGTGGCGGTGGGCGCGGCAGCCGCAGTGGCTGCCAATCGGCGCAAGAAGAAACTTTCCGGCACGGCCGACAAGGAGACATCATCATGACATTGCTCGAATTTTCCCGTGGCCCAATGCTGCATTTCGCGCTGTTCGTATTTGTCTTCGCCGTGCTGTGGCGGCTTATCAGTACATTCATGCTTGGCTGGCGCAAGCGCAAGAGCGAATGGCGCACCACGAGCGGCAGCTCCGCCGTAAAAGGCGCCATCGCGGTCGGCAACCGTTCCTGGCCGCATCCGGAATTCCTCGAACGAACGGCTTTCGGCGAGGCGGTCGGCTACGGCTACCACATCGGCCTGTTCGCCATCATCCTGCTTGGTGCGCCGCACGTGATCTTCTGGAAAAACCTGTTCGGGATCAGTGCGACGTGGTGGCCGACGATTCCCAGCGGCATCATCCACGTCATTTCCGTGGTCACGATCTTCCTGCTTCTGATCGCGACCATCCGGCGCTACATGCACCCGCCACTGCGGCGAATCTCGAATTTCGACGACTGGTTTACCCTCGTCATTCTGTTCGGCCTGATGATCAGCGGCGTCATGGCCGTGTTCGGACTCGGCGGGCGTTATGAAATCATCCTGGCCGTACACATCATTTCGTTCAACGTGCTGCTGATCTGGTTTCCGTTCAGCAAGCTTATGCACGCCTTCTACATTCTTCCCGCCCGCTTTTTCATCGGGTACACGCACGCGAAAAAGGGAGCATCGACATGAGCACTGCCACCCAGAACTTAAGCGGCGCGCCCGCGGCCGAGGAGCGGCTCTCGCCGAGCGAACGCGAAGAACGCGCGATGAGCGAATTCGCCCATCATTTCGGGGCCTACACGGCGACCAACCTCGAATCCTGCATTCACTGCGGGATGTGCGCCGACGCGTGTCATTTCTACATTGCCACCGAAGACCCGAAGTACACGCCGATCCTCAAGGCCGAGCCTTTCAAGCAGGCCTATCGGCGTGAATCCGGCGCATTCGCACCGTTCTACAAGCTGCTCGGCCTGAAGAAGAAAGTCACCGTCGACGAGCTCGAGGAATGGCAGGAGCTGCTCTTCGACAGCTGCTCGCAATGCGGTCGCTGCAGCCTGATCTGCCCGATGGGCATCGAAGTCGCCGAAATGATCGAAATCGGCCGTCGCGGCATGGCCGCGGCCGGACTGGCGCCCAAGGCCCTGATGGACCGCGCCCGCCACCAGGCCGAGACCGGCCAGCCCGAAGAAAGCGAAAAGCCCTATCCCGAAGTGCTGCGCGAAATCGGCAAGGAGCACGACCTTGAAGTGAAGCTGGACAAGGACAAGGCCGACATCCTGGTCTGCCTGCCGCGTACCGACCTCGATCAGAATCCCGAGTCGGTCGCCGCAATGATCAAGATCTTCGACCGGCTGGGCGCGGATTACACGTTCCGCAGCGACGCCCTGATCGCCGAGAACTACGGCTACTACGCCGGTAGCCGCGGCCTGCAGAAGCGCATCACCAGCCGTATCACCGATGCGGCGAAAAAGCTCGGCGCATCGCTGGTCATCGTGCCCGAGTGCGGCCATGCCTACACTGCCCTGCGCTGGCAAGCGGCCGAAATTCTCGGGGAAAGGCTGCCCTTCCGGGTCCGGCACGTCACCGAGTTCCTGGCCGAGCAGCTCGAGGCCGGCAAGCTGAAGCTTTCGAAGGTCAACGGCGACACGTTCGCGTTCCACGATCCGTGCCAGCTCGTGCGCAAGGGCGGCATCATGGATGCTCCGCGCCAACTCATGGACGCGATGGACGTGGATCTGCGCGAGATGCACAACAAGAAAGGCTTCAGTTTCTGCTGCGGCGGCGGCGGCGGGGTCAACGACCTCGAGAGCGCGAAAGACCTCCGCAACCGTGCACAGACCATGAAACTGCGCGAAATCGACGATACCGGCGCCAAGCGCTTCCTGACCAGCTGCTCGGACTGCCGCGTCTCCTTCAACGAGGCCGGCGAGAACCAGGACTGGAACAAGAAGACCGAAAGCCTCATCGAACTGGTCGCCACACAGATAAAGGAGTAATCCATGGCTAGTAACACTGTCGTTGTCGACCCGGTCACCCGCATCGAGGGTCACCTGAGGATCGAAGCGGAAACCGAACAGGGCAAGATCACGCGGGCATTGAGTTCGGGCACGATGGTGCGCGGCCTGGAGATCATCCTGAAAGATCGCGACCCGCGCGATGCGTGGGTGTTTGCCCAGCGCATATGCGGCGTCTGCACCCTGGTCCACGCGATCGCGTCGGTGCGTTCGGTCGAGGACGCGCTGAAGATCGATATTCCACCGAATGCACAGCTGATCCGCAACCTCATGATCGGCGCGCAGTTCATCCATGACCACGTCATGCATTTCTATCATTTGCATGCGCTCGACTGGGTGGACGTGGTCTCGGCCCTGAATGCCGACCCGGCCGCGACTTCCGAACTCGCGCAGTCGATTTCCGGCTACGCCAAGTCGTCGCCCGGATATTTCCGCGACGTGCAAAAACAGGTCAAGGACTTCGTCGAAGCCGGCCAGTTGGGCATCTTCGCCAAGGGCTACTGGGGCCATCCGGCCTACAAGCTCCCGCCCGAGGCCAACCTCATGGCGGTCGCGCATTACCTCGAAGCGCTGGAATGGCAGCGCGAAGTCGTCAAACTGCATGCGATTTTCGGCGGCAAGAATCCGCATCCGAACTTCGTCGTGGGCGGTGCGCCGGTCGGCATCAGCGTGCATGCCACGGAAGGGGGCGCCGGTCAGACTTCGGTCAATACCACCGGGCTGCAGCAGGTCAAGAACATCATCGAACAGATGAAGTCCTTCGTCGACCAGGTCTACCTGCCAGACACGCTGGCGATCGGCGGCTTCTACAAGGATTGGTTCAAACCGTTCCACGGCGAAGGCGTCGGCAATTTCATGTGCTACGGCGACTTTCCGGCCGACGGGGTCTGGCGGACCGACAACCTGTTGATTCCGCGCGGCGTGATTCTCGACCGCGACCTGAGCCAACTGCACGAGATCGACCTGCATGCCGAAGACGAAATCCAGGAATTCGTCTCACATGCCTGGTACGAATATGAAGGTGGAAAGGACAAGGGGCTGCATCCCTACGATGGTGAAACGACGCTGGCCTACGATGGACCTACCCCGCCGTTCGATCATCTCGACGGCGACTCGAACTACTCGTGGCTGAAGTCTCCGCGCTGGCGCGGCAAGGCCATGGAAGTCGGTCCGCTGGCGCGTGTCCTGACGCTGTACGCGGCCGGCCACGAGCCGACCCGTGAACTCGCCTCGATGGCGCTGAGCCAGCTGGATCTGCCGATCGAATCGCTGTTCTCCACCGGTGGCCGGCTGGCCGCGCGAACGCTGGAGTCCAAGATCATCGCCGACGAGATGTCCACCTGGTTCGACAACCTGATGGCCAACATCAACGCTGGCGATACGCGCACCCACAACAACGAACTGTGGGAGCCTGAGACCTGGCCGAAAGAGGCCCGTGGCGCCGGCTACATGGAAGCGCCACGCGGCGCGCTGGGCCACTGGATCGTGATCAAGGACGAAAAGATCGCCAATTATCAGGCGGTCGTGCCCTCGACATGGAACGCGGGTCCGCGCGACGCCCAGGGTGAGGTCGGGCCCTACGAAGCGTCCCTGGTGGGCCATGAACTGGCCGTTCCGGACCAGCCGCTCGAGATTCTCAGGACCATCCACAGTTTCGACCCGTGTCTTGCCTGCGCGGTACACGTCGCCGACAAGGACGGCAAGAACGCCGTGGAAATCAAGGTGGGTTGATAGCCCCCGGGCTACAATCGAAAAAAAGGACGCGCCCCGGCCCTGCAATGCTTGCCGCAGGACCGGGGCGCGATCGTGAAAGATGCGTGCATCCTGGACGCTGCGGCAT
>JAGXKW010000079.1 GCA_018334995.1 Wenzhouxiangellaceae bacterium
TAGGCTGTATGCAGCACCTCGATTGGCTGCCGAGGCTGATGATCCGTCCGAGCCGGCTGGGATGACCCGCCCTAAAAAGTGCCCGCGCCGAATTGCGCAGGCCTGGGATTCATTGGTAGCGAAGGGTCGGATTCGAGCGATTTGGACGGGCCCGGCATCGGTGGCGTCGGGCTCAATGCAAAGCAAGGCGCGCTCCGGAGCCGGTTCGCATATACTCCAATCGGATGAAACCTTTCGAAGTCGTATCGGTTGAATCCTGGCCATCGTGCCGAAAAAAGGGGCTGGCATAAAGGTGCGTTCAATGGCCTGCATACGGATCACCGTCTTCGCGCTGTTGCTCCTCGGGACGTTGTTCGTGCCTTCGCTCGCGCATGGCCGGGCTCCGCTGCGGTGAGCGAGGACCCGCTGCTTCGCATGCCCGGCATGCAGCCGGAGCAGGCCATCGGTCTTGAACAGTCCGACGGTTGCCTGAACGGGCACGCCTCGCTGGGCAAGCAGTCCCGGGAAGACGACCGGCCTTTCGACGCCGCGGCTGAAGAACGCCTCTGCGCGCTCGCCCGATCGCCGGGCGCCGACCGGGAGATTCTGTACCGGCCGGATCTTGAACGTTCGGCCAGGGGAGGCGACGGATGAGCTTCCCGTACGACCTGATGGACGACGCCGCCCGGCTCGCCCGCTACGAAGGCTGGAGCGAGGACGTCTATCGGGACTTCCTCCGGCTTCAGCGTGGCGAAATGAGCCCGGCGGAATTCAGCGACAAATATCGCTGGCGGCGGGCCATCCTCACCATGGACATGACCGGATTCACGGCCAGCGCCATCCACGAGGGTGAGCTGGAAAGCCTGCTGCGCGTTTTCGACGCCCAGAAGGCCTGCCTGCCGGTGATGGATGAATACGGTGCCGGGCTGGTGCGCTGCTTTGCCGACGACATCGTGGCCCTGTTCGAGTCGGCGGATGCCGCCCTGGACGCGGCCTTCGAAGCGCACCGGCGCATCAAGCTCTTCAACGCCTCGCCGCTGGCCTCCCGGCACCCCACTCGCTGCTGCATCGGAATCGGTTTCGGGGCCGTCTATGCGATCGGTCCCAACCTGGCCCAGGGCGACGAGATGAACAAGTCCTCCAAACTCGGCGAGGATATCGCCCGAGCCGGCGAGACCCTGTTGACCGAGCGTGCCCGGGCGGCGCTCATCCACCGCGACGACGTGGAGTTCGAGGAACAGGACGAGGACGACCAGCTGTTTTCCTTTTACCGGGCAGTCAGGCGGATGAACAGTCAGGAATGAGTCGCTTGCCCCAGAAAACGTGCTAGACATCACACTAAATTATCATTATTATCGATACAAACACGTTTTTGGGCTGTGCTAAGGTTGGTCTTGTTCGCGACATTCAAGTCAAGCCGCCTGGGTGCCAAACTGGAAATGGGAGAGAATCGCCATGCAATCGTCCCTTCTTCGCACCGTACTTGCAGCCGTTGTCCTGACGCTGATTGCCGGACTCGCTGCTTTTCCTGCCTGGTCGCAACCGATATCCGGCCAGCCTGCTCGAAGCGTCAACCTGATCGGACCGACGCTGGATCCCTTCGACATCCCCGATGTCGGACTGAAGCAGCAGAACGAGCCGGCATGTGCGATTCGACCGGACAACCCCGGGTGCGTGATCTGCGCCTATAACGACTATCGCACGGTCGACAATCTGGGCGATGCCTGGCAGGGCGTCTCCATGAGTTGCGACGTCGGCACCGGTGATACGTGGGAGAGCCGGATCGCCCCGGGACATCCGGGCCATCCGGATCCGGTCGATGCCGCCTTCGCCGCCGATCCCAGTCTTGCTGCGCTTCCCGGCATGGCGATCTTCAATTTCATTGGAGGCTACCGCGACGAAAATCGGGGCGTTCTTGCGATTCAGCACTGGCTGGAGGTGAACCGGGAAGACTCCGATCCTTACGAGCCTGCTGCGCAGACGGTGATCGCCGAAAGCGGCACGGAAGGGCGCTTTATCGACAAGCCGGACATGCTGGCGATTCTCGATTCGCCCGCCGGGCAGGGCACGATCTCTCTCGATTTCGAGATGGAGAACCCGGACCTCGGCACGATCAGCCGCGAATTCCCGACAGGCGATCTCATCGTTGCCTACGCCGTGTTCACCGGCTCGAGCAGCATCAAGCTGCAGGTGAAGACCTCGGATGACTGGGGCAAGACCTGGAAAAACCAGTCGACCAAGCTCTCGGAAAGTCAGAACCTGGTCTCGGGCATCTCCCTGACCGCGATCGGCGACACCGTGCTCGCGGTCTGGCGCAGAGCCGGAGACAACAATGATCCCGATTCCATCATGTATGCCGTTTCGCATAATCGGGGCAAGAAATGGACCAAGGGCGAGGTGCTGGCCGACATCTGCCGCTTCGACCAGGTCAGCTTTGCGTCCGGCGATTACGTCACCTTTCGGACGAATGACTTCCCGTGGACAGCCAACGACGGGGAAAATTTCTATGTGTTTTACTCGGACAGGAACTGGAACAAAGAAAGCGACTGCAGCACCGGCAAGCCGCGCATCGTCTTTCATCACTCGACCCCGGACAGCATCGACTGGTCGAATGGCCCCGCTGCCGTGGATGACAGTGATGCCGCCGCCCCGGGCCTCCAGTTCATGCCGACCGCCTTCGGGGCCAAGGGCAAGGTCCAGGTCGCGTGGTACGACAGCCGGCGGGAAGCGGCGCTGCCCGACCCGCTGGAGGGGCTGGAATACTGGCGGGAC
Organism: Wenzhouxiangellaceae bacterium; assembly: GCA_018334995.1. Lineage (GTDB taxonomy): Bacteria > Pseudomonadota > Gammaproteobacteria > Xanthomonadales > Wenzhouxiangellaceae. The sequence goes on from JAGXKW010000079.1 coordinate 2,752, forward strand.
AGTGCACTCGGCGACTACGCGACCCCTGTCGCGAATGTGCATCGGAAAGTCGACGTTTACACCGCGCGAATAACCGCCGATAAAGACGGTGACGGAAAGCCGGAGGTATCGGAGGCCACGCGCGTTTCCCGGTACCGCATCGCCGCCGAGGAAAAGAGCGTCGAAGTCGCCCAGGAGGTCGAGGCGAATTTCGCGAACCTTAAGCTTTATGCGTCCGGAAGTCTGCCGTTCATCGGCGACTACATCGCCATGGCTGCGCCGGAGTTCCGCCGGGTTCTGGTCAACGGCGAAACCCGGTGGATGAGCAATGCGATCGAAGATCCGACTAGCGACAAGGTCGATTTCTTCTCGGCCTGGACAGACCAGCGGGACGTTCGAGGGCGGATTTTCCCGGATGACCTCGGCGAGAAGGTTCCGTATGAACAGACGGGCACGGGTACTGATTCGACTTCCGAGAAGACGCCGGAGAACAGCGCGGCCAAGAAAGCCGACACTGCGCGCTTTGCAGGCCTTCACGGCCCCTACGATCCGCCGCGTGACGTCAGCAAGACCGCGGAGGGCCTGGTCGCGACCGAAGACCGGATCGGCAGCTGCGCCGACGGGTCCTTCGCCGAGCCCCAGGACCGTACCCGGAATGCCAACATCTACGGCTCGTTGATCGAGGACAGGATCCAGCTCTATACGCCGACGCCGACGAAGCCGCTCGGCGGCATCCAGCGGGCCTTCCCGATCGCGTTGAGGAATCCCAACGATACCGAGACCCTCGAATATCGGCTGCGCATCGAAACCCAGCCGTGTGATTTTCCGGAAGTCTGTCGCGCATCCTGGCGGCAGAAACCGAGCATCCCCGTCAATTTCGACGACTCTCCGCCGGATCTCGAGGAAGACCTGTCGATTGCTCCGGGCTCCGCGCTGGCCAGAACGGTGTTCGTCGTCGGCCAGTCGGAAAGCGATTCCGTGCTGGTTTCGATCTATGATGCGTCCGAATGCCAGGGCGGCGAGCCCAACGAGACCTGCGTCGGCGCGTCTCCTTTGCTGACAACAGTCATCGGCGGCACCGACACCGGCACATCCGGTCTGCTTCAGCAACCGGTCTACCGCGGCACGTCTCTTTGCGAGGGATTGACCGACGCCGATTTCGAGGAATGCTTCAACAACCTGGAAAACGAACTGCACAACCCGGAACTCGCCAACCCCGACCTGCTCAACCCCGAACTGGCCAACCCGGAGCTGCTGAATCCCGAGCTGCTGAATCCCGAGCTGGCCAATCCGGAGCTGCTGAACCCCGAACTGGCGAATCCGGACCTGCTCAATCCGGAGCTGGCCAATCCGGAACTTGCCAACCCCGAGTTGGCCAATCCCGAGCTGGTCAATTCAGCCCTGACGGATGGCGACGGCAACGTGGTGCTGGACGACGACGGCAACCCGGTCCTGGACCCGGAGCTGTCCCGGATCGACTATACGTACGCGATCACCAACACCGGAAATATAACCACCGCCTACAACGCCGATCTGACCCTGGCCGGGACCAACGAGGGCGACGAGACTCATAACGTCGACTCCCAGTTGATCGCCTACACCCTTCAGATCGTGCCTACGTCCCGTGACTGCTTCTTCCGTGAGCAGTACGAGCCCCAGATTCTGGCCGTCGTCAACTTGCCCGGATCGGGCGAACCCGGCACCGGCGAGGAGACGCTGAAGGAAGCGGATCTCGACAATCCCTTCGAGGGCAGGATCAGCGCCATCGCGAAACCGGGTCAGACCATCTACTTCACGCGGCGGGTGTTCGGAACGCCGGCCGAGCTGGAACGGGTATCGGTCAGCGGCTTCACCGCCTCCTCCCAGGCGGCGAACTGTTCCGAAACTAGCAAGGACGGCGAGATCGATTCCGATTACGTCTGCGAAGACGACCTCGACGCGGGTCGGGAGAAGATCCTGGTCGACACGCTGCCGCCGAAGTTCTCGGGCGTTCCCGACGCCACGGTATTCCTCGCGGCGGAAGATGCCGACGGCGTCTGCGTCGACCTGGCAGCGGCACTGGGCATCACTGCCACCGACAAGGACCTTCCGGTAGCCGTGGCGTGTACAGCGGGTTTCGGCCTGTGCGGCGCCGACGATCAGCGAGAGCAGGTGCCGCTGTCTCCCACCGATGCCGACCCCTACACAGTGACCTGCACGGCGACCGATGACTCGGGCAACACGGCCGAGGCTGGCGTACCAGTCAAGGTTATCGACCAGGACGCACCGATGATCACCGGCCCGGCGGTCGAGCCGGTCGTCGTCGACGAGGCGGGTTCCGACACCGCGACGGTAGACCTCTCGAGCTACGTGACCGTGACCGACAACGTCGACCCGCCGGCAGACATCAAGGTCGAATGTTCGGCGATCGACAGCGACGGCAACAGCTTCAGCGGCACGAACCTTACGCTGCTGGCCGACACGTACGACGTCACGTGTCAGGCGACCGATACGACGGGCAATCAATCCGAAAGCGTCGGTTACGCCCTCGAGATCAAGGACAGGGCGGCTCCCACGGTCGAGTACATCGGCGAGGATCCGCGCTATGCACCCGCGGAGAACGTGGACGGCGCGACGGTTGATTTTCTTGGCGATATCCAGGTCGAAGATAACGTAGACCCGTCTCCCGAAGTCGCTTGCGAGCCCGCATCCGGCGGTTTCTTCCCGTTTACGCCTGAAGGCACTGTCGTGACATGCACGGCGACGGATTCAGCGGGCAACACAAGCAACCCGGTGACCTTCAGGATCGTCATCCAGTACGGGGAGGCTTACGGCATCGACTTCCCGAAGGACAGCGTCCAGTCCGGCAGCAGCGTGCCGCTCGAATTCGGCTGGCGCGACGCCTCCGGCAGCCTGATGGACAGCTCGGCGGCGGATCCCGTGGTGACCGCCAAAGACTGCGCCACCGGCATGGTGGTCCTCGAACCGGGAGAGTTCCCGGGCAACAGCGATCTCCGCTGGGATGCCAGCCAGAATATCTGGAAGTTCAACTGGCAGACGGTTTGTTCCGACTCCACGGATCAGGAAGCGTGCCCTGCGGGTAGCCCGTTGCCGGCGACCAGGGCGGGTACCGACTACTGTGTGCAGGTCATAAGCAACCAGACCGGGCAGACCATCCCGGAGGACGATGGCTTTACGAGGATCACGGTCAAAGACTAGCGGACAATCAGTCGACGCGTCCCCTGGCGTCCTCCGCCAGGGGGCCGCCTTTGGGACGGAGCGCGAGGAACGCGCGGAAATTCTCCCTCGCCGCAGCCTCGATGCCGAGTTGCTGCTGGGCTCGCCCTTTCCAGTACGGCAGGGTGGCAGTGTAGCGCCATGTCGGGAGGTCGTCGAGGAACAGGGCGGTGGCCTCGCCGCGCCGCGTCTCGCAGATGGTGATCTCGTCAAGCGCCTCGGCAGCGTAGCCTTCCTCCATATAGGCCTGCGCCAAATGGAAACGGACCAGCCAGAGGTCCGCCCTCTCCAGTGCCGCGCGCAGCTTGTCGACCGCCTGGATATTGGCCTGTTGTGCCAGCAGGATTCGTGCTTCGAGCATGAGGCCGTACGCCCGGCTCTGGGCCTGCAGCGTGTCGCCCATCGCCGCGGCAAGCTCCGCTCCCTTTCCGATATCACCGAGCTCGAGCCAGGTCAGCGCAGCCGGAACCTGCCGGGCCAGGCCACCCGTGGCTTCCAGTGCTTCTGAAAGCGCGCTGCCGGCCGCCTCCGAGTCTCCAAGCGCCGCTCTGGCTTCGCCCAGCGCGACCAGCTTGGTGGCCCGATTGCGGGAGTTGTCGTTCTCCGCGTCGAGTGCGACGCCCTCTTCCAGTATCCGGGCCGCCTCGGTGAAGTTGCCCAGGTACATCTCGATGTCGGCCAGTCCCAGGTTTGCCAACGACTCGCCTCGCGTGTCGACTGCGGCCATTTGACGGTAGGCTTCCCGGGCGGCGTCGTATTCGCCCCGGTCCATCGCCGCCATGGCGATGGGCAGCCAGGCCATCTGCCGCGTAGGATCCTGTTCCAGGGTTTTGCGGGCCTCCAGCTCGGCCGTCTCGAAGTCGCCTGCATACATCGCGTAGAGCGCATAGTTCGAACGAAAGAGCGTGCGGCTGGGATAGATATCGAGGACCTTTTTGCCTTCCTCCAGCGCCGCGTTGAAATCCAGCGTGGCGAAGTGGGCGATGGCCAGGTTGTTGTGGCCGGGCCCGTCTGCCGGATATTGTTCGACGAGCGTTTCGTAGCTCTCCTTCGCCTTTTCATAGTTGCCGGAGACCACCATGTAATAGAGGCCGAGCGTACGGTAGCGTTCGCGCTCGGTCATCGTGTCCATCTTCGATAGCGCCCGCTCCCACAGCGCCTCCGCCTTCTCATTGCGGCCGAGGTAGAAGAGGCTGAGCGCCCACCCGGATAGCGCCCGGCCGAAATCCGGATCCTGCTCGACTGCGCTTTCGTAGTACTGCAGCGCTCCCTCATGGTCGCCCGCCAGCGCCAGATCCTGTGCCCGCGAATAGGCCTTGGCGGCTTCGAGCGAAGCGGCGGTGAAGGTCTCCACGGCGCCGCCCTCGGTCCGCCTGATGCTGTCGTCGCCGAGTTCTTCGCGGATCTTCTCCGAGAGATTGCCCACCGCGGCGAGCACCTCGGCCGTGGACTCGGCTCGCTCGGAGGCGGAAGCCACCGTCTCGCCCGCCGAGGGATCGACGGCTTCCACCGAAATCTCGAAAGCCGATCCTTCGGGCGACACGCTGCCCACCAGCGCCAGGTCGATACCCTGACGTACGGCGAGCAGGCGGGCCCTTTCACCGTCGAGGGTGTCACCCAGGCCCAGCTGTTTTGCCTGGGACAGGGCCGAGGTGCGCGGGTAGCTGGTGATGAACGGCGCACTTTCGATGCCGATATTCAGCGCCTGCTCGAGGGCACCGTCGAAGATCGAGTTGCCGGTTCGGTTTTCGAAGTCGGCGATGAGTACGGAGATCGGCTCCGGAATCTCCGCCGTGTCGTCCCCGCCGCCGCCCCCGCCGCCGGTGATGTTTAGATAGACCGACAGAATCAGCGCCACCGACAGTACGCCGATGGCGATGAAATCGGCCGTGCGACCCCCGACAACCGCTTTTTCGGTCTCGGGCACTTCCGCGTCGCGCACGATACCGGCAGCGGTAAACTCGTAGAACCATGCGAGGACGAGCGCCACCGGGAAGCCGACGAACGCGGCGATGATGATCCATCGCAGAACCCACTCCGGTGCCTCGAAGGTCGGAAGCAGGACACTGGAAGACTCGATGAAGATCCAGGAGACGCCGGCATAGAAGCCCGCCACACGAAATACACTGCGGCGTCGCAGTTCGGTGATGAACTTGATCATGGTTTGCGTGGCATTGGCGACATAGTCAAAGCGCCGTCAGTCTAGCATGCAGCCCCTGAAAGTCAGGGTTCTTGCCGCCCCTGGCTCTGGCGTGCATGACTGCGCGCAAAAGCAACGCGCGCTCCGGTGCCGGTTCGCATGGAGTTGAGCTGGATCAAAACCCTTCGTTTCGGATTCGCCTAGGCTGGATCCTGCCGAAAAGGGGCTGACACAGAGATGCGCTCCATGGCCTGCATACGGATCACAGTCGTCGCGCTGTTGCTCCTCGGGACGTTGTGCGTGCCTTCGCTCGTGCATGGCTGGGATCCGCTGCCGGTGAGCGAGGACCCGCTGCTTCGCATGCCCGGCACGCAGCCGGAGCAGGGCATCGGTCTCGAACAGCCCGATCGTTGCTTGAACTGCCACGCCGGCTAC
>JAGXKW010000023.1:0-24947 GCA_018334995.1 Wenzhouxiangellaceae bacterium
CCAGGTCTCGCCGCCGTCGGTGGACTTCCAGACGCCTGAGCCCTCGCCGCCGGAACGGATCGCCCACGGCATGCGCTGCCAGTCCCACATGGCGGCGTAAAGAATGCGCGGGTTGTTCGGGTCCAGCCTGAGATCCACCGCGCCGGTGTTCTCGTCGATGTAGAGCACCTTCTCGAAGGTCTCGCCGCCGTCGGTGGTCTTGAACACGCCGCGCTGCTCGGTCGGCCCGTAGGCCGCGCCCTGCACGCCCACCCAGAACGTGTCGGGGTCGCGGGGGTGAATCTGCACCTCGCTGATGTGGCGGCTTTCCTCCAGACCCAGATGCGTCCAGGTGCGGCCCCGGTCGGTGGAGCGGTAAACGCCGTCGCCGTGGCTGGACGACACGCCTCGAACCGGCGACTCGCCCATGCCCACGACAATCACGTTGATGTCCGACGGTGCAATCCCGATCGCCCCGACGCTGGCGGTGCCGAACGCCTCGTGGTCCAGCGGCGCCCAGCTCTCGCCGCCATCATGGGTAGCGAACACGCCGCCGGTTGCGCCCATCAGGTAAAACTGGTCGTCGTCGGGATGACCGGCCACGGCCGTGGCCCGGCCGCCGCGCCACGGCCCGATCAGGCGCCATTCCATGCCTTCCAGCCAGGCCTCGTCATCGAGTTTCTGCGCCTGGGCCGGCGCGGCCAGAAGCGGAAGAAAAAATGCGCAGAGGACGATGCGAATGAGTCGATGCATGGGATGGCTCCGGTGAACAGTTCGCTGGAGTATAACGGCGATGCTCGCGCCGCCGCGGCGTTCCCGGCTTGTTCAGCGACAGGAGTCATTTCACCCCTGCGGCATCCAGCCGCCCGGCCCCGCGCCGGGCGATCAGCCACGCACCGATGTAGCAACCGATCCCGGCCGCGAGCGTGACCGGCTGTCCGGCCTGGACCGACAGCAATGTGGCCATCGATGCGGCGAGCACCGAGGCAAAACCATTGATCGCCCAGCTCCAGGGTTGCCAGCTGCGCGTCCCGACCAGGTGTTGCAGCGCCCACGGGAACGGCCGGCCCATGGCCCAGGCCATCGGCAGCAGCAATGCGACCAGCAGCGCGATGCGCGCGGACATCGGCAGCGCCAGCAGCGGCTGACCCGGCCACCACAGCGCCGATACGGCAAGCGCACCGCCGATCGCCAGCATGCCGAAGATCGGCCTCAGTGCCGCCGCACCGCGCCATGGCGTGGGCATCGCGCTGCCGATGCCGGCACCGATCATGAACACCGCGAAGATCACCGCCGCGGCCAGCACCGGCAATTCGATGAACGCGATCGTGCGCTGCAGCAGCGCAAGCTCGACCAGCATGAACCCGAACCCGAGAAGACCGAAATAGGCGACGACCTCGATGCGCGTGAACGCCGCTGAGGCGCGCTGCATGCGTCCCAGCGGCGCGACGATCAGCAGCGCGGCCGCCAGCGTGGCGGCGGCCAGCGACACGGCCGACATGACCAGCGTCCAGTCCAGGTAGCTCGCCGCGCGCGCGCCGAGCATCTCGAACAGACGCGGTATGTTCGACCATTCCATCGCGTGCCAGAAGTACGGACGCGCCGCAGTGACCGCGCCGGTTTCGAACCAGCGCGCCTGCTCGGGCATGTCCGCATCCGCGAAAGCGGCGCGGGCGGATTCGAAGAACACCGGCGTATCGAGCTGGTGGTAACGGTTGACGTCCTGCTCGCCGAGGCCGCGGTGCCAGACCCGGTCGAAGCTCCAGCGCTCGGCGAACTCACGTATCCGGTGCAGGTCCGCATCGGCCAGCGGCCGCGGCGATATCAGGATCAAAAACGCCTGCATGCCGCGCAGCGCGGCGATGTGGTCGCCCGGTCGGTCGACACCGCTCGAGCGCAGGCCGGCTGCGACCGTCGCCAGCATGCGCGGCCCCTGCCGCGGCGGGTACTCGACCTTCAGCGGAATCGCGAGCAGCCCGTCGTCGTCGAGCCGGGCGAGCGCTGTTTCCAGCCCCTGGCGGGTGAGCAGGTAGTCTTCCGTTGCGGAGTCGCCGCCGTCGAAGGTTCGGTCGATCGCAATGATGGAAAACGAATCGCGGTTCGTGGACAGGAAACGATAAGGACTGTCCGGGAGAGTATGGGCAGCCAGGCCGCGCTCGATCGCCAGGGCAGGCAGGCGGCGATCGGGCTCGACCCAGCTCAACCGCCGGCCCACCGCGTGCGAAGGCGTGGCCCAGGTGCCGCTGCCCAGCACCGCGATCCGGCCCTCGGGGCGCATTTGCAGCGGCAACGCGGCAAGCGAGGCTTCGGAATGGTCCGGCGGCTTCTCGTAATCGCGTTCGATCGGCACGAGTCGGTCGCTGCCGACGATGGCGGCGTCCGAGGCCGCGACCCTGCCGGTCCAGTTCAGGCTCACGCCCGGCGCCGAACGAAGGCTGGCCGAACGGACAACGGTCAACCGCCCGACCAGCCCCGGGCGTTGCTCCAGGATTCGCGCATCCGGCAGTTCGAGCGCGCGCGAGAGCGCCTTGAAGTCCGATATGGCCGGCTCCAGCGGGTTCAGCGCCAGCCAGCACGCCGCGGCCAGCAGCGCTGCGGCCGGCGCCAGGCCCGCCCGGATGCGGCTCAGCACCGCGAACAGCACGCAGAAGACCAGCAGCAGCGCCGCGACCACGGCCAACGCGGCTTCGGGCATCATCCCGACCAGCAGCAGCGTGGCGAACACCGTGCCGATTCCCGATCCACCGAGGTTGGCGGCATAAAGCCAGCCGGCATGGCCGGGCCAGCGTGCGAAAACCTGGCCCAGCGCGAGGCCGGCGCCGAAGAACGGAATGAAGGCGGCGAAGTCGATCGCCAGCAGGCGCAGCAACTCGGAGACGTCCCACACGGCCATGATCGGGCGCAGCGACACCCGGGCATGCAACAGCAGCACGACCAGGAAGCCGGCCGACGCGACCAGCAGCGAGAGCACCAGCCAGCGATCGCCGAAGCGGCCGGCACGCTCGCCGATCACGCTGAGCAGCGTGCCCGACGCGCCGAACCCGAGCAGGGCCAGTGCAATCGTCAGGCCGGCGAAATGGTGCCAGTGGCTGAACTCGAACAATCGCAGCAGCACGATCTCGAACGCCAGCACCGCGCCGGCCAGCGCGCCGACGGCCAGCAGGTGCAGCGGCCCGGGCGCCGCTTCGGACACCTCAGCGGTCCCGGTCGCGGTCGCCGGGGGGATTGTCCTCGGGACCGCCGCCACGGTCGCCGGTCAGGGGAACGAACGCCACCGACATCAGGTTGCGCGTGCGGGTCCGGCCGTCCTCGGTCTTTGTGACCAGAAGCAGATTCTGGGTCCAGCCGGCCTGCCCGACCGGGATGACCATGCGGTTGCCGGGCTTGAGCTGCTCGATCAGCGGCGGCGGCACGTGCTGTGCGGCCGCCGTCACGACGATCGCATCATAGGGCGCGAATTCCTCGTAGCCGTAGTAGCCGTCGCCGTGGATCACGGTGATGTTGTCGTAGCCGAGTCGCTCGAGCCGACGTGCGGCCTGTTCGGCCAGCGGCCGGATGATTTCGATCGACACGACCTCGACACCCATTGCGCCGAGAATCGCCGCCTGGTAGCCGGAGCCGGTGCCGATCTCGAGCACGCGGTCGCCCGGTGACAACTGCAGCTTCTCGGTCATGAATGCGACGATGTAGGGCTGCGAGATGGTCTGGCCGTGCCCGATCGGCAGCGGCGTGTCGGCGTAGGCCCGGTCGCGGCGCTCGGGCGGCACCAGTTCATGTCTAGGTACCGCCCGCATCGCTTCGAGCACTGCCTCGTCGGTGATGCCGCGGCCCGCGACCTGGCTCTCCGCCATGCGGTGGCGCTCTTCCCGGCGCGCCGCATCGAAACTCGGCCGCCCCTCGGGACCGGCCGCATCGGCCCGAAGAAGGACTTCGGTCGTGGGCCGGTCGGATCGCTGTCCGGCATCGCCGCCATTCGGCGCCTGCGGCTGAGCGAACGCCAGAGACGAAAGCACGAACATGGTCGATAAAAGAAGTTCTTTCATGGGCGGCCTCGCGCTGTGCGTGTGCGCTTCCATTCTATGCCTCGAGTCCGGCCGGGTCGAATCACGATGGCGAACGCATTCCGTGCGGGCCCGATTCAGAAGTTTCCGGAGCCCGGTCAGCCCTGGTGCACCGCCTTCGCATACAGCCCCGGGAACCGTCCATCGGGATCGCATTCGTGCTTGAGCGCCTTGTAAGCCGATCGGTCGTACTCGGTCCAGAACGTCGTCTCGTCGTAGGTACTGCGCGAGTACAGGCTTTTCTTGCCGCCGTGCTTCGCGACGAGATCTTCGACCCGCGCGTTGTAGTGGCCGTCCGGTTCGCTCGAGCGGACCATGTCCCAGAAGCCGAAGTTGATGTAGGGCGTATCGGTGCGCAGCCGGAACAGCGAGAATCGGTCATCGGGCGCGACGAACGGGCAGATCCACACCGGGCGGATGCCGATTTCAGCCTCGAAGTCGGCCAGGAATCCGGCGGCATTTGCGATTGGAATGTCGACGTCCTGGATGACCGACTCGGTGCGTGGACGGATGTGTTGCACAAGGCTCAAAGGCCAGCGGCGACTGGCGCGCATGATCTTCTGGTAGGTGACGCTGTTCAGCCGCTTGCGCCCCAGCAGCAGCCGCACCGGCTTGAATTGTGCGCCGACGTTCTTGCTGCACCAGAACCAGTCGGTGTCCCAGCGCCACAGGTAGTCGTGAATGGTCAGGTAGTCGTGGTCCTTCGTTCGCAGGCTCTGCCAGTACTGGCGCATCCAGGTGTAGTCGCCCGGCCGCGTGTCTTCGGGAAGCGATTCAACGAAATGCGCGCAGGTCAGCACGAACTCGCCCGGGCCGAAGTACACGCCGTCGAGGTAGTCGCAGGTCGGATTCGCGCATTCCTCGCCGATGGCGGCGAACAGCGCTTCCGGGTCGCTGTAGCCGGTATGCGTCAGCCGCACGTACGGCGACACCGGGATCAGGCCGACGCGAACACGTGTTGCATAGCCAAGGCTGCCGTAGGAATTCGGAAAACCGTAGAACAGTTCCGGGCGCCGCCCGGGCGAGCAGGTCAGCACGCGGCCGTCGGCGACCAGCACGTCGAGTTCGCGCACCGTATCGTGGACCAGCCCGTAGCGGAATCCGCTTGATTCGATGCCGACCCCGGTGACCGCGCCGCCGACGGTGATGCTCTTGAGTTCCGGCACGATCGCCGGCGCCAGGCCGTGCGGCAATGTTGCATCGACCAGGTCGGCATAGGTGGTCATGCCCTCGACGTCGGCGTGCCCGGCCTCGGGATCGATCTCGATGACATGGTTCAGCGCTGCGGCGTCCAGTTCCGTGCGCTCGGAATCCGCGCGCGGTCGAAAAAGGTTGCTGGTGGATTTTCGAAGGCGCACAGGGCCTTCGGAATCGGCCAGTGCAGCCGCCATCGCGTCCACTCTGGCGCGATGGGCGGACCACTCGGATTCGCTCATCGAACCGGCTCGTAGCGCGGGATATCGCCGTGGCTGAGCACAAGCTGCCAGAGGTTCAGGCCGCGCGCCCGGAATGCCCCGGCGCAGCTTTTTAGGTAATAGCGCCACATCCGGTAGAAGCGTTCGTCCAGCCCTTCGTTGTGCTTCAACTCATCCCAGGCCGCGAGAAAATTGGCCTCCCAGACCATCAGCGTGCGGTCGTAGTCGGGGCCGAAGTTGTGCCAGTCCTCGAGCACGAACAGGCCTTCCTTGGCGCGGGCGAGCTGTGCTTCGGACGGAATCACGCCGCCGGGAAAAATGTACTTGTTGATCCAGCGGTCGGCCTCGGCTCGGCTCCGGTTGCCGCCGATGGTATGAACGAGCGCCAGGCCGCCGGGCTTCAGGCGAGCGTTTGCCGTCTTGAAGAAACCGTGGTAATTGCGGGGGCCGACGTGCTCCATCAGGCCGACGCTCACGACGCGGTCGTACCGGCCCGATTCGTTCGCCGCGTCGCGATAGTCCTGCTGCCTGATATCGACCGGCAGGCCGTCGCACAAGCGGCGCGCGTACTCGACCTGGCTACGACTGATGTTGTAGCTGACAACCTCGCACTGGTGTTCTTCGGCCAGGTACCGGGCCAGCTCGCCGAAACCGCCGCCGAGTTCCAGCACGCGCATGCCCGGCTCCAGGTGGAGCTTGCGTGCGACCAGCGAAAGCTTGGCACGCTGCGCATCGTCCAGTCCGGCCGCCGCGCCCTCCGGCCCGTAGTAGGCACAGGTGTATTGCATCGTCGGGCCGAGCATGGCTTCATAGAGCTGAGTCGGGAGATCGTAGTGCTGCTCGGCCACCTGCTGCGAGCGCTGCCGGCTTTGCCTGTTGCGGAGCTTGCTCAACACCACCTGCAGCAACATCGACGGCGTGCGGATCTCGCGGTCGATGCGCGCACGCAGCAATCGAAAGAAAAATTCGTCGAGTTGGTCGACATCCCACCAGCCGTCCACGTAGGCCTCACCGGCACCCAGCGAACCTTCGGCCAGCACGCGTTCGTACAGCCGGTCATCGTGCACCTGGATGTCCCAGGAACGGTCACCACCGATCTCGATGTCGGCGACGCGCAACAGTTCTTCAACTTTCCGTCTCGCAGACACGATAGTGCTCGCTTTTCGGATTGGAAGTCGGGCGGCACCAAAAGGCATCTCGATACCCTGACTGATCAAGATTAACCATGTCTTGACGGGACAGTCAATGATCCCCGTCAAAATGCGGTCGAATCAGCTCGGAATCGGCCGTAAATCAGCATTCTACTTCCTGACCCGCCGGGGAACCCGCGATTGACAGCGTTTCATGCGCGGTAATCGGGATTCGGATGGCTGAACCGGCAACCCGCCGACCAGGCTTTCCGGTCGTTGCCGTGGGCCGGCAGACCGCCGGCGTCCTTCAGCATGCGCGCGGTGTGCATCAGGTTCCAGGTCATGAAGGTGGTGTTGCGCTGGGTGAAATCGTTTTCCGGTCCGCCCGAGTCCTCATCGGCGTAGGACGGACCCGGACCGGCCTCCCCGATCCAGCCGGCGTCGGCCTGCGGCGGGATCGTATAACCCAGGTGCTGCAGGGCATACAGGATGGACATCGCACAATGCTTGATGCCGTCTTCGTTGCCGGTGATCAGGCAGCCGCCGGTTCGACCGTAATAGACCGACTGGTTTTTCCCGTTGAGATTGCCGGACTCGGAGTACAACCGCTCGATCAAGACCCGGCAGACGGACGATTCCTCGCCCAGCCAGATCGGCGTGCCGACGACCAGAATGTTCGAATCCATCACCTTCCTGGACAATTCCGGCCAGTCGTCGCGCTCGAAGCCATGCTCGCGCATGTCCGGGTAGACCCCGGCCGGCAGCGTCAGGTCGGCGGCCCGCAACATCTCGATGCCGACGCCGTTGGCTTCCATGATTTCCTGCGAGACCTTCATCAGCGCCTCGGTATGGGAAAAGTCCGGCGAGCGTTTCAGCGTGCAGTTGATGAATAACGCCTTGAGGTCGGAGAAGTCGAAATCGTGGCCTTCGCAAAGGGCTTTCTGTTTTTCATTCAGTGTCATGAGACTCTCCTGGTTTGTGGTTGGCTGGTTGGAAGAGGTGATCGGCTTTGTGCCGCAGATCATTCAGGCAAATGATTCAGGTCGAGTCCTTGCTCGTAGCGCCGTAGCCGGCAGCGCGCCCGTAAATGCGCGCCCAGCTTAAGGCCCGCCAGACTGATCGCGATCGGGAGAATGCGCGTGACGGTCAGTGCGAAGACGGCGAACAGGAAGCAGTTGAAGGTGAAGTCCGCCATCGCCGCCGGCATAGCCAATCGCGATTCCCGGCCAGCAGGACGTCATCGAGCGGGCCGTCGAGTATGCCACGCTTTCTGCCGGGCGTGAATCCGGCCCCGATGTCGCAGAGCGACTGAACCACGCTTACCGGGCGGCCGAACGCGACGGGTGGGATGAGCTGCTGGTTGGTGGCCGGCCGACGCTGGAGACGCTGGAAGACACCTGGGCGCGCCGCAACCGCTACGACCCGAGCGACGATCTGCCGCAGATTGGAGTTCCGGTGCTCGCGTTCTACGGCGAGAATGATTACGTCGTTCTGCCCGAGTACAACGTGCCGAAGATCGACCCGGCAATGCGGCGAGCGGGGTAACGACCGCGCCAGCATCGTTGTGCTGCGCGGCGTTGGTCAGGCAATGGAATCGTCCAACGGCGTTGTGCGGCTGCCCGATGCGCCCGAGACGGCCTATTACTTCAACTGGAATCGTCGGCAACTGGAATCGTCGGCAACTGGAATCGTCGGCCGGCGGGTTACGGAGCGACGATGGAAGACCGGCTGATGCGCGAGCTCCAGCCGACGGCGCCTCGTTAACCTCCGGTCGCGGTCGGCTGATCCGGAGCTCCTGTAGAAGACGAGGTAAAACCCCCTCTCGCCCGCATGGCCCCCCGGCAAGCCCACAACCGGGCCGAATGACAAGAGCCTCTTCCTGTGCGCCTGCGCAACCCAGCCAGCCGTGGAACGGCGCGAGATTCTACGTCGTGTCGCCTCCCTTGCCCCGTTCGACCGTGACCGGGGTGCGCATGATCACTTCGCGATGCGGGAACGGGATGTTGATGCCGTGTTCCTTGAAAGTGTCCCACAAGGCGAGCAGCACCGTGCCGCGGATATTCGTCATGCCGCGCTGCGGGTCGTCGATCCAGAAACGCAGCAGGAAGTTGATCGAGCTGTCGCCGAAATCGGTCATCCAGCAGACCGGAGGCTTGTACCTCGCATCGACACGTTCGACTTCGGCGGCCGCTGTCGTAGCAAGTCGAATCACCTCGTGCGGGTCCGACTCGTAGGACACGCCGAACGGGACATCGAGCCGCACGTATTTGTCCGAGAAAGACCAGTTGACGACCTGGGTCGTGATGAAATCCTCATTCGGGATCAGGTACTCGCGCCCGTCGCGGGTGACGACCGAAACGAAGCGCGCGCGAAGCTCGCGAATCCAGCCGAACGTATCGTCCAGCGTGATGGTATCGCCGGGCTTGATCGACTGATCCAGCAGGATGATGATGCCGGAAATGAAGTTCGACACGACCTTCTGCAGCCCGAATCCGATACCGACGCCGACCGCACCGGACAGCACGGTCAGCGCGGTCAGATTGATGTTGAGCAATTGCATGCCGATGAAGACGGCGAAAACCATCAGCGATATCCGCGTGATCTTGCCGAGCAACACCCGCAGCGACGGCGTCAGGTCATCGGTCTTCTGGATTCGCGAATCCAGTATGTTTCCCAGCTTGAGCGCGACCCACAGCAGAATCCCGGCCGCGATGAGCGCGGTGACGACCTGCCAAAGCGAAATTTCCAGCACCGGGATCGTCGCGTCTTCGAGAATGGCCTGGATGTCGTCGGTCACACCAAGCAGCTTGGCCGCCACGTAGACCCAGGCCACGATAGCGAACAACTTGGCGAAGGTCCTTTGTCGAATGATGCGCGAAACCGCCGAAATGACGAGCCAGGCGGCGGAAAGAATCATCAAGGCGTAGATCAGGTAATTGCTCTCGGGCCAGCCGGCGATGTGGGTCGCAACGTAGGCGACGCCCAACAGCAGGGCGATGAAGAACCATTGCAATCGGCGGAGGAACGCGACGATCACACGCAGCAGGCCGGGCATTCCGCGAATTCGCCGAACCAAACCTTCGATCTTCTTTTCGACGAAACGGGACAGGAACCAGGCCGCTACGACGGCGACGACGACGATTCCGAGCTGGAACAATATTTCGGGCGAGCTCAGGTAGGCAAGCGAAATCTCGTAAAATGCTCTGGCCTTTTCGACTAGCTGACTGAATGTCTGTTCATTCACCGGTGAGCACTTCCTGTTTCGGGTCGGCCGACAAGCACCGCCTGGCTGACATCGTGTGCCGCTCGGTACTTGGCACGTTCGCTTGAACTTCTATTTTTGTAGGGTGGAGAAGCGCCAGCGCATCCACCACATTCTGTCATGCAAAGGTGGATGCGCTGGCGCTTATCCACGCTACAGAACCGCGACGCCCATCGAAACCAACTATAGCATCGCCCGAAAGCGCACACCCTGGGCACGCAGTGCGTGGTGCGCGCTCGACAACGCCCTGGAAGGCATGGCCCACTAGAGCAGAACCTTGACCGCTCGCGCCACCTGCTTCGAGCTTTCGACCGCATCCTCGACCGTACCGGCCCGAGCCAGCGCGACGCCCATTCGACGGCGTCCCTTGACTTCGGGTTTGCCGAACAACTTCAGGTCGGTACCGGCATGCGCCAGCGCTTCGGACAAACCGCTGAACTCGACCTTGCCGGATTCGCCTTGTACCAACAACGCCGTCGAAGCCGAAGGACCGTGGAAGGTTATGTCCGGGATGGGCAGGCCGAGAAAGGCGCGCGCATGCAGGGCGAACTCGGACAAGTGCTGTGAGATCAGCGTCACCATGCCGGTATCGTGCGGTCGCGGCGAGACTTCGCTGAAATACACTTCGTCGCCGCTGATGAACAACTCGACGCCGAACAGACCGTAGCCGCCGAGGGCCTCGGTGACCTTCGCGGCGATGTCCTTCGCCCGCGCCAACGCGCGCTCGCTCATCGCCTGCGGCTGCCACGACTCGCGGTAATCGCCGTCTTCCTGCCGATGGCCGATCGGCTCGCAGAACGACGTCCCGCCGACGTGGCGAATCGTCAGCAGGGTGATTTCATAATCGAACTCGACCAGCGACTCGACGATCACCTTGCCCGTGCCGGCGCGCCCGCCTTCCTGCGCATACGCCCAGCCGCGGACGAGATCTTCTTCGCTTTTCAACAATGACTGGCCTTTGCCCGAGGAGCTCATGATCGGCTTGACGATGTTGGGGAAGCCGATCGTTCGGGCGGCCGCGACGAAGCTGTCCCATTCGTCTGCGAATGCATACTTCGACGTCGGCAGCGCCAGCTCTTCGGCGGCCAGCCGTCGAATGCCTTCGCGGTTCATCGTCAGTTGCGCGGCCCTGGCACTGGGCACGACGTTGAAACCCTGCTGTTCCAGGTCGACCAGCGCGCCAGTCGCGATAGCCTCGATTTCGGGCACGATGAATGCCGGCTTTTCCTTCAGCGCGATTTCTTTCAGCGCCTGTTCGTCCAGCATGGAAATACAGTAACTTCGATCGGCCACCTGCATCGCCGGCGCATTCTCGTAGCGATCGAGCACGATCACCTCGCAGCCGAGCCGCTTCAACTCGATCGCCACTTCCTTGCCGAGTTCGCCTCCTCCGCACAACATGACCCGGGTGGCGGTCTCCGAAAACGGCGTGCCAATCGTGACGGTCGAAGCCATGGCGTTTCCTCGATCAGGCTCTCGGGATGCGAACCGATGTGGCCATGATCTGGTATTCGAACCCGGGCATTGCACCGGCTTCCGGGTCCTGCCCGAGATCCGCGGCAAAATGGGCCGCCTGTTCCGCGGTCAGCTCGACGCGCTCCAGCGTTCCGGCAAGCTTCACGATCTTGCCGGCCGAATCAGTGGGGATGAAGAAACCGTAATCCCGGAAGCGGACGCGGGCCACCGCATCGCCGTCGCGGGCGATGAAGAAACAACCCTTTTTCTGACAGACCTGCTGAACTTCGGTTTCAATCAACACCGGCTGCCCGGCCAGGTCGTCGAGTCTTGAAATGGCCTCGCCCAACGAATGCGACGGTTCGCCTTCGGGCAAAGCCGCGCCGAAGTCTTCATGAGTTTCGGTTTCTTGCACCGGCTCGGACAGGCGAATCACGGCATCTTCGGCCAGCGCGGCAGTAACAAGAAAGGCGGTGGCCGTCAGGCCGGTCAATACGTGTTTTTTCATCGGTCATTCCTCAGCAAGGTCGATCGGAAAACAGAACGAAATTGTAACCCGTCGATTGTGGATTCCGATTCGCGAACGCACGCGGGGGCGCAGGACTCTGCAAGGGTCGAAAGCCCCATGGTTGACAAAAAGACATGATCCGGTATTATGTAACCTACAGGTATCATAGAGTAACTTTAACGTGTCATTCTGATACCTTTAAAGCGCCTTCAGCCCACCGGAGAACAACCATGAAAGCACAAACCACGTCTTCTCCCGCGGAACTCGCCGATCGCACCGTCCAGCTCGTGGCCTGGTCGATGTTTGCAGTCGCCCTTGTGTTCTGCTTGTCGGTCGCCGAATTCTTTGCAAGCGAGCCGACCGCCGCGATCATCGATGTTGCGGTCAAGGTATTGGGTATTGTCATCCTGGGACTGATGGCGCTGCTGTATTTCTGGAAATTCCGGTCGATGAGCCCGGGCCAGCGTCGACAGTACCTGGTCGAAGACGGATTCCTGCAGGTCGCCTTCAAGAAATCCATGGCCCAGTCGTGGATGCTGAGTTTCGTGGTGCTGGTGATATTGCAGGCCCTGGATAACCTGGTGCTCGGGCGACTTCCATACATGCCGCTGGAAATCGTCATTCAAAGCGTTCTGGCCATCATGCTGGTGCTGTTCAGCATTGCATTTCTGTGGTTCGCGCGTACGAGCAGCAGCGATGAGTGACGAACTGGGCAACAGGATCCGGGTCTTCCGCGCCGAGCATAAGCTCAGCCAGGCCGAACTGGCCGACGCGATCGGCGTATCCCGAAAGACCATCAGCACCATCGAAGTCGGCCGGTTCGTGCCGTCCACGGTCATCGCGCTGAAAATCGCGCGCTACTTCCAGGTGCCGCTGGAGGACGTCTTCTTCCTGAATGAAGCCGGCTGACCCGATTTCCTAGCTCCTGGTTCGCTGATACCGGCGAAGAAGGCGCGCCGCAGGACACGGGCGCAGTCAGCCGGGCGGCCACGACGGCGACGAAAATGATTCCGAGCTGAAAGAGAACTTCCGGCGACCTGAGATATCCGAGCGACAGCTAATAGAGCGCGTTCGCCCGTTCAACCAACCGATCGAGGGTCTCTTCATCCATCGGTGAAACTTCGGCCTGGTGGACCGCGCGAGAACTTCGGTGACACTCACCATTACCGAACTATTCGCGTGGCCCACCAGGTACGCTTGACTGGATGCTTGGCGATAACCTCAAAAAACCTCGCATCAATGGCAACAGAAGCCACAACAGCGGTATGACAAGCCAGCGATAGACAAAACGGGCAACGATCAGTAGCGGCAACAGGACGATCAGCCAGATCAAAAACTGACCCGCCCATACCGGCCAGCCGAGCCAGCGGGAAAAGTTTGCACCGAGCGCACTCACGAGGCTGGGATGGCGAACGACAACGTAGGCGGTGCCCGCCACCGCCGCGATCCTGGCAGGCCGAGACAAGGCCGCAAAACGCCCGCCCGCAGCCGACGCACCCTGCGCCGGAACACGGATCGGCCGAGCCGAGCGCGCAGCTTTTCCCGCGCGCAGCAATTTGACGGTACCGGCCATCACGAACAGATCCACACCCGCCCAGCCGAGATCGCTTGCGCCAATCTCGTCACCCTGCCGCCACCGGCTTTCCAGATCACGCAGGCCGCTGGTGAAGAAATTGCCTACGCCGGCGACCACGCGCTCACTCTGCACCCATTCCACTTCACCTTGCTCGCCGATCACGAACTGGTTGAGCAGTGCGTGGCCGTTGTCGTCGAGCACTGCAATGCTCATCAGTCCGCGGCGGTAAGGGGTGAGCTCCGAAGGCGTGGTTTCCACCTCCTCGCGCCACCATCGACTCAAATCCTGATAGCGCTCGCCGATCCAGTGCTGCGCCCGCAGCGTGGCGACATCATGGGTGTGAAAGTAGCTGACAGGCAGTACCGCATCGGCACCAAAGCGCACCAGCACATCCTGGAATCGAGGCACAAGGCCATAGGTCATGAGCACCTCGCGAGCAACGTCCCCGTAGCGCAGAATAGCCAGCGACCCGCTCATCCACAGCGCCTGATTCGAAGCGTAGGTTAGAAACAGTGTATTGAGCTCCGGCGATTCCTGCTGCAGCGATGACGCAAGCGAAGGGAGCGCCCGCTCCGCTTCCAGGCGGACCAGCCGGTCCTCGAACGGCTCGTGCGAGGCCACGGCTGACGCCAGCGCTGCAATTGCAATCGCGGTCAACACAGTAATCTGCCAGGGTCGCATCGCCACGCACCTCACTGAACTTGAAACCTGATTACCCCGGCATCTCCGTCATGACGTTCGCCGCAGGTAGTCGATGAGGTCGGAGATTCTGCCTTGCTGCATGCACATGAGCAGTCCATGCATGGAAGAAGACCTGACTTCCAGCGCCCCGCCGATTTTACGTTCAACGAATTCCTCGAGTGCCTCGATTGCCTGTACATGAACGTCAACAACCCGGGTTGCGGTAGACCTCGAATGGTTGGCTTGCTTCCTGCAGCGCGTCATCGGACGCGTCGGGATCGTCCCCCAGCGGCAGCGCCAGCACCTCGGCGCTGCAGGCGGCGGGGATATCTCCATCGGACGAGGCTTCAAGATAGCGGATGCGGAGCTTCACTCCTGGACTGGCCGCGACGTGGTCGGCATGCGGAAACCGGAACGCCTCGCCGCTCTCGAGATGAAGGATCAGCTCGCGGCCCCCGCCCATGGACGAGGCGTCGATCAGCTGGATCTGGTCGACGATGCCGGTGACCGATCCCGGTTCGACATGGCGGGAGTCATGACGAGGGTCGGGGCGATCGCCATGACCCTCGGGCGCCTGCGCGATCCCGTCCGCCGCGAAGGCGGCAACGAGCAGGCCGGCCGCGAGACGCGGGGTCAGTCGGACAGTCCGGTTTCGTAAACGCATGCGGCGATTATAGAGAACGCGGAGCACCTGGGCCGAGATCATGGCTTCCTGCCAGCGCAGGCTGCCCGGATGGCGACGCTGCCGCCGGATTGTTACACTTGAAACTAATTTCGGCATGCGCCGGTCCATGCCACCGGATGAACTCTTCTCTGTCCTGTCCGGGATGGCAAGGAAGCGATTTATTTCGAGGAGAAAGCGATGGGCCTCTTGATCGACGGGAAATGGCACGACCAGTGGTACGACACCAAGTCCACGGGCGGGCGGTTCAAGCGCCAGGAGTCGGCATTCCGCAGCTGGATCACGCCCGACGGATCGCCGGGTCCGGCTGGCGAGGGCGGCTTCGAGGCCGAACCGGATCGCTACCACCTATACGTGGCCTACGCCTGTCCCTGGGCGCATCGGGCGCTGATCTTCCGCAAGCTCAAGGGGCTGGAGGACATGCTGCCGATATCGGTGGTCAATCCCCTGATGCTGGAAAACGGCTGGAGTTTCGAGCCCGGGTACAAGGTCAGCCCCGACCCGATTCACAACGCGAAGTACATGCACCAGGTCTACACGGCCGCCGACCCCGAATACACCGGACGCGTCACGGTGCCGGCAATCTGGGACAAGAAGAAGGGCACGATCGTCAACAACGAGTCGGCCGAGATCATCCGGATGCTCAATTCGGCGTTCGACGACGTCGGTGCGGCCGCAGGCGATTACTATCCCGAAGACCTGCGCGGACCAATCGACGAGATCAACGAGACCGTCTATCGCAAGGTCAACAACGGGGTCTACAAGTCCGGCTTCGCCACCACGCAGGAGGCCTACGAGGAGGCGGTGATTCCACTTTTCGAGACGCTGGACTGGCTCGAAGATATCCTGGCCGAAAACCGCTACCTGTGCGGCTCGCGCATCACCGAGGCCGACTGGCGGCTGTTCACCACGCTGATCCGCTTCGATGCAGTCTACGTCGGCCACTTCAAGTGCAATATCCGGCGCATCGACGACTACCCCAATCTGTCGAACTACCTGCGCGAGCTCTACCAGTGGCCCGGCATCGCCGAGACCATCGATTTTCACGCCATCAAGCTCCACTACTACGCCAGCCACGAAACGATCAACCCCAGCGGCGTGGTGCCGGTAGGCCCCGCGCTGGACTTCCACCGCGCCCATGACCGTGAACGATTGGGCTGAGCCGCGCTCCGGGATTGCCGAGCCTTCTGCAAAAGCTGAAGGTGGACACGAAGCGCGCAAGGGCGCGTCACGAAAGGCACGACAAAAACCGGAAACGTTCGGCTCGCGAAGCCTCAAATTCCCAGCCAGGGCAAGCGAGGCGCACGCGGGGCCAGCTTCCCACGGCCACCACTCCCCGGATGCGCGCTTCGCGTTTATCGGGCTACGAAAACTTCCAGCCCGCAACCGCATTGCGATGAATTCAGGTGCCGCGGTCATCTTCGTACCACGTCGATGCCGCATACTCGGCGTCACGCTTTTGAACTGAAATGAACGCACTGCGAGGTCATTCTTGACAGTCGAGTCTGCAATCAAGGACGATGCTCCATCCAGGCGTTTCCGGACGATGCCGAACGGCTCGACGATTGGTACGCTGCTGATTGCCGGCCTGGTCACGCTGCCGGTGCTGACGGTGCTCGGCTTCGTGTTCGTGCCGTCGCCAGAGGTCTGGGGCCACCTGGTCGACACCGTATTGAGCGACTACGTGCTCAACACGCTGGGGCTGATGCTGGGCGTGGGTACCGGCACGCTGGCCATCGGCGTCGGCACCGCCTGGCTGGTGGTCATGTGCCGTTTCCCCGGCAAGCGCATCTTCGAATGGGCGCTGCTGCTGCCGCTGGCCGTGCCGACCTACGTCATCGCCTACGCCTACACCGATTTCCTCCAGTTCACCGGCCCGGTGCAGACGCTGCTGCGCGAGCTGTTCGAATGGGGCAGAGACGACTACTGGTTCCCCAACATCCGCTCGCTGGGCGGGGCCATCGCGCTGATGTCGCTGGTGCTGTATCCCTATGTCTACCTGTTGACCCGCGCGGCGTTCATGGAGCAGTCGGTGTGCGCACTGGAGGTCGGCCGGTCACTGGGGCGTGGGCCGTTGCGGCTGTTTTCGGGCGTCGCCGTGCCGCTGGCGCGGCCGGCCATCGTCGGCGGCGTGGCGCTGGCGCTGATGGAAACCCTCAACGATTTCGGCGCGGTGCAGTTTTTCGGCGTGGACACCTTCACCACCGGGATCTACCGCACCTGGTTCGGCATGGGCGAGGCCGCGGCGGCGGCCCAGCTCGCCGCCTGCCTGCTGGTATTCGTGATCGTCCTGCTGGTGCTCGAGCGTTGGTCGCGCAGAAACGCGCGCTTCCACCACACCACGACGCGCTACCGCGAGCTGCCGCAGTACCGGCTGCCGCCGGGACGCGCACTGCTGGCAACCGCCGCCTGCGCCACGCCCATCCTGATCGGGTTCGTGCTGCCTGCCGCGCTGCTGCTGGGAATGCACATTGCCGAGGGCGACCCACAGATGGGCTCGCGCATGGCCGGCTACGCCTGGAACAGCCTGAAGCTGGCCGCGACGACCGCGGTCGTGGCCGTCAGCCTGGCGGTGGTGATCGGCTACGGCGTGCGCATGAACCCCGGCCGGGTGACCGGCGCGGCCGCACGGGTCGCCTCGGTGGGCTACGCCATTCCCGGATCGGTCATCGCCGTGGGCATCCTGATTCCGCTTGGCTGGGCCGACCAGCAGATCAACCTGTTCGCGCGTGAGCACTTCGGCGTGCTGCCCGGCTTGCTGCTCACCGGCACCATGGTCGCGCTGGTCTACGCCTACGTCGTGCGCTTCCTGGCGGTTTCGTTCAACAGCGTCGAGGCGAGCCTGAGCAAGATCACGCCCAACATGGACGCCGCCTCCAGAACCCTGGGCAAGACGGCCGCGCGCACCCTCGCCCTGGTCCACCTGCCGGTGATGCGCAGCAGCCTGCTGGCCGCGGCCATCCTGGTGTTCGTCGACGTGATGAAGGAACTGCCGGCGACGATCATCCTGCGTCCGTTCGACTTCGACACGCTGGCGGTACGCGCCTTCGACCTGGCCTCCGACGAGCGCCTGGCGCAGGCCTCGACGTCCGCGCTGAGCATCGTGCTGGTCGGGATCATCCCGGTGATTCTGCTCAGCATCGCCATGCGGAAGTCGCGGCCGGGCAGTGGCACTGCCGGCTGACGCGGCGAAACCGCTAGTGGGCCGGAAAGACAAAAACCTGCGATGGATCTACATGCAGCTCGACGCGCTGGTTCTCGCGCGGCAGGAACACCCCGGGCATGGTCGAGTGCAGGTGATATTCGCGGTTTTTCTGATCGTGCACGCAGATGTGGACCAGGCTGCTGCGGCCCAGCAGGCGCGACATGATGACGTGCGTGTCGCGATGGGTTGAAGAAGGCTCGGAGACCACGACCACGCGCACCGCTTCCGGCCGGACGAGTACCAGGGCCTTTTCGCCCTCGGCAAGGCCCTGCGCGTCGACCTTGCCCAGCGGCGTATCGACCTGCCCGCGTTCGACCGTGCCCTCCATCCGGTTGACGTCGCCGAAAAACGTGGCCACGAACGGATCGGCCGGCCTGCAATAGAGATTTTGCGGCTTGTCCATCTGCAGGATGCGTCCGTCCTTCATCAGCGCAATGCGGTCGGCCATGAACATGGCCTCTTCCGGGTCGTGGGTAACCAGCAGCGTGCCCGCGCCGGCACTTTTCAGCAGATGCAGGGTGTCGTCCCGAATACGGTCGCGCAGGCGCGCATCCAGCGCCGAGAACGGTTCGTCGAGCAGCATCAGGCCCGGCCCCGGCGCCAGCGCGCGGGCCAGCGCCACGCGCTGCTGCTGGCCGCCGGAAAGCATGTGCGGGTAGCGCGCAGCCTGCTCGCCCATGCCGAGTTTTTCCAGGAATTCGAGCGCCGTGGCCTTGCGCTGACGGCTCGGCATGCGGTCGAGCCCGAACATCACGTTTTCCAGCACCGTGAGATGCGGAAACAGCGCCGCGTCCTGAAACATCAGGCCGACATTGCGCCGCTCCGGCGGCACGTTGCGGCCCGACGGGGTGCGCATGTCTTCCCCGCCGATCATCACCCGGCCGTGCTGCAGCTCGTCCAGGCAGGCGGCGACGCGCAGCAGCGTGGACTTGCCGCAGCCGGAAGGCCCCAGCAGGCAGACCACCTCGCCGCGCTGCACGTCCAGCGTCACGTGATCGACTGCGCGCAGTGTGCCGAAATCGTGGCAGATGTCTTCCATGTAGAGCATCGCCGACTCGGCCGGCGAGTCGGCGCGAGAGGCGTGCGGCAATGTCGTTGCGGTCTGGTTCATGCGGCCACGCTATCGGTTGCGAAAGAATCCGGATTGCCGGGCATCGGAAAAATCGGCGTAAAGGATCTTGAATAGTATGCAAACGGGAATCATTTGTAAACATGGTAACGGTTATTCATGTTATAAACGCAAATGACATGCATTACGGTCTGGGCCGGACCAGGGCCGCGCGCCAGGCTGATCCGCTTTATATTTTCAGAATCCACCCGACGAGGAAAAAGATGCTCGATTCATTCAAGCTCCGCCCCGGAATCCGCTGGTTCGGCCTGGCAGCCACAATGTTCGCGACTGTCGCCGGCGCCGAGCAGGTCAACCTGTACTCGGCGCGCCACTACGACGTCGATCAGAAGATCTACGACGCATTCACCGAGCAGACCGGCATCGAGGTGCGCGTTCTCGAAGGCAGTTCCGACCAGCTGGTCCAGCGCATCCAGCGCGAAGGGATTGCCAGCCCCGCCGACGTCCTGATCACGGTCGACGCCGGCCGCCTTTGGCGGGCCGAGCAGGCAGGCGTTCTGCAACCGGTGGAATCGGAAGTGCTCGACCAGCGAATTCCCGAACATCTGCGCCATCCCCAGGGGCTCTGGTTCGGCTTCAGCCAGCGCATGCGGCTGATCTATATCGACCCCGAGAACGTCGACCCGGAAAAGGTCCGGACCTACGAGGACCTTGCCCGGCCGGAACTGGAAGGCAAGATCTGCATCCGTTCGTCGAACAACATCTACAACCAGTCGCTGGTCGCCTCCATGGTCGAGGTCCACGGCGTCGAAGGCGCCGAGGCGTGGGCCGAAGGTCTGGTCGACAACCTGGCCCGCCAACCGCAGGGCGGCGATACCGACCAGATTCGAGGCGTGGCCGCCGGCGAGTGCGACGTGGCCGTGGCCAATCATTACTACTACCTGCGCCTGGCCAACTCCGAGGATCCGGACGACCGCGCAGTGGCCGAAGACGTCCAGGTGATCTTCCCGAACCAGGACGGCAGAGGCGTGCATGTCAACATCGGCGGCGCCGGCATGGTCGACAATGCGCCCAATCGTGAAAACGCCGTCCGCTTCCTGGAGTATTTGTCGTCCGATTCTGCGCAGGAATTGTTCGCCCGGGCCAACTACGAATACCCGGTGACCGAGGACGTACAGCGCCACGAAGCCCTGGCCGAATGGGGCGACGTGAAGCTCGACGAACTCGGCATCGATGCGCTGGGCCGCAACAATCCCGAAGCCGTGCGGGTCGCCGACCGCGCCGGCTGGCGCTAGCGGGCACGCGTCATCAGGCCATCTTTACGCCACCGCGCGTACACTCGGGTTTTAAGCAAGCGAGGTTCGTCAATGACCGATCAAGTCCAATCCCCGCTCTTCCAGGCGCTCGCCGACCTGAGTTTCGATTCGGTCATGGTTACCGAACCGACCGATGAACCGGGTGCTTCGCGCATCGTGTTCGTCAACCGGAAATTCACCGAACTGACCGGCTACGGCGCCGACGAGGTCGTCGGCGAGACGCCCGGCATGCTGCAGGGCGCGCGTACCGACCCGGAGGTGATCGAACGGCTTGCCGACGACCTGCGCCGCGGCCGCTCCTTTCACGGCCAGACCATCAACTACCGCAAGGACGGCACGCCGTTCGAGATCGAATGGAAAGTCACGCCGGTGCTCGACGACGCCGGCAAGGCCACCCATTACGTGGCCGTGCAGCGCCAGGCCGGCACGGCCCAATGATCGCGTGACGAGCTGAACATCGATTGGCCCGGTCGCGCCGGAGGTTGAGCAACCGGTGGTCCCGGTATGCAGGCCCGCGATTCGGCCGGGGCTGAATAAATACATGTCATACGGCAACGCGTTTCTGTACTTCGCCTACGGTTCCAACCTGATGAGCGCCCGGCTGAAGGCGAGGACGCCTTCGGCCCGACCCCTCGGGCGCGCGGTCCTGCCCCGTTTCGAACTGCGTTGGCACAAGGTCGGCGCAGATTCGACCGGCAAGTGCGACGTCGTTTTCACCGACCGGCCCGGCGACTTCGTCCACGGCGTCGCCTACATGATCCGGCGCGCCGAACTCAAGCACCTCGACCGGGTCGAGGAGCTGGGCACCGGGTACTACGCCTGCAACGTGCCGATCCGGATCGGCACTCGCCGGCAGCTTGCGCGCACCTACCGCGCCATTCCCACCGACCCCGACCTCAAGCCGCTGGACTGGTACAAGCGTTTCGTCGTGCATGGCGCGCGCGAACACGGGCTCCCCGAGCAATACGTCGCCCGCCTGGCCCGCACATCTGCCATTACCGATACCGACAATTCGCGCCGCATGCGCAACCTGCGCATCGTCTGACCCGCAGGTTTCGAAACGGCCGCCGGGCCGGCCGGACCTCTGCCGCCGGCGAAGGCCGCGCCGTCAACAGGACTCGGCCGAGCGGCTCCCGGTTTGAGCCGGCCGGCAGCCGGATGTAGCATGGGTTCAAACAACCGTTCGGGGCGGCATGAAAATCACGTTTCTCGGCACGCGCGGCTACATCGAGCCAAGCACTCCTCGCCATCGCTTCTACACCGCAGCGTTGGTCGAGTATCGCGGCCGGCGGGTGATGATCGACGCCGGCAAGGGCTGGGAAGACCGCTGGGAAGACGTCGATCCCGAAGCGATCGTGATCACGCACGCCCACCCCGACCACGCCTTCGGGCTGCGCGAAGCCGCGCCGCCGTGTCCCGTTTTCGCCAGTGGAGCGTCCTGGCAAGCCATGCGGGATTTTCCGGTGCCCGAAGATCAGCGCCACACCCTTCGGCCGCGCAAGGTCCGCGAAATCGCGGGCATCGGTTTCGAGCCCTTTCCCGTCCTGCACTCGACCCGCGCCCCGGCGGTCGGATACCGCATCCACGCCGGACGCGCCGCGGTGTTCTACGTACCCGACGTGGTCTGGATTCACGACCGCGAGGAAGCCTTCGCGGGCATACGGGCCTACATCGGCGACGGGGCGACGATCAAGCGCGAAATGATCCGCAAGGACAAGCACTCCGGCGAGCTGATCGGCCATTCGACAATCGCCCAGCAGTTGACCTGGTGCCGCAAGGAAGGCGTGGAAAGAATGATCGTGACCCACTGTGGATCCGATATCGTCGGCGGCGACGAGCGCAAGGTCGGTGCCGAACTGAGAAAACTGGCCGAAGAACGCGGCGTGGCGGTCGAAATCGCGCACGACGGCATGGAAAAAATATTGCGCTGAACGACGCAAGACGGCGCCATCGAGCCGCCGTTTCGATTAACATCGCTGCGATGCACGCACGATCGCCGCTGCCCAAATGGCCCACGCTGTATCTCGAACGCCAGTTCGAAGGAACCGTGTGCGGCATCGACGAGGCCGGCGTCGCGCCGCTGGCCGGCCCCGTGGTCGCGGCTGCGGTGACGCTGCCTTTCGATTCCAAGCCGCGTGCGCTTCGCGGCCTGACCGATTCCAAGCTGCTGTTTCCTGAAGATCGCGAACGATTCTTCGACACCATCCGACGAATCGCTCAGGTCGGCGTGGGCATCGCATCGGTGAACGAAATCGACGAGCTCAACATCTACCACGCCAACATGCGCGCGATGCAGCGGGCCTTCGACGCCCTGCCGGAACGTCCCGACTTCGCCCTTGTCGACGGCCGGGCCAAACCGCCCGTGGATTGCACCGTGCAGACGATCGTCAAGGGCGATCGCCGTTCGCTGTCGATCGCGGCAGCCTCGGTGGTGGCCAAGGTCACCCGCGACCGGCTGATGCACGAACTCGCCGACCAGTTTCCGGATTACGGCTGGCAAACCAACGTCGGCTACGGCACCGACGCCCACTACCTCGGGCTCCTGCGCAACGGCCCCACCGACCATCATCGCCGCAGTTTTGCGCCGCTGAACACGATCTTCGCGCCCATGGCGATGGCGTGGCGGCGATTCCGCTTCGTGCCGGTCCACAGGCTCCATGACGCCGAAGGACTCGAGCTGTTCTTCCTGCGCAACGATCTCCACGCGGTGTTCGATTCCGACGGTCATCACATCGGCGTGGTCAAGAACCTTCGCGGGCACTGGACGTTCCAGGCCGTCGGCTATGGCAACGACGGCAAGCCGCGCCCCGGCGACGGGCCGTGCCGCGCATTCCATGGCGCGCGCGTCGATTCGCCGCGACCGGACCTGGTCGTCCGATTACTGTCGACAGGCTGAATCCGCCGGGTCTGAACAGGCGGCCGCCTCTGGGCGAAGCCGCTATGGACAGGCGCCGCGGGCAACCAGCACATGGGGCTGTCAGAACGTGCCATTGACCCCGTAGTCGATCAGGTCGCCGTGTTGATCGATGAACCGGTCGACGGCTTCTGGATTGTCCTGGCCTTGACAACGTGCGTGGACAACGTTGGACAACGTGGACACCCACCCAGAGTACTGTTCCCACCCAGAGTACTGTTCGTCGAGGCGGCAATTCGCTGCGGTTGCGAACGACTGTATTCCGGACACTCGGCCACGGTCCGGTTTTTTGAAACGTTGAAGGAGGAAAACCCTGTCGCTGCCGGGAAGTAATGGACGCATGATCCAGCTTCGGGCACACTTGACGGTAATTGGCCCTTGATCAAGCCTCGATCATGGTCTCACTGCGGAGCAACACGATGACGAACAAGAAAGGCATGACCCGGCGCCGCCTGGTCCAGGGTTCCCTCGGCGTGGCCGCGCTTTCGGCCACCGGCGGCCTGCTGGCCACCAGCACCCCGGTACAGACCGAAGGACCGTTCTTCCCGATTCGCCCACAGCCCGACACCGACGCCGACATGACGCTGATCGAAGGCCACACCGAGCATGCGCTGGGCGAAGTGGTCGAGATTTCCGGCCGGGTACTGGACGAAGACGGCAATCCGCTCGGCAATGCCCTGGTCGACGTCTGGCAGGCCAACGTGCACGGCCGTTACTCGCATGAGGCCGATCCGAACCCAGCGCCGCTCGACGAGAACTTCCAGGGCTGGGCGCAGTTGAAGACCGATGCCGAGGGCCGCTACCGGGTCAAGACCATCAAGCCGGGGGCGTATCCGGTAATGGACGGCTGGAGCCGCCCGCCGCATATCCACTTCAAGGTCGCCAGGAGAGGCTTCCACGAGCTCACCACCCAGATGTATTTCGCCGGCGACCCGCTCAACGACGCCGACCGGCTGCTGCAGTCGGTGCCCGAAAGCGAGCGCGGCATGCTGGTGGTCGATTTCCGGTCATCGCCCGAAAATGACGCAAAGCACGGCGAATTCCACTTGATCATGCGCCGGGCATGAGCGCGGCGCCGATTCCAATGGCGCGAACAGCCGCCTGTTGAGAAACTTCTGCGCGTATCCCGATACGTCGCGGAAACCTGCTCGGCCCGCGGCCAGGCCGCTGCCGCGTGCCAGACAGACCATTCGCACGGGCAACGAAGAATTTTTCCGAGACCGGTTCGAAGATGGACGCGTGAAGTCAGCGGTTGCAAGCTGAGCCAGAACCCCTGGAGCTGGGGCGTCAGGGGTGATGCGGGGTGCGAAAACAGGAAATCTATACGATTCTTTACAAATCGGCGTGCCCGGACGCTTGTATGCTGCCCGATTCAGCTGGGCGAATGCCCGGCCGCACGGCGTCGGGGAAACACGAGATACAAGAAAGCCTGTATCGGCTCCACCGCTGTGTCAGCGCGCAATAAGAGGAAGCGAGCACATGCAACAGAAATACCGCAAGCACATCGTTTCAAGCAGTCTCTCGCTGTTGCTGGCCATCCTGTCCTGGCCGACCACGACGTTTGCGATCGACTGGCCCCAGGAGATCGCGGCCGAAGAAGGCACGATCGTCGTGTACCAGCCGCAGCCGGAGGCGCTCGAGGGCAACACGCTCAGGGGACGCGCCGCAATGGCGCTGGAGTTGACCGGACGAGA
>JAGXKW010000023.1:25563-46303 GCA_018334995.1 Wenzhouxiangellaceae bacterium
AATGAACTGCTCTACGTGCAGAACACGCAATCGCCGTGGCTCAGGGAACTGTCGACGAACAACATGTACCTTCTGCTGTCCGGCCGCTGGTTTCGATCGAAATCGCAGGGCGGTCCGTGGACGTTCGTTCGCTCCGACGAACTGCCGTCGAGCTTTCGCGAGATTCCGCCAGCCTCGGACATCGGGGGTCTGCGAACGGCCGTCGCCGGCACGATAGAGGCCGAGGAGGCTGTACTGGATCAGTACATACCCCAAACCGCGGCGATCCAACGGGACGAAGCCAGCCTGACGGTCGAATACGACGGTAAGCCGCAGTTCAAGGCGATCTCCGGCACGGACGTATCCTACGCCGTCAATACCGGCGCGCAGGTGCTGCAGATCAAGGGGCGCTACTATGCCGTCGATGCCGGCGTCTGGTTCACCTCGACATCTGCCAACGGCCCGTGGGCCGTCGCCGATTCGGTCCCGCGCGAAGAGATCGACAGGATTCCTCCGAGTTCGCCTGTCTACAACACGACCAACGTCTACATTTACGACTCGACGCCTGATGTCGTTTACACGGGCTACAGACCCGGCTACATGTGGTCATTCCCTTACTACGGTGTGCCGGTTTATGGGACCGGCTGGTATTATCCGCCGTATTACGGCCGCTGGTACTATCCTCGTCCGCCGACCTGGGGATTCAACGTCGGCTACAACCCCTGGACCGGCTGGAACTTCGGCATGAGCTGGTCGAATGGATTCTTCCGCTTCGGAATGAGCTGGGGCGGCGGCTATGGCGGCTCGTACCGACCGTGGGGTTGCTGTAACGGCTGGTACGGCGGTGGTCACCGCGGGCCCATCATCATCAACAACACGGGCAACATCAACATCGGCAACAACGTCAGCGTCGGCAACCGCATGGCTGTCAACAACCGGATCGCCAATACTCAGGCAGTCCGTGACCGGTCGCGCGAGAACATTTACAAGCGACCTGAAAATCTGAGGCGCAATGCCGATCGCGCCGCGATATCGGACCGCAAGATGGCCCGGCCGGCGACGGACAGGGCCAACAACGTGTTCGCCGACCGTGACGGCAATGTTGCCCAGCGCGTCGAGGATGGCTGGAAAACGCGCGAAAACGGCGCATGGTCGAAGGATACGATTCCGGCCGGCAGACCAACGACTCGACCATCGACCGATCGGCCGGTGACCCCGACAGCGCCGCCTGCCACGCGGCCGTCACCACCAGTCTCCAGACCGACGACCCGGCCGCAAACACGCCCTTCACCACCGGTATCCCGTCCGGCGCCACGGCCCTCCACGCGGCCTTCAGGACCCATATCCCGACCGTCGACACGGCCAGCCACGCGGCCTTCGGGATCGATGTCACGACCGTCGACACGGCCGGCGCCGCAGTCCTTCAATCGCGCGCAATTCGATCGCGCCCACATGGCCCGCCAGCGTGGCATGAGCAGACAGATGGCCAGACCGCAAATGGCCAGACCACAGCGGGGGCGTTGATGGCGGCGGACGCCCTGAGATCGACCTCGAGCGGTCGGGTCGCCTCACCGGCGCCAGGCCTCGGTCGATTCCGCCTGGCTCCTTGAATGAAAAGCGCCGGCCCAAAGAGGCCGGCGCCGTTCATTCGCCGCCCGTCGCATGACGGGTGCACGGAAGCATCACAGAAAGGTGACTTCACCGGTGCTGATGTCGTGGACGGCGCCGACGACTTTGACCTGACCGGCCTCGACCATCTCGCGAACCACGTCGCTGCGACGCACCAGTTCATTGACCTGCATGCGCACATTGGTCTCCACGACGTCGTTGACGAATTCGATATTGGCGGAACTCCGGTCCACGCCGGCCGGCGTGCTGACGGCATCCACGGCCGGTTCGATTTCGTCGAGCAGCGCGGTCAGGTTGCCGAGCTCCACGCCGTCGCAAGCGCCTTTGACCGCCCCGCAGGCCGTATGGCCCATCACCACGATGATCTTGGAACCGGCCGCCGCGGTTGCGAATTCGAAGCTGCCGAGCAGGTTGGTGTCGACGACATTCCCCGCGACACGACCGACGAAGATATCGCCGACGCCCTGGTCGAACACGACTTCGGGGGCGGAACGCGAGTCCAGGCACGACAGCACGACGGCGAACGGATACTGGCCGACGCTGGTCGCTTTCTGCTGTTCGATCAGGTCGCGATCGATCGACTCGCCGGCAACGAAGCGGGCATTGCCTTCCTTGAGCAATTGCAAAGCCTCATCCGGCGTCAGCGTGGACTGGGCCTCCTGATCGAAAGTCTTGTAATGGTCGTCTGCCCAGGCCAGCGGCGAAACCGCGATGACGGCAGCGGCGATCAAGGATGCAATCTTGTTTATCATGGTTTTTCCTTCCAGAGCGTTGACTGAGAATTATTCGCGCCTCAAATGCTACCGCAGGAATCGTGAAAAAGCCTTGACGCTCATCATGCTCTTCACGAGCCGCTCAGACGCAACCTGATCAAGTCACTCAGCGCTCGATCCAGCACAGGTTCGGTCCTTTGACAACTTCGTCCCGGTCGACCATCGGCTCGATGCTGGTCGGACGCGGCTCCATTGGGGTATACTGTGATCGACGTCACGAAATGAAGCCATTCAGCGGTTTACCCGGGATGGGAAAGGACCATGCTTATCGCAATCGTGCGGCTCATCCTGTTGGTTCGGGTGCCGGCCGATTGAATCCTGTTGCCGAGCTCGGACGCCGCAACCTGCTCCGGCTCGGCAAAGCGCCCCTCATGCCGGGCGCGTTCACCGGTATCCACGGTTGATATTCAAGTGACCAGGGAAGCGCTCACGGCTATGCGTGCAACGAGCCGGGATCCCGATGCAACCCTGCGCGCCGCGCTTTTCGGCGCCTTCAAGCTGGCCGCGTCCGACGGAGAAGAGATCATCATCACAGGCAAGCGGGCGCGGGCGTTGCTCGCGATTCTCTGCCTGGATCCAGGCGTCGCCGTCGCGCGCGACCGACTGTGCGAGTTGCTGTGGCGGGGAAGATTCAAGGCGCAGGCAAGGGCCAGCCTGCGGCAGACGCTGCTCGGCCTGAAGAAGCAGCTGACGCCGATCCGGCCGGACTTTTTCCAGGTAACTCGCGATCGTGTCGCCGTCAACGCCGCGGCCGTGAGGTCCGACCTGGCGGAACTGGAGGCGGCCCTTGCGGACGGTCCGAAACCGAGGGCCAGCGAACTGCTGCTGGAAATCGGCGGCCGGCCGCTGCTCGACCAATTGGACTTCGGCGAATTTTTCCAGCAGTGGCTGGCCACGCGTCGGGGCCAGGTCGATCAACGCCTGCAACGCGCCGTCGAAGAAGCCCTTCTGCAATGGCAGCGGCACGGAGACGAGCGTGAACATGCGAGGCTTCTGAATGCCTGGCGGCTTCGGGACTCGGTCACCGCGACCGGCCCGTTCGACACCCGAATCCGGATCGCAGTGCTGCCGTTCAAGTCGTTCGACGCGGTCGATGCGCAGGGTCATATCGCCCAGGGGCTTTTCGACGAGCTGATCACCAGCCTGGGACAGGTGCCGCAGCTGCTGGTGGCCGGTCGCGGGTCCTCGCTCAACTCCAGCAACTCGGAACGGCCGCTGCCGGAGATTGCCGGTGCACTTCACGCATCTCACCTGGTTCAGGGCTCCGTTCGGCGCCAGGGTGACGAACTGCGTGTTCACGTGAGCCTGGTCGACGGCAACACCGGCTTCGACCGCTGGTCGCAATGCTACCGCGGGGACACCAGCAACATTTTCGGCTTGCAGGACGCCATCGCACGAGCCGTGAGCCGCACGCTCGGCAACGTATTCGGCCTGGACATCCAGGCGCCGCAACACCGGCGTACGACTTCGAGCAAGGCGGCCTACGAACTTCATCTACAGGGCCGCGCGCTGACCGCGCGCGCGATCGGCGACGGTGTGCTGGCCAAGGCCGTGGAGCTTTTGGAGAGATCGCTGGCGATCGATCCGGAATTCGCAGCGTGCTGGACGGCGCTCGCCGAAGCGCACGTCTACACCGCCGTCTACACGCCATGCCTCGACCGCGCCGCCCAGTCGGCGCGCATGGCCGAATGCGCAATGAAGGCGATCGAACTGGAGCCTGAGCAGGGCCACGCACGCGCCATGCTGGGCATTCATTGCTGGACCCGGAACGATCCGGTCGGCGCGCTGGACCTGGCCTACGAAGCCTACCGGCTCGAACCCGACAACCCCGACGTCGCAGTGCGGCTGGGCTCGTTCCTGCTCTATATCGGCCGAACACGAGAGGCGCTGCCCTACATCGAGGCCGCGATCGACCAGGACCCGGTCAACGGACGCAACTTCGCGATGCTTTGCGTCGCTCAGCTCAACCTCGGCCACCTCGATGCGGCCGTCGCCGCCGGCCAGCGAATGGTCGATCTTGGATTGCCGTCGATGTGGCTGGCGGTGGCCACGGCGGCATCGGGAGATCGCAAGCTGGCAGTGGAGCAATACTGGCAGACGCGATTGTTGATGAACACCGTGATCTTTCCGCCGGCCGGGACCAGGCCACTCACCGGAACGGCCCTCGATACCTACTGGCGGATTGCCGCCAAGGGCGTTTGCAGCGGACGAGCGGTCCATCGGAAAGTGTACTGCGCCATGCTCGACTATCTCCACGCAACCCTGCCGGACGCCAGCGACACCAGCATCGTCGCCCCGGCGATCTGGATGGGCTACGCCGAGATGGTCTTCAAGACCCTGGGCACCCGGATCACCCCGGCCAACATGTATTGCCTGATGTCGCTGTGGGCCGATATCGAACCGATCCGGCAAGTTCGACTGCATCGCGATTTCCTTCCCTTTGCGGAGCACGTCGGCCTGCGGGCAGCCTGGGAGAAATACGGCTGGCCGGATCTTCTCGCCGCCCCGGATTCCTCACCAAACGCCTGAAAGACGCGTCACCGCACGCCGCGTGACGCATAAATGACGCAATTTTGACGCCGGCGATATTGTGCTGATGGTCACATTCGGCATAGATTCCCTTGACGGTTTGCGGAATCGGTCACCAGCCTTTCGCTGCGTGGGATGCGCAAGCTCTGATCGGGAGACCTGACCATGAAAAAAATTATCGGAACCATGCTTTTGCTTGTGGCTTCTGCTAGCCACGCCGGCCATCTCGACGTGATCAGCTTCACGCTGGACGAAGACTGCTCGCTGGGGACGTATCTCGAGATCGTTGACGACTTCAACGAATGGGGCGAAGCCTACGGCTACCAGACCGAAATTGCCGCACCCCTGTTCCACGACAACATGGATACGCACTACTGGCTCGGCCGCAGCGCCAGCAACGAAGCTTTCGGCAAAGCCTACGATGCATGGGAAGCCGCGCAGGCAGACGCCGACAGCGTCCCGGCGAAATTGAATGCACGCTTCGGCGAATGCGGGGCGGGTAACGATACGCGTCGTGCCTACAGCACGTTCCCGTAAGCCGCTCGCGAACCTCGCCAAAACATCGGGACTTCCGAGCCGGGTGACGTATCCAGGCGATCGGATCCGGTTCATCTCGTCTCGGAGGAAGCACGGCGACCCGGAATGACGGCCATGCACCCAGCCCCGAAAAGTGGGGAAAAACGTCTCCTTAAAGCGGCATACCGCAAAGGGGAGACTATCGCTGCAAAAGCACCAGCAAGTACTTACTGAGTCACTGAACCTAGGAGCAAAACAAATGAATCATTCAAAGCTATTTCGCACGTTTGCGGTTTCCTGCTGCATGTTGTCGAGCGTTTTCCTTGCAACACCGATCGCTGCTCAACTTCAGGTCTGGGAAGACTACGAAGTCTCCGATGCCGCCTGGAGCATGACGATGGTCAAGCTTGATCCGGGCACCCAGGACATCTACCTGGAAGGCCTGGAGTCGACCTGGGTTGCGGCCAACGAAGTGGCCAAATCACTGGGCCATATCGAAGATTATGCGATCTATGCCAACCAGGCGGTCGCCCAGGGCGCATTCGATCTGCTGCTGGTGATGAAATTTCCCAGCACCGAAATGATTGGCCCGAGCCGTGAACGTTACAACGCGTTCATGGAAGCCTGGGGCGACGAGAACATGGATGCCAGCAACGAGAAGGTACTCGAGCTGTACAACGAGATTCGTGAAATCCAGGGCGAATACATGCTTCGGGAAATCACCCTGAAGTGATCGATGGAAACGCCTCGCTGCAAGGCGATCATGCCTTGCAGCGAGGCAACTTATCCCGGTCGGGCATGCAAGGAAGCTTCAATCTGTGGACAGCCTCATGGCCAAGCTCGAGAAACAGACCGACGATGGACACTGATAACTCGCTCAGGCCGCCGGACGTGGCCACGGTCGCCAGCGATTTCACGGCGCTGTGGCTGGCCGGAGAATTCCGCGCCGCCGGCGAGAAATACTGGGCCGATGATGTCGTCAGCATCGAGCCGCATGCGCTGCCGGATGGTGGCGATCAGATTAGTCGGGGCATCAAGGCCGTGCGCGCCAGGAATTTTTGCTGGCTAGCAACCCATGGCATCGAAGACCTGAGCATTGACGGGCCTTTCGTGACCGGCAATCGCTTCGCGTTGTTTGCCGACATGCTGATCGCCCATGCCGGTCGGCGCGTACCGCACAGCCGAATCGCCGTGTTTGCGGTGCGCGACGGCCGGATTATCGAGGAGCACTTCTTCTATGACTAGCCAACGAAATGGCGTGTTCGGAGACGCGTTGCCCGTGTCCGGCCCCTGGTGTCACCGAGCAGACCGGTGGCGCGCGAACGGAGTTCGATGAAATGAATGCCACCCCAAAAGCCCTGGCCCACGTGGTCTACCGCACCCGACGCCTTGCCGAAATGCTCGACTGGTACGCCACGGTATTCGGTGCCCGGATTCAGCACCAGAACCCTGCGATGAGCTTTCTGACCTTCGACGACGAACATCACCGATTCGCATTTCTCGACCTTTCCGTGATCGACCCGGAAGGTTCGGAGCCGGAAACGAAGGGCTGGACCGGCGTCGACCACCTGGCCTGGACGCATGCCTCACTGAATGACCTTTTCGAAAACTATGCCCACTGCAAGGCCAACGGTATCAAGCCGTATTGGTGCGTACACCACGGGCTCACGATCTCGATGTACTACGCCGATCCGGACGGAAACCAGATGGAATTCCAGGTCGATGCCTTCGACAGCGCCGAAGAGTGCAATGAATATATTTGCGGTCCCGGATTCGAAGCCAACCCGGTCGGCGTGGAGTTCGACCCGCAAGACTGGCTTGCCGCTGTGCACAACGGCGTATCGCTCGACGACTTCAGAACCCGCAAGGTGCACGAACCGGTATCGCCCATTCGCGGCGAAATCAAGGCGCTGCTTTGACCCAGGAATAATTCCGCCACGCCTGGACACGAGACAAAGCCACAAGGGATTTCAACCGTATGAGCCGTTCAGAAAGCGACAACGAAATCATTCAGATCGAACAGGTCATGAAAACCTATGTCGAAGGCGGCCGAACCGGCAGCGTGGATACGCTGCGCCCGATCTTTCATGAACTGGCGACGATCTGCGGCTATGTCGGCCCCGACCTGTTCGCCGGACCGATCGCGATGTTCTTCGACTGGCATACCGAAAACGGGCCGGCATCCGACCTCGAAGCCGGCGACATCCGGATCGACGTCGAAGGCACTGCCGCCACCGTGCGCATCGAGCTCGACAACTGGACCGGCCACCGCTTCACCGACTTTTTCACGCTGGTCAAGGTCGAAGGCATCTGGCAGATCATGAGCAAGGTGTTCTACCTGCATTCCGAAGGTCGATAAGGGCGTGTCCGATCGGTCGCGCATGCAACCGGATCGATTGAATCGCTGGCTGACGCTGGGCGCGAACCTGGGCGTGGTGCTGGGCCTGCTCATTCTTATCTTCGAGGTCCGGCAGAACGCGGCCCTGACCCGCGCGGCGATGGAATCACAGAAAAACGACGTTCTGGCACAGATCGAATTGAGCCTGGCAAGCCCCGAGGCGGGAGCGGCCTGGGTCAAATCCATCCGCGCACCGGAAACATTGAGCGACCTCGAAGCACGCATGGTCGAATCGCACCTGGTCGCACTGATGCTGCAATGGGATCACATGTTCAACATGGAGGCGATCGGCCTGGTGTCTCGCGAGCACGCCCGGCAACACATCCGCAATACCGCCCCCTATTACTTCGGCAGCCGCCACGCCAGGAACTGGTGGCGCTGGCAGGAGGCCGGCTGGGCCGGCACCCCGATGATGGAAGTCGCCGGTCCCATCGTGGAAGGACTGGAGGAGGACTTTATGTTGCGCTACCTGGACGGGACCCGTCTGGGTTCTATAGAAAGCGACCCCGCGAAACCGGCCGCAATTGAAGGACCGCGATGATCCTGCGCTCTGTCATGAAGCACGTCCGCGAGCAGAACTGGTTCGCGGTCGGCCTCGATTTTCTGATTGTCGTGGTAGGCGTGTTCGTCGGCATCCAGGTGGCGAACTGGAATGATGCACAGCGCGACCGACAAGCCGAGACACTGTACCTCGACCGTCTTCATGGCGAAATAGCCGCGATCGCCAGTCGGGCCGATCCAGATTATCAGACCCAGCATGATCGGCTTGAGCGGATGGAGGAGGTCAGGACGTTCTTCGCCACCGGCAGCGGCATCGAGCTGCTGGATCGCCATCATTGCGGCGCGCTGAGTCAGTCGCACATCTTCGCCCTCACGATCTTCTACCCCTCCGGCATCAAGGAGCTGATTGCGACCGGTCGCATCGTGCCGATCCGTGACGACCGGATCCGAACAGCGATTCTGGCTTTCGACCAGGCCAATGAAGTGCTCGGGCAGGTAAGGACCGACATACAGACCGACCGCCTGCTGCTCGTATGAGTCTATCCGCCGTTCATCGATTTAGGGCTTTCGGAGTGGGATGATTCAGCCTGAACAATAACTTCAATCAAAGCAAGCAACGATGCCGGATATGAACGGGAAGGTTGGCTTGATCACCGACGCCACACTGATACCGGATGGCGGCCTGACGCTGACGGATTGAGCACTCCGGAAATTACGCAAGGAACCCGATAATGAAACGAATCCATCTCACGCTGCTCGCCCTCGCGCTGGCCTTTTCCGTTCATGCCGATGCTTCTGCATCGACAACACCCCGAGCAGTGGTCCAGAGCGTCTATACCCTGTTCGCCGCGGGCGACATGGAGGAATTCGCCGCGCTGATGGCGCCGGACATCGTCTGGAACGAGGCCGAGGGTAATCCCTACGCAGACTTGAATCCCTACATCGGACCCGAGGCCGTCATGTCGGGCCTGATGTCACGCCTGGTCACCGAGTGGGAGGACATCAGCGTTACACCGCACGAGTTCGTTGTCGAAGGCGAGCGCGTCGTCGTTTTCGGCCGCTACGGGGAGACCTGGAAGGCCACAGGCGAGGTATTGGACATTCCGTTCGTCCATTCGTGGACGGTGCACGAGGATCGGCTCGTGGCCTTTCAGCAATACACCGACACCGCGGCTCTCGTCGCGACCATGACCGATCATTCAAGCGATGCCGGACGTGCGCCGGATTCACATGGAAACCCGTACGAACAGGTCGCCCTGTTTCCGGCCGACCGCTCCCTGGTGCGCCCCGAAGATGGCGTGATGCTGGCCGACGGTACGCTGCTGGTCGCAGACCAGGTGCATGGACTGGTGGCTCTGGGCCCGGACGGTGCCAAACGCCCGTTTGGCGATTTCGCCGCGGCCGGCTACGTACACGCGCCGCCCGACCGCAGTGCCGGCCCAAACGGCGTGGCGCTGGAACCGGACGGGATTCACGTGCTGGTGGCCGACATCTTCACCGGCGCGATCTATCGCGTGAATACGGACAACGAGCAAGTGGAGCTCGCCCATCAGCATAAATTTGGCGCCAACGCCGCGCGGAGTGACAGCAGCGGCGCGCTGTGGTTTACCCAGTCAACGGAAAACAGCGGGCCGGATTCGGAAGCGCGGATGTTCGCGGCGGTCGACATGCGGTCGCTGGACGGCGCGCTGTTCCGGGTGGCACCACCGGGCCACGACGGAGCGCGACCGGCTGCCGAGCTCAAGGTGTCCGGCCTCGCATTTGCCAACGGCCTGGCGATCGACCAGGCACGCGGCCAGATTTACGTGGCCGAAGTCATGGCCGATCGCATCCTCGGCTACCGCTTCGATGTCGATTCCGGTGCGCTTTCCGATGGCCGGGTGGTGGCACATTTGCCCACTCCGGACAATATAGAACTCGATGCCGAAGGTCGCCTCTGGGTCGCCTCCCCGATCGCCAACGCGCTGCTGGTCGTCGACCCCGAATCCGGCCGCTGGTCGACGGCCTTCCACCCGCCGACCCCCGAGAACCAGCGCCTGATGGTCGAATGGCAGCGCCGCACCGAGAGCGGCGAGCCGCGGCTGGAATTGTTCGGCCCGGACATGTGGTCGCCGCTGCCGGGACTGTTCACCGGCATGATCCTGACCAACGACGGCGGCCCGATCTACCTGACCGGCCTTGGCGATGCGCTGGTCAAGCTGGCGAAAGCGGAGTAACAGCCATGGATCTTGAACTTGCCGAAAAAGTGGCGCTGGTCACCCGTGCCAGTCGCGGTATCGGAAAGGCCATCGTGAAAGCGCTGGTGGAGAAAACCCGCGAGCGCTTCGGCCGGATCGACATCCTGATCAGCAATGCCTCGGCGCTGGCGGTCCAGGGCGACCCGGGCGGGCTGGGACGCCAGCCTGAACGTGGACGTGATGGGGTCGGTGCGAAAAGCAATACGCTGAACGGACGGTAGTCTCGACTCCGTTGTCTCGAGGAGCCTGGTTACCGGCCCTGGAGTTGCGCGAGCGATTGCGCAATGCGGAATCCTTCGACATGACCGAATCGTCGGCGGAACTGATTCGCAAGGAACGGGACGCCGCGTGAGCCGGATCCTGGTCGTCGATGCCTCGATTGCCATCGCGCGTTTCCGGCCCGAGCCGATCGAAGACCTTCTCTGGGCTGCGGATTCACGCTTGGCGGCGCCGGAGCTGCTTGACGTGGAGACGTTGCACGTCTTGCGCCGACTTGATCGGGACGGGCGAATTCCCGCATCCCGGTCCGACCTCGCCGGAGAACTGGGAGCACTCCCGATCCGACGCTACCGGCACGCAAGCCTGGTTGCCGGCATTTGGTCCCTGCGGGGTCACCTTGCGGCTTACGATGCCGCCTATGTCGTGCTCGCTCGACTATTGAGCGCCACGCTGGTCACGCGCGATGAACGCCTTGCTCGGGCAAGTGTTCCCGGTCACCGAGTGCTGGTGGCGTGAGCGGGCGTAATCGAGACTTCTGCACGGCGTCACGTCACCTGGCTCGTGCGGCCTCGTTCCACGAAAAATGACTGGCCGAAATGGGCGTCTCTCGCATGATCCATTTACGATGCCCATGGCCTGGCAGCATCGCGTTCCCGACGGGCCTTGATCCGATGCTCGAAGCAAGAATCGCTCATGACAGCTGATGCATGTTTACCAGAGTCATTTGTTAATTCGAGGAAGCTCTTTGCCTGCGCCTTCTTGGCCAGCCTCGCATTGCTCGCTGCCTGCGCGACGGCATCGAGCAATATGAGGTGATCAATGTCGGGAATTCGACCAGCGTGTTCCTGATCATCGAGCCGAAGTGAATTGATAGAACCCCGGCGGGACAACGGCGCGGCGCTGCTGGTGAACGGCGGGCCGGCTCTTATCCAGTGCCGGCCGCGTATTCAAACCGATACGAGCGAAAAGATCAGTGTGGGGTGCTCGACGCCGAATTGGGAGAAACGAACATGAAGAGAATTCTCGCGGCAATACGCATCCTTTCCGCCTCTGCCGCCCAGGCCGGCCATCTCGACGTGATCAGCTGCACGCCGGGACAGTACGCCGTTTCCGATGATGCGCGCCGACCGACTGTAATCCCCGGCGGCGAGAACTGCTGACCCGCCGCCGGGGCGCCGGACCGGTCAGGGCAGCGCGGCGATCCAGCTGCTGTTTTCCATCCACTTCGAACGCAGCGCCTGCAACAGCCCCGTGCGCTCCAGGGCCTCCAGGTAATTGTCCACGAGGTCGTGGAAGCGCGGATCGCCGCCACTCACGGCGATCCCGAGCGGCTCGACCGTGAGCGGTTCATCGAGCGTTACTAGATCCGCATCCGGGTTGCGCAGGACGGCCAGAATGCAGGTCGGCATGTCGGCGACCAGCCCGGCCACTTCGCCGGCCTTGATCATGGATATGGCGCTGGCATAGTCGTCCACTTCGACCAGTTCCGACTCCGGAGCCGCTTCGCGCACGAAGGTCGCACTGGTCGAATTCCGCAGCGCGGCAAGTTTGACCGACTGATCCGCAAGCTCGCCACTGGCGAACTGATCGATGACGTCGCCGCGGGTCAGGATCGACTTGCCCGACAGCATGTAGGGGCCGACGAAACGCGCCTTCACGGCGCGCTCCGGCGTGATCGCCATTCCCGAAATCACCAGGTCCACTTTGCCCTCGTCAAGGGCTTCCATGAGGTCGCCGAACGGCATCTTCTCGATCTTCAGCGATACGCGCATCGCCTTTGCCAGCGATCGGGCAAGGTCGACGTCCAGGCCCATGAAATTGCCCTCGCGGTTGATCGCATTCAGGGGCGGCTGATCGCCGGACATGCCGACCACCAGCGTGTCGGCTTCGAGGACTCGCTCGAGGGTTGCCGAATCGGCGCGAGCGAGACCGGCGCCGAGTCCGACCATGAGCAGCACTGCGGCAAGCAGCGAATGGCTAAAGGAACGAAACATGATTTTTCTCCTTTCTTGTCAAAATAGAGTCACTGTCATAGCTTCCAGGAAGCATGAATCGATGACCACGGCCTGCCGCCGCAGTCGGTCTGCCGCTCGAACAATGAAGTTTCGAACAGAAGCAGTCGAGCCGGTTTGGCACGCCGATCCGGCGAGCCGCTCGGCGAGCGTCTCACCGGATCCGTCCGCCGAACGAAATGCTGCTGCCCATGCTGCCACCCCAGCCGCCACCCCCCCAGGAGCTGTAACCGCTGGATATTCCGATGCTCCCGTAGATCTGGGGATCATCGCAACCGGAAAGTGACAGCGCCACGACGGTGAGCGCTGCGAGACGCAAGATTTTCCAGGTCTTTTTCATGATTCTGCCTCCGCCATTGTCTGATCGGCATTCCAGGTCTGCAAGGCGATGCCGGCACCGGAAGGTCCGGCGATCAACGCAACCCGACCTCCCGCCGGGCGATCGGTGGCGGGCACCAGAATCCGGCCACCGAGCTCTTCGACCCGGGACAGGATATCATCGAGCTGATTCGCGTCCGCCACTCGAAGATAGCTCACCCAGGTCGGCGGAATATCCTCCCGGGGGCGTTCGCGCAGACCGGCGCGGGGCCGGCCGCCGGTACTCAGCACGTGATAATCGGCTTGTTGTTCGCTGCTGGCGAGCCGGCGCTCCTCCACGCTATAGCCGACCGCGACGCGGTAGAAGTCCCGGGCCGCAACCGGATCGGCGGACCACAGTTCATCCCACAGGAAATCGCCGGGTCCGGCAGTGACGCCGGGGTCGGGCGGATCTCCGTCACGAGTCTCCAGCAAGGCCATCGCGGCGCCCTGGGGGTCGACCACCACCGCAATATCCCCGCGCTCGCCCAGCGACGTGGGCGCGGTGATCACCTCACCGCCGGCGCCGGCCACCGCGGCCACCGCGCGCTCGATATCCGCGACCGAAATCACGACCACCCACTGGGAAACGTCGGCCTCGGTGGGCAGGCGGTTCTGGTCCACCATGCCGCCAATGGGGCGGCCGCGGTGACGAATCAGGGTGTAGTTGGCACCGGTCAGCGGAAGCGTCTCGAATTCCCAGCCCAGCAATCCGCTGTAGAAGGCCTGGGTCTGTTCCGGCGTGTCGGTAATCAGGTCGTGCCAGATGATCTTTCCCGGCAATTGGCGACCGTCCGGGTTCTGGGCCACGCTCGGCAGGCTGAACTTCATCGTACTGCAGCCCGCCAGCAGTCCGGCGACGGCGCAAACAACTATCCACTGCGTTCTGGTCATATTTTCCAACTCCCGTGTGGGTCGATACTAGGTTAGTGCATCCTGCCGCCAATGATTGGCCTTGCGTGCTCCCCGCCCGGTTTCACTGTTCGACTTCGTCGGCATCGCTGATGTCGAGCGCGAGGCTGAATCGGTCGCTGATCCAGAGCATCAGTCGCCCGGGCGCATCCAGCGATGCGCGATAGTCGATTACCTCGCGCGCCAGCGCCGG
Organism: Wenzhouxiangellaceae bacterium; assembly: GCA_018334995.1. Lineage (GTDB taxonomy): Bacteria > Pseudomonadota > Gammaproteobacteria > Xanthomonadales > Wenzhouxiangellaceae. Next base: position 39,819 of record JAGXKW010000023.1, read on the forward strand.
CTCATCGGTGATCAGGCCGTGCACGCCCATCGAGATCATCCGCGACATCGTGACCGGATCGTTGACCGTCCAGGCATAGACGTCCTTGCCGGCGGCCTCGGCGCGAGACAGAAGCCTCGGCGAGGCCTCGCCGAGATTGACCGCGAGAAAATCGGCTTCGAGCCCGCTCAGGTTGCCGATCGAGGTCGCCGCCAGCACGCCGGTCCGCAAGTCGGGGCGCAGGTCGCGCATCTTCCGGACGGCGGGGTATTTCAGCGACATCACGGCGATTTGATCGGCCATGCCGGCCTTTTCCACCGCCTCGACCACGCGCTTCTCCAGATCGACATCGTGGCCGTAATATTTCAACTCGATAATGACCCCGGCCCGGCCCCTGGCGGCCGCCAGAACATCGCCGAGAAGCGGGGTGCGCTGATCCGCATAGGCCGGATCGAAGCGGCTTCCGATATCGATCCGGGCGAGGTCTTCCGTTGTCGCATTCCAGACCTTCAGATCGACCCCGGCGGCTTTCATGAAATCGCTGTCGTGGACAACCGCCACCTGGCCGTCGGCCGTTTCCTGAACGTCGACCTCGACCCAGTCGGCACCGTCTTCGATGGCCTTTTCCACCGACGCCATGGTGTTTTCCGGCCGGCTGCCGGCTGCGCCGCGATGGGCGATGATCGCCACCTCGCTCTGCGCGTCGATATTGCCCAAAAGCACGCCGCCGCCGGCAAGGCTTGCAACCGAAAGACCGGCGATCACGGCCAATCCCGCCGCGGCGCGCGATCGCCAGCCGGTGGCCGCCCGGGGATGGACATCGATGGATGCCGGACGTCCGGCAAGCACGCGCTCGAAGGCATCGTCGAGAAGGTCCGCGAGGGCACCGTTGGCGACGGCGCTGATCACAAGGTCGATCAGGCCCCAGACCAGCATCACGAAGATCAGTACGCCCGCAATCAGCCGCAGGTTGGTGCCGAAGAGATCGGGCAGCGCCGCCAGGGCAAGCGCGGCGAAAAAAGCCACGACGGCCGAAACCGCAATGCGCACGCCCAGCCAAAGGCCGATCCGGCCGACCAGACCGGCACGCTGGCCGCGCATGCGTTCGGTGCTCGCGGCAAAGGCGGCGCCATTGGACTTGCCGTCGAACAGGACCAGATGCAGCGCGATGGCCCAGTCGGTCAATCGCCGGATCAGAACGAATGCCAGGATGGCCGCGGCGCCCGCAATCAGCGCCGCGGCGACCAGAAACTCCGCCGGCCTGCTGGCCAGGTAATAATTGATGTCGAATTCGCGCAACAGCAGGAACGCCACGGCCGCCGCAAAAACCAGGAAAGGGATCGCGATCACCAATACCCGAATCAGCAGGCCGGCCGCGAACCTCGCCAGCGGGGCGGCGGCACGCAGGGAGAATCCGATCGCCGTCCTGAGCGCCGCCAGGGGCTCGCGAGCGCCACTGCGCAGAACCGCCGTCATCAGGGCCACGTCGAGAATCGCGCTGACGATCAGCAACGAAGCTGCCGCCAGGCCGCCGATCGCACCGGCCGGGGTCGCGAGAAAACGGGCGATATCCTGGTCGGTCAGTGCGCTCTGGCCCGAGAACGAGATCGCCACGCCAACCAGGATGCCGATCAACGGAACCAGGATGGCCGCGGAGACAAGTCGGAAGAAAACGTGAATCGAGACGAACGGCCCGACCAGCCGAAGCGCCTGCCTGTAGCTGCCCAAAACGTCCGCCAGCATTTATGTCTTTCCTCGACTTCGGCCAGGCAACACTCGCTCGACCGCTATTTCTTGTGCCGCTTCGGGCAGGACATGCCTGAGCATCGCGCAGGCCTCGACAAAAGCTCCGTCCTTCGGGGGCGGGGCCGTCTGCCAATGGTACAAAAAACGCGGCCGCCCGCGTGAACAGGTCCTCGCGCTCCGGAAAGCGGGCCGCGCAGGAAACCAATGCCGCCACGGCGTCGATCGAGTACGGAGACATCGTTGCGGTTGGCCGATCGGAAGATTGGAAGTCTTCGAGATCATGCAGCAACCTGGCTTAGAATCGGCTGATCCAGACCTGTCGCCGCAACCCGGCGTTTTCGGAGAACCTTCATGCCCGTATTGAATTCATTTCGCCTGCTCGCCTGCACCGCTCTCCTGCTGTTCGCGTCGCATGCACCGGCCCAGCCCGGGCCCGGCGAGGGACCCGATGAATCGCTGGAAGCGATCGAGCCCTCGTCCGAGCGACTCGACGTCGGCCTGGCCGGCGTTTATCCGGCAGACATCGCCCGCTACCTGCTGGTCCAGGGCGTTTCGGGCGCACGGCTGTCCCCGGCCGGCGACCATGTCGCGGTGTCGCGCTCGATTACCGGCGAGCCGCAACTCTGGGTGATTCCTGCCTCGGGCGGGCAGGCGCGCCAGCTTACATTCGGCAACGGCATCACGTTCTTCCGCTGGGCGCCGGACGGCCGGAGCCTGGTCTACGGCGCCGACAACGCCGGCGACGAGCAGGAAGCGTATTTCCGGATCAGCCTCGACGGGATGGACGAGGCCGAACTGCTGCCGGCCCGGGCCGGCGCGTTCCGGGTCTTTGGCGGCGTACTGCCCGACAACCGGCGCATCGTGTTTGCTTCCACCGAGCGCAACGGACTGGATTTCGACATCTACGTGCGCGATCTCGAGGACGGCGAGCAACGCATGGTTTTCAAGGGCAAGCATGCGTTCTACCCCCGCTCCATTTCCCCGGACGGGCGTTTCCTGTTGATGACCCAGGCCGTCGGCGAGGACTCCAACAACCTGTTTCTGGTCGACCTCGAGTCCGGCGACACCACCACGCTGTCCCGACCCGAACGGCGCGCCAACACGGCCGACGGCGGCTTCGCCTGGACAGCCGATGCTCGCTCGGTATTTCACACTTCCAACGAGGATCGCGAATTTCGTGCGCTTGTCCGGCGCGATCTGGCCGACGACAAGGCCACCACAATCGTCGAGGCCGAGCACGATATCGACAACGTCCAGCTGTGCGGTCCGGCGGATCGCTACCTGCTGTGGACCACCAACGAAGACGGCTTCTTCCGACTGCACGGCCGCGACATGCGCGAGAATCAGCCGCTCGAGGCGCCGTCGCTGCCCGAAGGCGTATATTCCATCTCCTGCCCACGCGGCAGCGCGGTCGCCGCGGTGGTCGTCGACGGCTACGCCACTCCCGGCGATTTGATGTTGTGGAACCTCGCCGACGGCACCGCCAGCACCCTGTTCGCAGCCAACCTGGCCGGGCTCGATCCTGACCGCATGGTGCGCCCCGAAAGCATTCGCATGCCGGCGCGCGACGACGTCACGCTGCAGGGACTGCTCTACCTTCCGCGCGCCGAGACCCACCAGGGCGAGCGACCGCCGCCGGTGGTTTTCGACGTCCACGGCGGCCCCACTGCTCAGGCCGTGGCCAGCTTCAACGGATCGGTGCAATACCTGCTCAACCGCGGAATTGCGGTATTTCGGCCCAACATCCGGGGCTCGACCGGGTTCGGCCATGCTTACGCGACGCTTGACGATCGCGAACGCCGACTCGACAGCATCCGCGACCTGGTCGACATGCTGGCGTTTTTCCACGAAGACGGTCGGGTCGACGCCGACCGCGCGATCGTGCGCGGCGGCTCTTACGGGGGCTATGCGGTCAACGCCGTGCTGGCCAACTACCCGGATCAGTTCATCGCCGGGGTATCGCTGTTCGGCGTTGCCGACTGGATCAGCGGGCTGGAGGTGGCCTCGCCGGCGCTCAAGGCATCGGACATCATCGAATACGGCGACATCCGGGAGGAGCGCTGGCAAACGTTCTACGGCAAATATTCACCGATTCGACAGGCCGACAGCATTACCGTGCCGGTGCTGTATTCGCACGGCGTCAACGACCAGCGTGTCGACATCCACGAAACGGAAGTCATGGTTCGCACGCTGCGCTCCAACGACGTCGAGGCCCCCTATATCCGGTTCCGCGACGAAGGTCATGGCTGGCGGAAGCTGAGCAATCGGCTCTTCTACTTCCGGCGCGAGGCTGAATTCCTCGAAGCCCGATTCGGGCTCGGCGCGCCCGCCCAGGCGGGTGATGACGCGCGTTGATCGCCCGGCACAATAGCGGCATGCGGCCGGACGCGGACGGCTGCATCCTTGCAGGGCACCATCGGCCATGACGGAAACGCCGCGGCCGGCTCGCATGAAAGCCGCGTCGAAATCGGTGGGCCGTCACCATATTGCGATAGGATATTGTTATGCCGTCGATTGCGGCAGCGATGGGATCACGGCGCTCCCAACCGCAAAGTCTTCGTTTCTTGAATCCCGGTGTCCAACATGCCATCGCCCAATTCCACAGTCGCAGCCACACTCGCCCGCCTGGCCGCGTTCGCAATCGTGATCGCCATGGCCGGCTGCAGCAGCCGACAGGTCCAGGATTCCCTGGTCGGATCGACCGCCCAGCGGCTGGTCACCCACAGCATCGACCAGGTCGTGGGGGAGATTCCGGAAGAGAATTTTGCCGATTTCGCGGGGCAGCGCCTTTACATCAAAAGCCATTTCATCGAGCGCACCAGGTTTCGGGACTATGCCGACCAGCGGCTGGCCGTCGAACTCTCGCGCCGCTTCGACGTTGAAATCGTGGACACGCTGGAAGACGCCGATCGCGTGATCCAGGTCTTCTACACCTCGCTGGGCACCGACCAGGGCAAGCTCGGTTTTTTCCTGCCGGTGGGCTACATCCCCGGTCTGGCCGAGACGACGTCGATCAACCTTGTCACGCTCGAGCAGTTCCATGGCGTCGCCGAGATGTACTATTACTTTGGCGAGCACGGCTACGAGCAGCGCAGCGAGATGCTGCAGAGCCGTGTCCGCACCGATGCGATAGGCCTGCCGGTCATCACGATCCCGATTTCGCAGCTGCCCTAGGCACTGTGCCGACCATTGCGGCTTCGGCGCGGCGGGCCGTTCGACGCAACGGCGCAGCAGATCCGGGCAAAAACATACAGCTTATACATGGAAAGAAAGCCGACCATGATCGAATTATCCGAATACCTCGATTATTCCAATTCGGCCGACCAGTCCACTGGCGGCATCAACATGATTCCACTCGAAACGCCAAAGGGTAAATTTCGGGTCTGGACGAAGCGCGTAGGCAATAATCCGGATATCCGGGTGCTGCTATTGCATGGCGGGCCCGGAGCGACGCACGAGCTTTACGAGTGCTTCGACGGCTACCTGCCGGCCGCGGGCGTCGAATACATCTATTATGACCAGCTCGACTCGCATTACAGCGATCAGCCGAACGATCCCGAGCTTTGGACCATCGAGCGCTTCGTCGACGAGGTCGAACAGGTGCGACGCGCCCTGGGACTGAACAAGGACAATTTCTTCCTGTTCGGCCAATCCTGGGGCGGCATGCTCGCGACCGAATACGCGCTGGCCCATCAACGCCACCTCAAGGGCCTGATCATCTCGAACATGATCTCCGACGTGCATGCCTACAATCGCTACGCGCGTGACGTGCTCGGCCCGCAGATGGATCCCGAGGTATTTACCGAGATCCAGCGGCTGGAAAGCGACGGGGATTTTGAAAACCCGCGCTACGAAGAACTGCTGATGCAGCACCACTACACCGAACACGTACTGCGCATGCCCCTGGCGGAGTGGCCGGACTCGATCATGCGGACCTTCAAGCACCTCAACAAGAAGCTTTATGTGCATATGCAGGGTTACAGCGAGTTCGGGATGACGCCCAACGCAACGCTGGGCAACTGGAACCGCTCTGCCGATCTGACGAGAATCGAAGTGCCCACGCTGACGATCGGCGCGACCCATGACACGATGGACCCCGAGCATATGTTCTGGATGGCAAAGCAGGTGCGGAACGGTCGCTACCTGCACTGCCCGAACGGCAGCCATCTTTCGCAATACGACGACCCGGATCACTTCTTTCCCGGGCTCGTGGAGTTTGTCCGCGACGTCGATAACGGCGAATTCGGAAATGCCCGGCCTGTTTTAGAGCAGTTCGGCGGAAACCGGTCGGAAAACTAGAGTCAATTCACACCGGGAAAACCACGATGCCGAAATCGTTCAATAAACCCGCCGGCCTCGGCGGAATTCTGCTTTTGCTCGGCGCCGCCAACGTCGGCTTCGCCGAAAGTCCGGAAGCGCGCCTGGCCGCGGCAGGGCACTTGCTGCCGGATCCGACCGAACCGGTAGCCACCTACGTCACCTCGCGCCGGGTCGGCAACATGCTGTACCTGTCCGGCCACGGCGAGTGCGGCGAGGACTACACCACCGGCAAGGTCGGGCGCGACCTGACCGTCGAACAGGGCGCGGCTTCGGCCGAGAAGGTCGGGCTGTGCATGCTCGCGACGATCAAGGCCGCCGCCGGCGAGCTGTCGCGGGTCAAGCAGTTCGTGCGCATCCTGGGCATGGTCAACGCCACCGAGGACTTTACCGATCATCCGAAAGTCATCAACGGCTTTTCCAACCTGATGGTGCTGGCCTTC
>JAGXKW010000024.1:0-35132 GCA_018334995.1 Wenzhouxiangellaceae bacterium
CCCCGCCACTTCTGCGTGATCCAGTGGATGCGCCGTGCTTATCCACCCGACGCCGGCTTATGGAGGCTTGAAGGTGCGTTTCGCTGCGCTCAACAGCACCCTACGCGGGTAGTAGTGACTTTGTAGGGTGCTGTTGAGCGCAGCGAAGCACACCATCTGCTTCCCCAGCGACAGCGAGCCCGGTTCCGGGTTGGAGTCTTCGTGGGAGATGGTTCGGCTGTTTCCGGTCTCTACGTCGCCTGGCGGTGAACGCCGGCCACCGACCGTCCCGACGGGTCGGCGCGGGTTGCGAATCCGGGATCCCAGGCGAGCGCGGCCGGTGAGCTGCAGGCGATCGACTTGCCGCCCGGTACGGTTGCGACCGCCGAAGGTTCCGGGTAGTTGGCCTCGAAGAGCATTCGGTAAAGGTAGGCTTCCTTGGTCGCCGGCGGGTGGACGGCGAAACGATCTTCGGCATCGGCCAGCTCGGCGTCGGTCACCCGGCCGTCGGCGAAGTCGTGCAGCGCGTCGATCCAGCCGTAGCCGACGCCGTCCGAGAACTGTTCTTTCTGTCGCCAGGCGATCTCGTCGGGCAACAGGTGGGCGAACGCGCGGCGCAGCAGGTATTTTTCCATTCGGTCGGGCCCGGTCATCTTCAGCTTCGGATCGATGCGCATCGCGATGTCGAGCATCTCGGTGTCCAGGAACGGTACGCGTGCCTCGACACCCCAGGCCGCGGTCGACTTGTTGGCGCGCAGGCAGTCGAACTGGTGCAGCGCGTCGAGCTTGCGCACTGTCTCGTAATGGAACTCTTCCCGGTTGGGCGCCTTGTGGAAATAAAGATATCCGCCGAACACCTCGTCGGCGCCCTCGCCCGACAGCACCATCTTGATGCCCATGGCCTTGATCCGGCGCGCCATCAGGAACATCGGCGTGGCCGCGCGGATGGTGGTGACGTCGAAGGTCTCGAGGTGGCGCACCACGTCTTCCAGCGCGTCCAGACCTTCCTGCAGGGTGTAGGTGAACGCGTGGTGCACCGAACCGATGTGATCGGCGACGATCTTCGCGGCGGCCAGGTCCGGGCTGCCTTCCAGGCCCACCGAGAAGGTGTGCAGGCGCGGGAACCACGCCGGCTCGCTCTCGCCGGCCTCGACGCGGCGCGCGGCGTGGCGCGCGGCCAGCGCGGCGATGACCGACGAATCCAGCCCGCCCGAGAGCAGCGCGCCGTAGGGCACGTCGCACATCAGCTGGCGCGTGACCGCGTCCTCCAGGCCTTCGGCCAGCGCGTGCACGGCCGCGTCCTCGTCGGTGATCGTCTCCAGCCTGCCGGCCGACGGCACCTGGTGGCGCCAGGGCGGGTTGTAGTAGCGCATCAGCAGATCTTCCCCGGAGTCGTAGATATGACCCGGCGGAAAGATTTCGAACTCGTCGCACAAATCATGAATCGCCTTCAGCTCCGAGGCCACCACGCGCCGGCCCGCGGCATCGCGGCCCCAGTACAGCGGCATCACGCCGGCCGGATCGCGTGCGATCAGATAGCGTCCGCGATTGCCATGATGGGCGTTATCCCACGACGCATCCCACAGCACGAAGGCGAAGATGCCGTTGAGGGCGCGAACCAGCGCACCGGGCTGCATCTGCTCGTGCAGCGCCAGGATGATCTCGCAGTCCGAGCCGGTGCGCAGCGGATAGCCGGGCGCGTGGATCCGCTGCAGCTCGGCGTGGTTGTAGATCTCGCCGTTGACTGCCAGCACCGTGTTCCCGTCGGGCCCGTACAGCGGCTGCGCCCCGCTTTCCGGATCGACGATGGCCAGCCGCTCGTGGGCCAGGATGACCCGGTCGTCCTCGTGCACCCCGCTCCAGTCCGGTCCGCGGTGGCGCTGCCGGCGCGAGCGCGCCAGCACGTCGGCGCGCAGCGAAGCCGGCTTGTCGTGGATGTCGAGTATTCCGAGGATGGAGCACATCGCGGGTTGCCTCTTTCATCGCGGCGGGTTCGGATCTTCGGTTTCGACTATATCGTCAACGGGTATCGGTGCGAGCGGCTTTTTGCCGCTTTGCAGGCGCGACGGCCCGTTTGCGCGCCCGGCGCCGTGCGGGGCGCCGTTCTGATTTCAAGTTTTGGACTTCAAATTCAAAGGCAAAGGCGGTTTCGCCGCGCTGGCTTCGCCGGCTTCCCGGCGACTTCCTTTTATCAATCGCGATAAAAGGAAGCAAAAGCGCTCTTAGAAGCGACAGCGGGGCTGGCTGTGCGCCCGATCGGAGGGGTGGTTTGATGTGGTGGCGTGTCTTCGTTGGTACCTGAATGCTTGCGCCGTGCCAATTCGTATGGACGGGGTGGCACAGCGACCGGTCGTGCGGGATGTTGCGATCCGGTGGCTGTCCCCGAAAGGCGCGGGTGATTCGGAGTTCGTGCTCATGGATGAACGCGGCTGCGGCGTCACGACCGAGGTCAATTCTGCGTAGGTCGCGGCGACGTCCGCGACGCCATGGAGCCGGCCCGCACCCGGTGCGATGATCGGCACATCTCGTCGGCGACGTAGCGCCGACCTACGGCACGAGCACCGGTTCATGGAATCCTCCATCACATCCCGACATCTCGCACGAAGGTCAGCTGCGCCACCCGACCCACACGAATCGGCACGGCGCAAGCCTTCAAGGCCTGGCGAAGACTCGGCCTGACACCAAACCATCTCACCGTTCCGACCGGCACCCAACATCGCTGCCGCCTGTAAGAGCGCTTTTGCTTCCTTTTATCGCGACTGATAAAAGTAGGTCGCCTGCAAGCGCGAAGCGCGAGGCGAAACGGGTTTGAAGCGGAAGTTGATTTTGAAATTGAAAACTTGAAATCTAAATCAACGACCGCCCGGAGCGCAGCTTCGCGCATCCGGAGCGCCCGGAACCGCGTCCCCTCCCGAATGACGGAACGCGCAACGGCGCGTTAAGCTACACCGCATGTACGAACACTCCCACCATAGCCACGATCATTCCGGCGGCCGGGCGCTGCAGCGCGCGCTTTTGCTAACGCTGAGCTTCGCCGGGGTGGAATTCGTGGTTGGCTGGTGGGGCGGCTCGCTCGCGCTGATGGCCGACGCCGGTCACATGCTGACCGACTCGACCGCGCTGGGACTTGCGGCCATCGCGGCGTGGATCGCGACCCGTCCGGCCGATCAGCACCACAGCTGGGGCCACGGCCGGGCCGAGATCATCGCGGCGATGATCAACGGCGCGGCCATGCTGGGACTGGTCGCGGTAATCGTCTACAACGCGATCGAGCGGTTCCAGAATCCGGTCGAAGTACGCGGCGCGGCGGTACTGGTCGTCGCCGCAATCGGCCTGGGAATCAACCTGGCCGTGCTCAAGGTGCTGCACGGCGGCCAGGGCAACCTCAACGTACGCGGCGCAATGCTGCACGTGATGGGCGATCTGCTCGGCTCGGTCGCCGCGCTCGCCTCCGGCCTGGTCATCCTGTTGACCGGCTGGACCCCGATCGACCCGATCCTCTCGTTGGTCATCTGTGCGCTGATCCTTTTCGCCGCGGTCAACCTGCTGCGCACGGCGCTGGGCGTGGTGATGGAGCGGGTGCCGGCCCGGCTGGACCTGGAAGACGTGCGCGCGGCCATGCACGATGTCGAGGGCGTGGTCGAGATCCACGACCTGCACATCTGGCAGATCAGCAGCGAGCGCGTAGCACTCTCGGCGCACGTCGTGATGTCCGATCTCGAGGCCTGGCCGGACCTGCTTGCACGAATCAACGCGATGCTTCTGGAACGCTTCCGCATCGATCATCCAACCCTGCAACCGGAACTGGAATGTGTGCATGCCTGCACGCACACCGATCCGCAATGCCATGGTTGATTCGGCCATGAGCCCAGAGCCGGCATGAGGCTGCTGGCCGTCGGCGACATGCACCTGGGCCGCGTGCCGGTGGCGCTCCCCGAGGGCCTGGCCGGGGCGGCGCGTGAGCTCGGTCCGGAAACCGCCTGGCAGCGCTGCATCGACCAGGCGATTTCGCTCGAGGTCGAGGCCGTGCTGCTGGCCGGCGACGTGGTCGACCGCGAACGCGATTTCTTCGCCGGATACACCACGCTCAAGGCCGGCATCGAGAACTTGCTGGAACACGGCATCCGGGTCGTCGCGGTGGCCGGCAACCACGACGTCGAAGTCCTGCCGAGGCTGGCCGACGCGCTGCCGGAACTGAAGCTGCTCGGACGCGGCGGCGATTGGGAATGCCTGGCGTTGAGCGCCGGCAGCGTCATCGGCTGGTCGTTCCCGGACCGGCGGGTGACCCGATCGCCGCTGGAAAGCTTCCCGGAACGCGAACTGCCCCGGCCCTGCCTCGGGTTGCTGCACTGCGACCGGGACCAGGCCGAAAGCGCCTACGCGCCGGTGCATTCGGCCGGGCTCGAGGCGGCGCCGGTAGACGCCTGGTTGCTGGGCCACGTCCATCGGCCCGATCTCGCCGGCGACGCGCGCCCGATCGGCTATCTCGGCTCGGTCAGCGCACTTCGCGCCAGTGAAATCGGAGCGCGCGGTCCATGGCTGATCGAGGTCGACGGACCCTCGATCCGCGCCCGCCAGATCGCGCTGGCGCCGCTGGCGTTCGACGCGCTGGACCTGGACGTGAGCGCGCTCGCAGCGCCCGCCGACCTGGACGGCGCCGTCCTGGCCGCCGGCAAACGCCGCGTCGCCGCGCGCATCGAAGCCAGCGCCCTGCCCGATGCATTGGGCCTCCGCATCCGTCTGACCGGAGAACACCCGGCGATCACGACGCTGAACGACGCCGCGCGGGAAATCCTCGCACGGCAGCCGGTATTCGAGGAATCCGGCTGCCGGGTATTCGTCGACAAGATCGAAACCGCCGTCGCGGCGCCGCTGGACCTCGAGGCGCTGGCCCGTCAGCCCGACCCGGCCGGCGTACTCGCGCGCGACCTGCTGCTGCTGGCCGGCCCGGACTGCGATGCGCGCCGACGCCTGGTCGCCGAAGCACGCGAACGCATCCAGGCGGCCGGCGCCATCGCGGAATTGCAGCCCGTGGCCGGCGAGCTCTCCAGCGACGACGCCGCCGAACGCCTGATCCGGACCGGGCATGCGGCCCTGGCAATGCTGCTGGAGCAGCGGCGATGAAGCTCGTCCGGCTCACGATCGACAAACTGCCCGGCATCGAAGACAGGTTGGAGCTTGCGCCCGCCCCGGACCGCGCAAGCGTGGTCATCGGTCCCAATGCCTCGGGCAAGACGAGCTTGATCCGGGCCCTGTCTGCGTTGCTGCAGCACAATCCGGACCGCCGACCGGTGGACATCGAGGCCGAGTTCGGCGACGGCGAACACCGCATCAAGGGCCGCGCGATCGGCCAGGCGCGCAGCTGGTGGCGCGACGGCGACAAGATCGACCGCCCCGATTGGCCCGGCACCGACCAGCTGGCCGCCTACCTGATTCGCGCCGACGAACTCGCCGAGGCCGGCACCACCGAGCACCGATTCTCCGAGACCCTGCGCCAGGTCATGGCCGGCGGCTACGACCTGGACGCGCTGGCCGCCTCGGCCCCGTTCGAAAAGCCCGCCCGGCCGCAGAAACTGGCGCGTCAGTACCATGCCGCCGGCGATCGACTGCAGGCGCTCGAAACCCGGCACGCCGAACTGGCCGCAGCAATCGACCAGCTTGAAGCCCTGCGCCGACAGCACCGCGAAAGCATAGAGGCCCAGCGCCGCCTGCAGGCCCAGCGCCGCGCACTGGAACTGCTCGACCTCGAACGGCAGCTGGCCGCCGCAGATCGCGCGCGCGACGATTTCCCCGAGGGAATGGACCGGCTGGACGGCAGCGAAGGCGAACGGCTGGAACGGCTGGAGCGCGAAATCGAGCAGCGCAGACAGCGCCTGGAGCGCACGCGTGAAGCCCGCGTCGAGGCCCGGCGGACGCTCGCCGACAGCGGAATCGACGACATCGATGCGCTGGAAGCCTTCGCTGCCGATCTCGCAGATCGCCGCCAGCGGCTGGAGACTCGGGAACGCAAGCGCGAAGAACTGCAACAGCAATGTCGCGATCTCGAGCGAACATGCCTGGCGGCCGCCCGCGGCGCAGGGCGCCTGCAGGCCGAACGCGGGGCGATCCTGGACGACGAAGCGCTGGACGGTCTGGAAAAACTGGCCGACCGGGTCCGCAGCACGCAAGCGAACATCGACACGCTCGAAAGGGAAATGACCTGGCGCGACCGTCACGTACCCGAACCGGAGACGCGGGCGGACCTGGAAGCGGGCATCGACACGTTGCGCGCCTGGCTGGCCTCGCCGCCGGCCACCGTTTTCGGCTGGGCGACCTGGGGCCTGCTGCTGGCCGGCGCAGCGGGCGCAGCCGCCTGGGCCTGGTGGGCGTTGGAAAACGCTTTCGTGGCCGCGCTCGCCGGCGCCGCGGCCCTGATGCCGCTGAGCCATACCGTGGCGCAGGCGGCCCGGGCATGGCGGATGGCAAAGCTTCGCGCACGCTTCGGGGCGACCGGGCTGGAGTTCCCGGCGCGCTGGCGCCGGCCCGAGGTCGGCCAGCGGCTTCAGCAGCTGGAAACGCGCCTGGCCGAACACCTGCGCCGACAAACCGAAGCCGCGCGCGGCGCGGAACTGGAGGCCGAGCTGGAAAACGTGCGCGAGCGACTGCATTCCGAACGACGGCAGCTGGAAATGGCCGCCGATCGGCTGCAGGTGCGCACCGAGTGGGCGCTGGAGACCACCGGCCAGCTGCGGCTGCGCGCGCTGCTGGAATTGCGCGAAGCCGAAGGCCGACTGCAGCGCGCGCGCAGTACCCTGGACGACCTCGGGCAGCAATTCGACGCAATGGTCGAGGACATCCGCAGCGCGTTCGACCGGGCAGCCCGCAAGGCGCCCGCTGCAATCGACGCCGATTCGATCGGCAGCTTCCTGAACCGGCTCAATCCGCAGCTCGGCGAGGCGCGCAGCGCACGCGATGCGCTGCGCAACGCAGACGCGCGCATCGGCGAGCTCGAAGACGAACTCGAAACGCTGGAAACCGAGCGACGGGCCGTGTTCGAACGTGCCGGACTGGACAATGATCCGGGCGCCGTCGGGAATTCCGACCGACACGCCAGCGAGGGCGATGACCGAGGCGGACATGATGGAAGACATGCGCTCCTGCGCGACCGGCTGCGTCAATTGGGCGACTGGAACGTATTGAACGACAAACGTCGCGGGCTGAAAAACGCTCGGCAGCTGGCCCTGGAAGCGCTGGAAGAGGATCCCGACCTGCGCGACATGGCTCGCGAACGCGATGAAACCGCACTGATGCAGCTGGGCGAGACGCTGACCGCGGCGGCCGAACAACGCGACGGGCTGGCCGAGCGCATCGCAACCATCGAAAGCGAACGCAAGGCGGCGCTGGAACAGCGCGAGCTGGAACGGCTCAACGCCGAGCGCGAGCGCCTCCGCGCGGAACTCGAACGGGCGCTGGAAACCCGCCGCGACGCCGAGGCGGCGCAGCTGCTGGTCGAACGCGCCCGCGCCGGCTACACCCGCCAGCACCAGCCGGCCCTGTTCACCCGGGCGCGCAACCTGTTCGCGCGCATGACCCGCACGCGTTTCGAGCTGACCTTCGACGGCCATCGCTTCGGCGCCCGCGACCAGGGCATGGCCGAGAACCGCAGCATCGCCGAACTGTCCACCGCGACCCGCGTCCAGCTGCTGCTGGCGCTCCGGCTGGCGTGGATCGAGGAGGCCGAGCACGATGCGTCCCGGCTGCCGATATTCCTCGACGAGGTGCTGGCAACCACCGATCCGGAGCGTTATCGCGCGGTCGTCGAGGCGGTACAGGAACTGGTTCGCGGCGGCCGCCAGGTGATCTACCTTTCTTCGCAGCCGGCCGATGCCCAGGCCTGGCAGCGCTTCGCCGGCGAACCGGCGCCGAAAATCATCGAACTGGCGCCGATCGGCGACGAATCGTTCGGTTTCGAGCTGCCCGAACCGCCGCCCTGCCCCGATCCCGGCCTGGATGCCGAGGCGTGGGCCGAACAGGCCCGCGTTGCGCGGCTGGACCCGTGGCGCGGCGCCGCGGCGACGGAACTGTTCCACCTGCTGCGCGACCGCCTGGACGCGCTGGTCGAACTCCGGAATTTCGGCGTGATCACGCTGGGCCAGTTCGAGCACGCCCGCGAAGCCGCGCTGGATCTGCCCGTCGACGCCGATATTGCGCGCACGCTGGACGACCGGATTCAAGCCGCGCGCGCCTGGCTGGAACGCTGGCGGCGCGGCCACGTGCCGCCGGTCCCGGGACGTGAACTGACCGAATCGGCCGCGGTTTCGGAAACCTTCGTCGAACCGGTAAGCGCACTGAACCGCGAACTCGGCGGCGATGCCCGCGAGCTTGTCGATGCGCTTCGCGACGGCCGCGTGGCGCGCTTCAGATCCGACAAGACCGATCAACTGGAAGCGCAGCTCGGCGCGGCCGGATACCTGGATGAAAGACAGCCGCCCGGAGATGCCGAGCTGACCGACGCGCTGGCCCGCGCCGGCGGACTGGACTTCGACCAGGCCGCCCGGCTGCACCGCTGGCTTCAAGCGGCGCTGGCCTGACCCGCTCGCCGACAACGTGTCTCTGGCCAAGGCGCAGGATTGCGTAGCCCGGACAGGCGCGCAGCGCGCGTCCGGGGCGGCAGGCTGATCAAACGCTGATCCCGGGTTACGCGGCTGACTGCGGGACTGCGCGGCTCTTTGGTGGGTTCTTGCTAACGCGAACGTTAACGCGCCAGCGCCGCATAGCTCAGCGGCACGCCGCCGGCTTCCAGCATGATTTGCAGATCATCGGCGAGCTTCAGCTCGAAATCGTCCGGGTGAATGCCCAGCCTGAGCGGCCTGCCGCCGGCGAGTGCCCAGGCGCGGTTGAGGCGGTTGAACGCGCGCACGGTGACGGCGCGCAAGGCCGTGTCGGCCTCGAAGCCGGCCATGGGCAGGCGATGAAACAGTCGATCATTCGCGTCGTAGACGCCGGCCAGTGTTTCGTAGCGATCGAACGGCAGGCGATCGAGGATATGCCGCGGTATCGGACCCATGGCCCAGGCCGGCGGCACGTACAGGGTCGGTTCGGGCAGATCGTGGCGGGCAAACCAGCGATGGTTTTCAAGCATCAGCCGCAGGATGCCGCGCGGCGACAGCGCCAGGTGCTCGCCGGCACGGCGCGAGATCAGTGCACTGTGCAATCGGTGCTTGACGCCGCGCACGTGACGGACCTCGTGCGTCCAGCCGTGGCCGGCCAGTTCGGCGCCTGCCGAGACCATCGCGCGCAACCGGTCGAGGTCGGCGCGCCGCCAGTCCGTGCCGGGCACCACCAGCAGCGTGACCGGGGTCAGTTCCGCGGCGCATAGCCGGTCGAGGATGCGCGCGACCCGGTCCAGCGTGGACGGCGTCACGTCGTGGATGGAGACCAGCAGCCGCATGCCGCCCGCTTCAGTCTGCATGATCCGGCTTCAGCAGGCGCCGCCACTGGTCGAGGCTGGTGCGATTGAGTTCGCGCGCGGCGCGACAGGCACCTTCGGCCAGCGCGATCCGGCGCGCATCCGGCCAGTCACCGACATCTTCCAGCGCTTGCCACAGCGGCGTGTCCAGGCCGAATATCACCATGTGTTCGGCCAGCTCCGGCCAATTGACGATGCCGCAGGTATCGGTCACGACCGCGATCCGGCCGCGGCCCATGGCTTCCAGCGCAACGTTGCCGAACGATTCGAGCTCCGACGGCAGCACCAGCGCGTCGGCCGCGTCCATCTGCGCCAGCAATTGCGGTCGCGACAACCAGCCGAGGTATGCGAGATTGGACAGTCGCGACGCGGCGTTCTCGATATCTTTTTTCAACGGCCCGTCGCCGGCGATCACGAAACGGATGCCCGGCAGCTTCTCGGCCGCCTCGATCACGGTATGCAGCCGTTTCTCCATGGCCAACCGGCCGGCAAAAAGCACCTGGTCCAGCTTCGGCCGCGGCGGCACCGGCTCGGTCTCCAGCACCGGTTTCGGCAACAGCGTGCCGATGCGGCTGACCTTGCGCGCGCCCAGCGCTTCGGCCTGCTCGATCATCTGCGCCGAGTTGGCCAGCACGTGGTCGGCGTACCTGAACATGAGCCGGTCGACGACCCGGAAATAGCCGCGGCTGAATATCCGCAGCAGCGAGCGCTGGTACAGGTCGGTCACGCCGGCATAGTCGGTGTGGAACCCGACGATCAGGCGCACGCCCAGCTTGCGCGCCCAGCGCACGCCGAGCATGCCGTACGGGCCGGGCGTTGCGACCACGACGACCTGGGGCCGAAGCTCTTTCATCATCCGACGGAATTCGCGCGGCGAGGGTACGAACACGTGCTGGGTGGCATCGCCCGGCAGCGGAAAATGAAACCCGCCGCTGGCCGCGCCGCCCGGGCAGACGAAGGTCGGCGCAAAGCCCCGGCCGTCGAGCTGCGCGATCAGGTCGGCGTAGTAGGCGCCCACGCCGTTGCGCTCGGGCATGGAATCGGAGACGAAGGCGACCCGAACGGGCGCGGGATCCGGCGGCGCGGCGGCTTCAGCCATCGTTGCCCGCCTCCAGCACGGGACGCTCGGCGGCTTTTCGGCCGAACGCGCGCCGGCGGTAGACCGGTGCGAAACGCTGCTCGATCATCTGTTCGGACAGGCCGTATTCCTCCAGCGTGTATTTGTGCCCCGACGCGAACCCGCGCGAGCGCGTGCCGGCCTGCTTCAGGGCCGCGGCGAACTGCGTCGAAATTTCCAGGTCCAGCGTCTCGAACGCGGCAGCGACCACGTGCTCGAGATCGTCACGCAATGCATCGTTGTCGATGACGACGACACGCTCCGGACGCGACCGCGCGAGGCATTCGAGATGCAGGTAGTAATACAGCAGCTGGTCGATCAGCCGGTCCCTGAGATCGGCCGGCACGCGGCGAAAGCCCACGGCCTCGAGGCCGGGCTCGATGGCGCTCAACTGCGACGGCACGGTCTTCTTCGGATCGCGCGTGGTCGACACGATGCGCGCGTCGGGGAAAGTCTGCAAAAGCGACTCGGCCATGCCCGAGAACGACGCATTCTTCGACAGGAACCGCTTGCCGCGGCCGAACACGTACATGTGCTTTTGCACGCAGGCCCTGTAGAAGCGCATGATCTTCTCGCGCTCGCGAAGGTCGGCCGATTCGTCCAGGCGCGCGGTGCGCCACAGCCACCGGGCGCGCGGAAACGCGACCACCAGGATGAAGCACTGCATCGCCGGCATCAGCGCCAGGAAGTCCTCCTCCGGCGCGTCCAGCGCAAACGGGTGAACATCGTCCATGTCGGCCAGCAGGCGGCGCCCGAGCCATGCGCCTGCGCGGCCGAACGGACGCCCGAGCAGCCGGTCCAGCCGGCCGAGGCCCAGCAGCAGCATACGGCCGGTGACCGACAGACCGAACAGGCATTCCCAGGTGCGGAAGGTGGTCGTCGTCTCGTCCAGCGAGAGCACGTGGTGCAGGTGCGTGGTGCCCGACCGCGGCGGCCCCAGTACGAACAGCGGCTTGTGGACCTCGACTTTCCGCCAGCCGCGGAAAAGAATTTCATCCAGGACAAAACCGACCCAGTGCAGCAGCTGCAGGCCCCAGAACAGCGGCCAGAGAAGGATCACCAGCAGACTGCCGGCCACCGAGCGACCTTCGGTCCAGGGCGCTGCGAAGGTCTCCAGCCAAAGCCGGAAAGCACGTGCGAAACTGGCGAGAAACAGCTTCAAGATCCGCTCCACGGAGTCGGCTGAATGGCGCCAGGCAGTATCGCACAGCCCATCCCGGGCGGCGTCCCCCTTGCGGGCTTGACGTGAACCGTCCCCGGGAACCGACACGGAAAATTCATTTTGCCGGGCTCGCATTTCCGGCGCAAAGCGCGTATAGTTCAAGGTGCTGCGTTGCAGGGCAGTGGACGATTGGTAGCAAATCTCTCGAAGAACATGCCTCCAGCAAATCCCCGGACCATGCGTACACGGTGTATTCGCCGTACGGCAGCATTTGAAAACTCTTGTTTAAATTGAAAGGTAGTAAAGAAAATGGTTACAGGTACCGTGAAGTGGTTTAACGACGCCAAGGGCTTTGGCTTTATCTCGCAGGACGACGGTGGCTCCGACGTGTTCGTGCATTTCAGCGCGATCCAGGGTTCGGGCTTCAAGTCGCTTGCGGAAGGCCAGAAGGTTGAGTTCGAACTGCAAAATGGCCCCAAGGGCCCGCAGGCTGCGAACGTCACGCCGGTCTGATCGCAAACCGCTTCGATGCGGCTACGATGAAAAAAGCCCCGCCTGCGTGCGGGGCTTTTTTTGTTCGCTCTACTGCGGCAAACCCGGGCACCGTGCCTGCGGCGTCAAGCGCCACGGCTCCAGCTGAAGACGCGCTCGCCGGTCGCGTTGCCGGCGGGGTCGAAGGTGCGTTCAGCCATGCGCACGGTGGGGCCGAGCACCATCGCGCTGGACGAGCGGGTGCCGTAGCGCTCGCTGACGATGAACGGCGCCGAGAGCATGGCCTCGAGCTCGCGCCCTACGCCGGTATCTGGCAGTTCGTGATCGGGCGCCGGCTGGCGGTCGTCGAGCAGGTCCAGCAAGCCGTCCAGGTCGGCATTCTCGCTTTCGAGCCAGGACTCCATCCGCCGCACGGCCCGGATCGACTTCGGCCAGGGGGTGTCCAGCAGGTGATTGGAAAGCGCGTGAATGCCCGGCGCCACCGGCGCCGGCTCGGCGTGCGTGCCGACGACCCAGAGTTCGCTCGGGTCGCCGAAGACCAGGTTGAACGGCCCCGAAGCCTGCCGTCGCGCATGCACATCCCGGGCAAAGTCACCGGCCGCGTGGTCGGAAGCCAGCCAGGCCAGCGGCAGTTCGCCGCGCGAACGTTCGCCGGAACCGGCACCCGGGTCACGGAAATTGGTGATGGCGGCAAAACGTCCGCCGCGGCCGACCGCCATCCAGGTCCCGCCGGCCTTCTCGTCGCGCCCGGCCAGGGGCCCTTCCGGCCAGCGCCACCATGCAAGCGCCCGCGTCGGGCGCGCATGGAACTCGTCGCGGTTGGCGGCCATGATCAGCGGCTGCGGTGCATCCGGCTGCCAGCGAAAGGCGATCAGGCACATCGGGTTTCATGTCGGCATGAATGTGGTTCGAGTGTACCCGCCCAGGGTCGGTTCGATGCGGCTGCCATCGGCCGCAGCCAGCGCAAGAACGTTCCGCGACCCGCTTCGCGGGTGGCGAAACCGGCATTTAAAAACAATCTCCTCTTGATGAAGCCAAGCCACATTCGGTGTACGCTGTACTCAGCCGTAAATGGCCGGTGGGCATCGTCACGAACATTGATTATGATCGTGATGTTATTCGGTCGGGCGATGGGCCGATCGGTTGGTGCAACGAAACGGGTCACCGGTTGCCGCGCCCACGAACATGCACGGAGATGAAATGACCGGTTTGCTGAACACGTTGTCGAGCCGAATTATCGCAGCCGCGTTCTGCGCTCTTCTGGTCGCCCTGGCAACCGGGGCGAGTGCACAACCGGCAGCCGGCACAGGCAAGGCCTACGTCCTGACGGTGGACGACGCCATCGGTCCGGCCACCCGCGATTACATCGTGCGCGGCATCGAGCAGGCCGAGGACGAGGATGCCGGGCTGGTGGTGCTTCGACTGAACACGCCCGGCGGCCTCGACGCGTCCATGCGCGACATCATCCGCAAGTTCCTGGCATCGGAGGTTCCGGTAGTGACCTGGGTGGCGCCGGCCGGTTCGCGCGCCGCCAGCGCCGGCACCTACATGCTCTACGCCAGCCATGTGGCGGCGATGGCGCCGGCAACCAACCTGGGCGCGGCCACGCCGGTGCAGATCGGCGGCGGCGGTGGCGGTGGCGGCGAGCAGGAAGGCGAGCAATCCGCGCCGCTCGAGCGCCTTCGCGACGCCCTGGAAGACGAATCCGGCGAAGGCGAAGGCCAATCAGAACAAGAAGACGCATCGGCAGAATCCGGCAGCGCCGACGAACCCGCCGCGCCCGAGCAACCGGACGAGCGGCAGGAGCCGCCTGAAACGCCTTCCGGCGATGCCTCCTCGCGCAAGGTGATCAACGATGCCGTCGCCTACATCAAGGGCCTGGCCGAGCGCCATGGGCGGAACGCCGAGTGGGCCGAGCGCGCGGTGCGCGAAGCCGTCAGCCTGGGCGCAACCGAAGCGCTGGAACAGAACGTGATCGACGTCGTCGCCGAAAGCCTGCCGGCCCTGCTCGAGGCCATCGACGGGCGCGAAGTGCGCATGGATGACGGCATGCAGACGCTGGCGACCGCAGACCTGGAAACGATCGAAATCGAGCCCGACTGGCGCACCGAGCTGCTGTCCATCATCACCAATCCCACGCTGGCCTACATCCTCCTGATGGTGGGCATTTACGGCCTGATTCTGGAAGGCTACAACCCCGGTGCCCTGGTACCCGGCGTGATCGGCGGCATCTGCCTGCTGCTGGCGCTGTACGCATTCCAGATACTGCCGGTCAACTACGCCGGGCTGGCGCTGATGGCGCTGGGCCTGGCGCTGATTGCCGTGGAGTTGTTCGTACCGTCGTTCGGCATCCTGGGCGTCGGCGGCGTCGTCGCGGTGACGTTCGGTTCGGTAATCCTGTTCGATTCGGGCGTTCCGGGGCTGGAAATGAATACCGGCCTGATCGCCGGCATGGGCTTCGGCTCGGCGCTGATCTTCGGCGCGATCATCTGGCTGGCGGCACGCTCGATCCGAAAACCGCGCCTGGGCGGCGAGGAGGCCATGGTCGGGCAGCAAGCCGAAGCCATTTCCGACTTCTCCGACGGCCACGGGCGCGTGCACCTGAACGGCGAAGACTGGCGCGCGCGCGCCGAACAGCCGATTGCGCGCGGCGACCGGGTACGCGTGACCGGGATGAAGGACGAGGGCTTCGTCCTGGACGTCGAGCCCGTCAAGACCGGTTCATCCCCGGACTGAATACATCATTTACACACTGAAAGGAGTTCCGTCATGAACGTCGACTTTCTGTATTTCGTTGGCACCATCGTCGTGCTGCTGGTGCTGCTGCTGGCCAACACCATCAAGATTCTGCGCGAGTACGAGCGCGGCGTGATCTTCACTCTGGGCCGATTCGACAAGGTCAAGGGTCCCGGGCTGATCATCGTCATCCCGATCATCCAGCAGATCGTCCGGGTCGACCTGCGCGTGATCGTGATGGACGTGCCCACCCAGGACGTGATTTCCTACGACAACGTCTCGGTCAAGGTCAATGCCGTGGTCTATTACCGGGTCGTGGATCCGGAGAAGGCCACCATCAACGTCGAGCGCTTCATGGACGCGACCAACCAGCTGGCGCAGACGACGCTCCGGTCGGTGCTGGGCAAGCACGAGCTCGACGAGATGCTTTCCGAGCGCGACAAGCTCAACGAAGACATCCAGCAGATTCTGGACCGCCAGACCGACGCCTGGGGCGTGAAGGTCAACAACGTCGAGATCAAGCACGTCGACCTGGACGAATCGATGATCCGCTCCATCGCCAAACAGGCGGAAGCCGAACGCCAGCGGCGCGCCAAGGTCATTCATGCCGAAGGCGAGCAGCAGGCGGCCCAGAAACTGGTCGAAGCAGCCGAAAAGCTGGCCGAGAGCGAGAACGCCATCCAGCTGCGCTATCTGCAGACCCTGTCGGAAATCGCCGGCGAAAACAACTCGACGATCGTATTCCCGGTACCCATAGACACCATCAACAAGTTAATGGGCGGGAAGAGCTGAAGGCGCCTTGCACCGCTGGAAGTCCATCGCGCGCGGAAGCCATCGAATCGCGGTCGGATACCGCTGCCAAAGCGGGCCTTCGTTGCTCGTGCAGCAGCGATATCCGACCGCGAAAGGTTCCAGATCTCGTCTTTGATCAATCAAGCAAATAACGCTCCAGGAACAGGATGGTGGCTTCGCTGAACAGGTCGCGGTTTTCCTTGCGGCGATAGCCGTGGCCTTCGTTGAGCGCGTTCATGTACCACACCGGACTGCCCTGCTCGCGTAGCGCGGCGACCATCTGGTCGGCCTCGCTGACCGGCACGCGCGGGTCGTTTTCCCCCTGCACGACGAACATCGGCACGTCGATTTTCTCGACATTGTTCAGCGGACTGATGGCCTCCAGGTGGGCACGCATTTCCGGGTCGCGCTCGTCTCCGTATTCGGGTCGGCGCAGGTCGCGGCGATAGTCCTGGGTGTTTTCCAGAAAGGTCACGAAGTTGCTGATGCCGACGATGTCCACGGCCGCCTCGAGCCGGTCGCTGTAGTAGACGCTGCTGGCCAGCACCATGTAGCCGCCGTAGCTGCCGCCGTAGACAGCGACGCGATCTGCATCGAGATCGGGCTGTTCTGCGATCCAGTCCAGCAGCGCGCCGATATCGCGCACCGAGTCCTCGCGCCGCATGCCGTTGTCGAGCTGCAGATAGGTCTTGCCGTAGCCCGATGAACCGCGCACGTTGGGCACCACGACCGCCGCGCCCAGGCGGTCGATCCACAGCTGGTAGGTCGAGCTGAAGGTCGGACGGGCCTGGCCTTCCGGGCCGCCGTGGATCGAGATGACCACCGGATGCGGACCCGGGTCTTCGGGGCGATAAACGAACGCCGGAATCCTGCGCGGCTCGTCGCCGACCTCGTCGAAGGTCGGGTATTCGACGAGCTCGGGCATGACGAAGTCGTCCGGATCAAGTCCCCCGACCTCGCTGAAGGTCCAGCGGTCCAATTCACCTGAGCCCCAGTCCAGTACATGAACGTCCGATGGCGACCGCGCATTGTTGACCACCAGCCCGAGTCTCGAGTCATCCGGGCTGAAAGCTGCACCACCGACCACACCATCGGGAATGGCTTCGATACGACGATAGCCATGATCGGACGGATCGAATTGGTACATCCGGGTGATTCCCCCCTCGTTGGTGGCGAATACGCCGGCCGAGCGTGCGTGATTCAGGGTCAGTCCGTCGACCGACCAGTCGATGTCGCCGGTGATGATCTCCGGGCCGGAATCGCTTCCGAGTTCCAGGTAAGCCAGCTTGTTGAATTCGCTGCCGGCGTCGGTGCCGAAATAGACCCCCTTCCCTTCGGCCGAGAACGCGTAGGCCAGGTTGCGCGCCGGGTTTTCCGCGCTGCCGGCAATCCGCGCGGCATCGCCGGATTCAAGCTCGACGACGTGAATGCGCGAGTCGTTGATGCTGATGTACTGCTGCACCAGCAAGCTGCTGTTGTCGGGCGCGAAATCCACCGGGCCCCACCAGCTGCCGCCGGGCGCTTCGAGCACCAGCTCCGGCACCAATTCGGGAGATGACTCGAAATCGAACATCCAGACGTCATTGGAACGGCCGTTGCGGCGGGTGGACTGAAACGCCAGAAAGCGGCCGTCGTCCGACCACTGCAACGCACCGTTGCGCGACTCGCCGTCGCTGATCATGCGATGGCTGCCGTCGGCCGGATCGAACAGGTAGATCTGGGAAAATTCGCTGCCGCCTTCGTCCATGGTGAAGGCGATCGTCGCATGGCCCGGCCGGCGCGCGACCTGGCCGACCGGCTCGTCGAACCAGGTCAACTGACGGCGCATTCCGCCGGGCTGGTCGACCCGGTGAAGCTGGCTGACGTCGGCAAAGCGCGTCTCGATGAAGATGGACTCGCCATCGGCGCTCCAGCCGGCCAGCCCGGCCGAGCGCACGTTCTGGTAGCGCTCGAGCGCCTGTCCGATTTCGGCCGGAATTTCGGGCACGTCCTCGAGCACGACGTTGCCGGAGTTGGCGGTACGGCGATCGATTTCCTCGGCCTGGGCCGGCTGTAACAGGAACAGGACCAGCGCGGCGAGCATGGCCAGGGATCGTGGCGATGAGTTCATGACAGGTTCTCCATGGTTCCGTTTCGATTCGCGATCGAACAGCCGCCGGACCTCGCATGCAGGCGTCATGGGTCCGGTCGAGCGGTAGGCTCGCTTCAGGGGATGATTACGATACCACCGACCGATCGGCGGAAAAAAAGGGCGTCGAACGCCTCGCCGGCCTGCTCCAGAGCGTATACCTGTGCCGGGGCCGGGTCGATCTCTCCGGCCGCGGTCCACTCGACCAGCGTGCCAATGACCGGCGGCACTACCGAGGGATCGGCCATTACCGTCCCGCCCCAGTTGACGCCGTGGACCGAACAGCGCTTGAGCAGCGGCAGGTTCAGCGGAATCTTCGCAATTCCGGTCACGAAGCCCACCACGAGGTAGCGCCCGCCGGGCACCAGCAACCTCAGCGCCGGTTCGGCCAGCGCGCCGCCGACCGGGTCGTAGACCGCGTCCACGCCGTTGCCGTCGGTCGCCGCCTTGACCTGATCGCGCCAGTCGCCGGCGGTGTAGTCCACCGTCACCGCGGCGCCGTGCGCCCGGCAGTGCTCGCGCTTGGCCTCGGTCGAGGCCGCCGCGATCACCCGCGCGCCCAGCGCCTTCGCACACTCGATCGCGGTCGTACCGGTGCTGCCCGAAGCACCCAGCACCAGCACGGTCTCACCCGGTTGAACCGCGCCGATTTCGCGCAGCCCGTACAGGCTGGTGGCCCAGGAAATGAAGAAATTGGCCGCCGATTCCAGGTCCACATCCGGCGGCAGCGGCGCACAGGACGCGGCCGGGAGCAGCATCTGCTCGGCCATGGCGCCGTTGAGCGCAAACGCCGCGACCGGCATACCGGGCTTCAGATGCTCGACGCCCTCGCCCACGGATTCCACCGTGCCGGCCAGCGAACTGCCGGGAATGAACGGCAGTTCGGGCCGGATCTGGTAATCGCCGCGGATCAGCAGTCCGTCGAAATAGCCCACTCCGATGCCGGCCACATCGATGCGCACCTGCCCCTTCCCGGGCGGGCCGGGCGCGTCGACCTGGTGGACCTCGATGGCGGCGGGATCGCCGAATTCGTGAATCTGAATGGCGCGCATTGCAACCTCGT
Source organism: Wenzhouxiangellaceae bacterium (assembly GCA_018334995.1). GTDB lineage: Bacteria > Pseudomonadota > Gammaproteobacteria > Xanthomonadales > Wenzhouxiangellaceae. Next base: position 18,918 of record JAGXKW010000024.1, read on the forward strand.
TTGAGTTTCGGGCAGCGCTGAATTATGCAGGAAACATGGCCGAAAAATTCCGGTCATCTGTTCCGATATGGGCCAATACTCTGGCCAAAACGTCGACTTCAAAATCCGAGCCATGCCATCCGCAGTGCGGTCAACGTGACGCCGAAGCATCACGTCCGGAATCCACTTCCGGGTATGGCAGGGGAGACAGGATCCTTCGTTATCGGGATTCGCGGGGAGCAGTGGCCGACCCGAGACCGTTCACCGCTTGTCGACAACTGAAGACACGTTTGTCGCTATTCTTGCCTTTGCGATGCACACCAAATACCTCTTGAGTTCGCAAACTGGTCTGGCATGATTGCACCCGGCATGAAAATGTTTCGACCGTCGACACTGTTCTTCCGCATTCTGGCCGTATCGTCGCTGGGGGCCGGCGCACTGGGTGTAGTGCTGCCATTGCTGCCGACCACGCCGTTCATCCTGGTCGCGCTGTGGGCTTCGGCGCGCGGCGCGCCGGACTGGCACGAACGAATACTCGCTCATCCTCGGTTCGGCCCGTCGGTGCAGGCATGGCAAACCGAGGGCGCCGTATCGGCTCGGGGTAAGTGGTTGGCCTGCTCGATGATGGGTGCGAGCTGGGTGGGACTCTGGCTGGGCGGTGCGCAAACAGCGCTCCTGGTCGCGCTGGCCGTCTTGTTCACCACGGTTTCCGGGTATCTCGTTTCCCGTCCCGAGCCTGCGAAACTGAACCAATGAATTTGTTCACGCGCCGAGCTTTCCAGCAGACGAGCATCCGAAATTCGCATCGATGATGATCGGGGCTGAATCTTCCTGCTGGCTGTTTACTAATCATTAGTAGGAAACCGATTTGCGACTGACCCAATACACCGATTTTTCGCTTCGCGTGCTGATCTATCTCGGGCTTCACCCCGATCGGCGCTGCACCATCCAGGAAATCGCCGAGGCCTACAAGATCTCGCGCAACCATCTGATGAAAGTGGTCCGGCAGCTGGCCGCCGCCGGTTTCGTGACATCGACGCGCGGCAGCGGGGGTGGACTGACCCTGCCGCGAGCGCCCGAAAAGATCAACCTGGCCGAAGTGATCGCCGAAATGGAGCCCGACTTCGCGATGGTGGAATGCTTCCGCGGAAACAACGAATGCGTGATTACCCCGGCCTGCCATCTGCCGCCGATGCTGGCCCGCGCCACGCGCGCCTATCTCGACGTCTTGCGCGACTACACGCTGGCCGACGTGCTCGGCGAAAGCAATGCGGCGCAGATGCAACACTTGCTCGAACCCTAGTGCGCCCCTGCCGCAAACACTGCACCTGTCAGCAGGGCTCGACGCTCAACGGGCTGCTGACAGGTGCAGGATTTACGGCGGGAAGGGAGTTGTGGGCGTGGCCTACCAGGTCGTCGGCAACACGCCCGACATCACCAGCCCAAGCGTTGCCGACGAGACCAGCAGCCAAAGCAGCATCGCGTGCGCCAGCGGTCGCCAGCCCAGCGAACGAAACAACGCTACCCCCAGCCCGCTGCCGATCAGGAACAGCGCAAGCACCAGCCCCTGGCGCGCCATCCGCGCAATCATGTCGAACTGGCCTTCGAGAGCGGGCACCAGTGTTCGAAGCGCGGCGGCGACCACGAACAGCAGAATGAACACCGGCCATTCGATCCGGGTGCGCTTGCCGTCTGCGGGCGCGGCGGCGCGTCCGTTCAGGACCATGAAGACCAGCACCAGCGGCACGATCCAGAGCGCCCTGGCCAGCTTGAGAATGGTCGCCTCGGCCAGTGCCTGGTCGCCGTAGGTGGTCGCCGCGCCGACTACCGAACTGGTGTCGTGAATCGCGATCGCCGCCCAGGTGGCGAACTCGGACTGGCTCAATTCCAGCACTCCGCCGACCCACGGAAATGCGTACAGAGCCACGGCATTGAGCACGAAAACGCACGCCAGGGACATGGAAATGGTCTCCGGGCGCGCACCGATCACCGGCGCGACGGCGGCGATCGCGCTGCCGCCGCAGATCGCGGTGCCGGCTGAGATCAGCCCGCCACAGTGCCTGTCGAGCGAGAACATGCGGGCCAGCAACAGGCCAAGGACGAGAATGCCGGCCGCACCGAGCCCGGTCACCCAGAGACCAGTCGCCCCGGCGGAAATCACCGTGGCCAGCGGCAAGCCGAAGCCGAGTCCGACCATGCAGGTCTTGAGCAACAGCCCCGACCCTCGCGCAACATGCACGGCAAACGGGTTGCCGATGACAAGCGCGAACACGACCCCGCCGGCAAGCGCCGTCGGGGCATTGACCGCCGGCCACAGGCAGGCCGCGGCCAGCATCAAGAACAGCACACGCCTTGTGCGCTCGACGAGAGACATTCGGGAAAACCCGATCCGTTGAAACGATCTCACAGTATCGCGAGTGCGGCGAGAATTTGCTGGACTGCCTTGCCATTCAGCGCCGATTCACCGCCGATTGTCCAGACTCGTGACTGCAAGCCGCGGAAAACGAAAACTTGAGGGAAACTCTATATGCGCATCATCGCCATTTGCCTAGCCCTGCTCGCCAGCAGCCTGGTCGGGGCGCAGACGCTGACCTGCTACCAATCCGAACGCTTCGGCCAACGGCTCATCAATACCGGCGATTCCGAGCGTGCCGTGATCGAACTCGAACCCGACCGCGAAGTGCGCCTGGAGACGAAATTCGGCGGCGCGGCCGGCTGGCGCTACGACTTCTACAAGCGCGAACGGACCATCCAGATCTACGTGCGCTCGGGCGTGGTGGTCCGGATCTGCCGCGTGCCGGGTTGACGATGGAGTCCGTTTGGCGCGCCCGGAAGGATGGACTGCGCCCGCTGCCGCAGGCTGGCCGCCGCCGGCGGTTGCTTCGCATCGAGCTCGCTTCGCTCGGTTGGACCCGTGTGCGGTCTTCCTCGACTCGACCGAGAATCCAGTCGAAACAAGGGTGTCCGGCACAGCCGGACGCTACTTTTACTGGATGCCCGGTCGAGCCGGGCATGACGAAGGGAACAGAACCGAAATCGGGGGCATGGCGCGCCCGGAAGGGTGGACTGCGCCCGCTGCCGCAGGCTGGCCGCCGCCGGCGGTTGCTTCGCATCGAGCTCGCTTCGCTCGGTTGATTCAGGCCTGCGGCCTTCACCCCTGCGGGGCGCGCTTCGCGCGTCCTGCGCGGCTCGCGCCGCTGGTCGAACCTTCCTTGTTATGGGTCGGAGGTTCGAACCCTTCCGATCGCTTCAAATAAAAAACCCCGCGCGGGGCGGGGTTTTCTTATTTGGCGCGCCCGGAAGGATTGCAGGCACTTCGTGCCAGCGAGCTCGCGCCTGCGGCGCTCGGGTCGAACTTCTTGTTTATTGGTCGGAGGTTCGAACCCTTCCGATCGCTTCAAATAAAAAACCCCGCGCGGGGCGGGGTTTTCTTATTTGGCGCGCCCGGAAGGATTCGAACCTCCGACCGCCTGGTTCGTAGCCAGGTACTCTATCCAGCTGAGCTACGGGCGCGTGCAAGCAGAGTATTGTCCTCAAAATTCCCGATAGTGTCAACCAACCCGGCCGGTTATTTTTCGGCTGCCGCCTGCTGCCGGGCATCCAGCCGCGGGTGGATGAGTTTTCGGTAGAGCGGCGGGATGAATGCGATCGGCAGCATTGCCGAATAGCCCAGCGGCAGCTGCGGGGCCTCGGGCCAGCTTCTGAGCCGAGTGAACGGTCGGCCGGGGTTGGCGTGGTGGTCGGAATGGCGCTGCAACTGCAGCAGGATGCCGTTGCTGAGCCAGAAATCCGAATTCCAGGAATGACGGGGCTCCGGCGGCTCGTAGCGGCCGTTTTCGAGCTGCTTTCGCTTCAGCCCGTAGTGCTCGACGTAGTTGATGACCTCCAGCGAGGCGGCCGCGACCAGGCCCTGGGCCAGGAAACCCGCCACGCCGATCCAGCCGGCGATGGACCCGGCCCACACCACCATTGCGATGACGACCAGTTGCCAGCCGATCAATTCGTTTCGCAGCGAAATCGGCGATTTCCCGATGCGCCTCAGGCGCTCGGCTTCCAGGCGCCAGCCGTTGAGCGTGTTGCGGATCAGCGCGCGCGGCACGAAGCGGTAGACGATTTCGCCACGCGGGGCCGACGATGGATCCTTTTCGGTCGCCACCCAGACATGGTGGCCGCGCACGTGCTCGATCTTGAAGGTCACGTAGTTGACCGTGCTCAGCAGCAGCCCGCCGATGATCCGGTCCAGCCGGTTTCTGCGATGAATCAGCTCATGCGCGACGTTGATGGCCAGGACGCCCCCGACATAGCCCAGCGAGAGCACCCACATGATCCCGGCCCACCACGGCATCGAAGGCAGCACCGCGAGCGAGCCGAACACCACCGCCACCTGCACCGGCAGACACAGCCAGGGCACCAGGCGGCGGTTCAGCCAGGTGTCCTGGGCATCGACCGGCGGCTGTCGGTCACGGCCGATCAGCCAGTCGGTCAACGGCAGCAAGCCGTACAGCCAGACGATCGGCAGCCCGGCCCAGAGGAAGCTGCCGGTGGCCTGGATCAGCCCCCAGGAAATCGGCATCAGCGCCGGCACGGTAAAGACCAGCCAGTAGCCCAGTGGCCGTAGCTGGATCCGCAGGGCTGATGCGTCCGGGTGACTGATGGCTTGCATGCACTTGATTCCACATCCAATGGGTCATCGAGTATAGGGCGCTACGAACCCTTGGTCAAAACGTAGCCACGCCAGAGAAAATACCGTGCCGTGGCGCACGTATGCCACGAAATGGGTAAAGACGGTTTTTCGACGAGGATCCCGAAGCCTCGAAATCGCACACGGCTCGGCTGCCGGCCCGACCGCCGGCAGATCACCCGCGACGTCCGGTTTTCGGCTGGCATCTTCAATCTCACGGACAAACGCTGGTCCAACCACGCCAACGTCATCAACCATCCGCCGACGATCTCACGGTTCCTTGGCCGGCCCGGTCGCGCACGAACATTCGGGCGACTTTGAACCGGAGTTTGTAAGTCATCGGTTCGTGAGCGGATTGTGCCGTGCGAACGCCCGCCTTCCGCTAGCATGGCAGGGATGTGTTGCAAGGCTTGCTTTGTCCGATGATCCATCCCCAATCGCTTTCGGCCGCGTGGCTGGCACGCGAGACCGATGCCGCTTCGTGGCGGCGCGGCAGCCGGTATTTTCGCGACGCCCGCGCGACCTTGACCGAGGTCGAGCGCCTGCCCGACGGCGGCATGCGGCTGATCGGCACCTGTCGGGGCACCGAAGTCGAACCCTACCGGCAGCGCATCGAAATCCGGGGCGAAGGCAACCGCATCGAGCTGGCCGGCGAATGCTCCTGCCCGGTGGGCTACAACTGCAAACACGTCGTTGCGCTGGTCCTGACCTGGCAGGCGCTTGCGCCGCGCGAGCCGGCGGCTCGCGACGAGGTCGTCGACTGGCTGGCCGAAATGCCGGACGTCGACGAGACGGCAGACGAATCGCCCGAAGCGCTGCTTTTTCTGCTCGACCGGGGGCACGATCGCAACGGCGATATCGAGATCAAATTCAACATCGCCCGGCTCAAGAAGGACGGGACCTGGGGCAAGGGGCGAGCCACGCATGCGTCGGCGATCCACAATGCATCGCACCGACCGGGCTATCTGCGTCCTGTCGACGAGGAAATCCTGGCCCTGATTCGGGCCAGCCGCCGGCACGGCTGGGCGCGCGAGTTCGTTCCTTCCGGCGCGGCCGGCCACCTGGCGCTGATGAAGATCGCCGAATCCGGCCGTGCGTTCTGGAGCGCCGAACGACACGGTCCGTTCAGGCTCGGCGAGCCGCGCAAACTGACGCTGGGATGGACCGGCGACCGCAAAAGCGGCTACCGGGTGCAGATGAGCATCCGGGGCGGCGGCCTGCCGGTGCCGGCCGAGCCGCCGTGTTACGTGGATCCCGATTCGCTGACCATTGGAGAACTGGAGCTTCCGCCCGGGATGGACAGCCGGAAGCTCGATTGGCTTGAACGCGCGCCGGTCATTCCAGCCGAATCGGCACAGCGTCTCAGCCACAAGCTGGCGATGACAATGCCCGATCTCCCGACCCCGGTCGAGGTGGAGTATGAGGTCATCGACGCTCCACCATCCGGCTGGCTGAGCGTCGAATTCGACCCCGCGCGTCCGGCCCCGGCACGCGCCAGTCTGTATTACCGCTACGAAGAACTGACGGTACCGCCCGACCATCCGCAAACCGAACTCATCGTCGAATCCGGCGCCCGTCTGCTCAAGCTCCAGCGCGACCTGAACGCGGAAATCGCACTGGGGCAGACGCTGGCCGACAGCGGGCTGGAAGCCAACGACGAGCAACGCTTCCGGATGGCCGGCGAACTCGAGGGCACCGCACTGCGCGACGCCTGGCTCGACTGGCTGCAGACCAGCGCTCCCCCGATGCGCCGTGCCGGCTGGCGCATCGAGCTGGTCGGCGATGAAGATCTCACGGTCAGCGCGTCCGACGGGATCGACGGTGAAGTCGAGACCCGGACCGATGCGTCGCGCAACGACTGGTTCAGCCTGCGCTTCGACCTGGAATTCGACGGCGGCAAAACCCCGCTGCTGCCGCTGGTCAGCCAATTGCTCCAGCACTACCGGCCCGGCGACCTGCCCGAAACGCTTTATCTGGACACCGGCGAAGGCCACTACGTCAGCGTACCGGCCGAGCAGATCGAACCGGTGCTCAAGACCATTCTCGACCTGTTCGACCGTCTCGACGACGACACGCTGGAACTGACCCGACCCGACGCAACCCGGCTGCTGGACCTGGAAGGCATCCCGGTGCGCGGCGCGACCGGCCCGAAGAAACTGGCCCGCAGGCTGGCCGATTTCTCCGGCCTCAACCCCGTCAAACTGCCGACCACGTTCAAGGGCCGGTTGCGCGAATACCAGCAGCACGGCGTGGAATGGCTGCAGTTCCTGCGCGAACACGAATTCGGCGGGATCCTGGCCGACGACATGGGGCTGGGCAAGACTGTTCAGACGCTGGCACACCTGGCGGTCGAAAAGCGCGCAGGCCGCATGCAGAATCCAAGCCTGGTGGTGGCTCCGACCAGCCTGATGGGCAACTGGCGGCGCGAGGCGGCGCTGTTTGCGCCGAAGCTGAAGGTGCTGGTACTGCACGGCCCCGGCCGCGCTCATGGCTTCGCCAGGCTGGCCGGAGTCGACCTGGTGCTGACCACCTATCCACTGCTGCCGCGCGACCGCACAGCATTGCTCAGGCAACGCTGGCACTACCTGATCCTGGACGAAGCCCAGCAGATCAAGAATCCCAAGGCCCAGGCGGCGCAGGTGGCACGCAAGCTCGACTGCCGACACCGGCTGTGCCTGACCGGCACGCCGATGGAAAACCACCTCGGCGAATTATGGGCCCAGTTCGATTTCCTGATGCCCGGCTTCCTCGGCAATCGCGAGAGCTTTAACCGCATCTACCGCACGCCGATCGAAAAGCACGATGATTCGGAGCGACTGGAACGGCTCAACCGGCGCACCGCGCCGTTCCTGCTGCGCCGGACCAAGGATCAGGTCGCCGCCGAACTGCCGCCCAAGACCGAACTGCTGCGCTACGCCCAATTCGATCCCAGCCAGGCCCGGCTGTACGAAAGCGTCCGGCTGACCATGGAAAAGAAGGTCCGCACCGCCATCGCCGCCAAGGGTCTTGCCAGGAGCCACATCATCGTGCTGGAGGCCCTACTGAAGCTGCGCCAGGTCTGCTGCGACCCGCGCCTGCTGGGCAAGAACACGCCCGGCGCTGCCGACACGCCGTCGGCCAAGTTCAATCTGCTGTTCGACCTGTTGCCGGAAATGCTCGAGGAAGGCCGCCGGGTGCTGGTGTTCTCACAGTTCACGACCATGCTGGGCCTGATCGAAAAGGAACTGGAGAAGCGCGGCATGACCTACGCCAAGCTCACCGGCCAGACGCGCAAACGCGACCAAGCCATCCAGCGCTTTCGCCAGGGCGATACCAACCTGTTCCTGGTCAGCCTCAAGGCCGGCGGGGTCGGGCTGAACCTGGTCGAAGCCGACACCGTCATCCACTACGACCCGTGGTGGAACCCGGCGGTCGAACACCAGGCCACCGACCGGACCCATCGAATCGGACAGGACAAGCCGGTATTCGTCTACAAGCTGATCACCGAAGGCACGGTGGAGAAAAAGATCCTGGCGTTACAGGAACGCAAGCAGAAACTGGCCCAAAGCGTCTACGGCAAGGGGCGCAAGCAGGACCAGCCGCCGATCGACGAGGAGACCATCCGGACGCTGCTCGCCGGGAATTGATCCGCGGTCCAGGGATGCAGCGCACAGGCTGCCGAAACTGGATTCCTTTTGCAGGAATGAGCAGCAGCGCATCAAGCGCGCCGAATCGCCGCCGGAAAAGCGCTACAATATGCGGCTGGCCGGAGAGGTGCCGGAGTGGTCGAACGGGCTCGCCTGGAAAGCGAGTGTACGCGCGAGTCATCACAAGCGCCGTACCGAGGGTTCGAACCGAGGCGCAGCCGAGCTCGATGCGCAGGCCGCAAGGCAGCCGGAACAACCCGCAGCGAAGCGGAGGGCAAGCGCCAGAGGCGCGCAGTCAACCGAGCAAAGCGAGCTCACGAGACCAGGCGCTGTAAGCGGCTGGCGAGCCCGGAGGGCCAGCGACCAAAGGTCGCGCAGTAATCCCGCCCTCTCGCGATCCGCAAGGATCGCCTGCAGCGGAATGCCCCTGACCCGGGGGCGTACAATCAGGATAAGTTTTACGGAGAGGTGCCGGAGTGGTCGAACGGGCTCGCCTGGAAAGCGAGTGTACGGTAACCCCGTACCGAGGGTTCGAATCCCTCCCTCTCCGCCATTTACAAAATTCGACTCAGGAGAGGTGGCAGAGCGGTCGAATGCGGCGGTCTTGAAAACCGTTGAAGGTTTGTAGCCTTCCGGGGGTTCGAACCGAGGCGCCAGCCGAGCTCGATGTGCAGGCCGCAAGGCGGCCGAAACAACCCGCAGCGAAGCGGAGGGCAAGCGCGAAAGCGCGCAGTCAACCGAGCAAAGCGAGCTCACGAGACCAGGCGCTGTAAGCGGCTGGCGAGCCCGGAGGGCCAGCGACCAAAGGTCGCGCAGTAATCCCGCCCTCTCGCGGCCGGTCCAAGGCCGCCCGCCGCAAGGCGGTTGATGCACCGGGTTTTATGACAAGCTAATGGAGAGGTGGCAGAGCGGTCGAATGCGGCGGTCTTGAAAACCGTTGAAGGTTTGTAGCCTTCCGGGGGTTCGAATCCCTCCCTCTCCGCCAGATACGAACAGCCCCGCTGCCAAGCGGGGTTTTTCGTGTCTGGCGGAGAGGGCGCTCCGGATTCGAACCCGAGGCAATGCCGGTGGCCGCGATTCCCCTTATCTGCACCCGGTATCATCAGCCAAATCTGTCGGGAAAGAAGGGAGCTGGTTCGAACCGAGCGAAGCGAGCTCGATGCGAAGCGACCCGTAGCGAAGCGAAGGGCAAGCGCCACAGGCGCGCAGTCCATCCCTCCCTCTCCGCCAGATACGAACGACCCCGCTGCCAGGCGGGGTTTTTCGTGTCCGGCGGAACTGTCTGCACCAAAGCGGCTACTGGTCGGGATGCTCCCCCAATTCCTCTCCTTCGGTCGTCACGCCCAGCCCCAGCACGGTCCGATTTGCATAGCAGAAATAAGCCGTGATCTGGTTGATTTCCAGGATCTCGCCGTCGTTCCAGCCGGATTTCCGTAAAAGACTGATTGTGCTTTCGGAAATTTCCGCCGGCGCCAGCGCCAGTTGTTCGGCATAGGCAAGTGCCGCGCGCTGGCGGGTGTCGAAGACCTCGTCGCGCGGTCCGTCCTCGAGCGCACGCGTCCAGGCTCCGGTACGGCGCGGATCTGCCAGCGCACGTCGCATTCCGGCAAGATGATGGTCGACGCAGTAGCCGCAGCAATTGACCCGGCTGACCAGAACGCCGATGGCCTCGGCAAAAGCCCGGTTTAGCGTGTTGCGGGGATGATGCAGCACGGCCCGGTACAGGGCCATGTGTCCTTCCAGCGTGTGCGGGCGCAGGCTGTGGGCGAGCAGGATCCGGTCGACCTGCCCGTCGCCGGCCGAACGCTGGTAGATTTTTGCGAGTCTGGGGTCTGCATCGGCCGGTGCGATGATCTCGATCCAGGTCATTTCGAGGCTTTCACGATGCGCTTTGGTGGTCGGGATGCTTAGAATAAACGATTCATTCAACCGGGGACATTCCGATGGCTGCATCTTCAGAAAAAATCGAGCGCCGCTCCACGCTTGAATGCCCGAAGTGCCTGCACGAAGCGCGCGAGGAAATGCCGGAGAATGCCTGCATCCGGCGCTACGAGTGCACCGCATGCGGCGCCTTGTTGGCGCCGCTGGAAGGCGATTGCTGCGTGTTCTGCTCGTACGGCGATGTGCCCTGCCCGCCGGTGCAGGTCGGAAACTGTTGCTGACCCCGGTTCAGGCTGACACGAATCGGTCAGCCTTACGGGTATCACCTGGAGATGGGGCATTCCGGACCGCGCCGGTGGCGCGTCGGAAAACGGAGCTCGGGGATGCTCAGGCTGGCTTCTCGAACACGAAGATACCCCAGGTCAGATGCCCCTTGAGACCGCCGTCGACCCAATGCTGAAGGCCGGCCTGCATCCGCTCGATGTAGTCCTCGCTGACGCCGCGTTCGCGCAACTCGTCGGCGTTTTCGATCAACGCCCGGCGCACTCGCGCGTAGTGGCGCGGCAACTGGTGCGAGTGGTCGTCGAACTCGACTTCCTTCATGCCCAACCCGCCAAGGGTTTCGCGATAGAACGCCGGCGAGCCCAGCGAATCCAGATGGATGCGGTCGTAGATCGGCTGCAACTGGTCGGTGGGCGCGTCGTCGGTCTGCATCGGATCGGTGAACACCAGCCGCCCGCCGGGCTTGAGCACGCGCACGGCTTCGGCGCAGACTCTTGCGCGATCGCCGGAATGCAGGAACGCATCCTGCGACCAGACCAGGTCGAATGCCTGGTCGTCGAAATCCAGCGCGGTGAAGTCGCCGTCGACGACTTCGATATTGCGATCGAGTCCGGCTTCGACGTTCATGCGCCGGTTGCGCTCGTTTTCGACTTCGCTCAGATTCAGCGCCACGCACTGGCAGCCGAATTGCTCGGCGAGGTAGCGCATTGAACCGCCATAGCCGGCGCCCAGATCCAGCACCCGGGTATCGGGCTTGATCGTTGCCGCCAGTTCGCCCATGCGACGCACGGTGCGGCGGCTTGCATCGGCAATCGGCTCTTCATCGGACTGATACAGCCCGATGTGTATGTCCTCGCCGCCCCAGATATGGAAGTAGAAGTTGTCCGCATCGGTGCTGTTGTAGTAAGCACGCGCGGTTTCGACGACTTCGGAATATTGCGGGTTGCTCATGCGTTGTCAACCTCACGCGTGGTGCCGCCATCGTCTTCCTGTATGTCTTCAGCGCCATAGTATTTCTTCTCGGCGACGTGAATGTAGAAGTCGGCGGTACCGGTGCTTTCCTCATCTTCGAAATCGGCATAGGTAGCGATCTTCTGAAACCCGACTTCCTGCATCAGGTCCCGCACGTAGTCACGGCGAATCGGACACATGTTCAGGTAATACACCGAATCGTCCGGGAATGTGTAGCGGAATCTTGCGAGCCCTTCGTCGACATGCTCCGGCTCGGCGCTGACCTGATGCCCGCAGTAATAGAACTTGTGTTTGGTCGAAAACCCATCGTCCAGAATCGCATCGTAGTTGCGCTGGTCGAGAATCAGGCAGCCGTCGTGCTTGAGCACCGCATAAAACTCGGCAAGCGCCTTGCGCCGATCGCGTTCGTCGAAAAGGTGGTTGAACGAATTCCCCAGGCAGATCACGGCGTCATACGCGGCATGCACATCCCGGTTCAGCCAGCGCCAGTCGGCCTGGATGGTTCTGAGGATATGCCCTCTTTTGCGTCCGTTTTCGAACGCCTTGGCCAGCATTGCGGCCGAACCGTCGACGCTGCAGACTTCGAAACCGGCTTCGATCAATCGAACCGAATGAAACCCGGTTCCGGTAGCCACGTCGAGGATCCGCTTGGCGCCGCGCTTCTTGAGTAGTTCGATGAAGAAATCACCCTCGCTCTCGTAACGCGCGTCCCAGTCGATGAGTTCATCCCACTTGTCGACAAAGCCCTCGACATATTCCTGCTGATAATGATCCGTATCACGGACTTCGACAGGATCCTTGCCGAATCCCTGTGACTTTTTAGCTTCTGCCGTGCTTGACTGTGTGATAACTGCCTCCAATCGTTTGATTTTTCGATATGACCAACATCGTTGAACATGCTCGCGCGGAAACAGCGCGTAGCTGTAAACGACGTGATTCGAATTCCATTTTTCTCATGAAAGATGATGCTGACCGTGCTTTTTGTACGGCCGGCGGATCTCTTGAATCCCGCTGGCCACTTTGAGACGGTCGCTTTTTCTGCGGTATCGAAGAACAGACTCCGATTCTTTCACTATCATAACGCGATACCGCGCGCGTTTCATCCCGGCTTCGAAAAGGACGCGGAATCTGGCGTGCCGAGGCGGCGTTAGCGGCTTTTGATCCATTCGATGGTGTCGGTCAGCGTGCCGTCCGGACTTTCACTGCCTTCTTCCAGCACGGCACGGAAAGCAGCGGCCAGGCGCTTGCCCTCCTCCACGCCCCACTGGTCGAATGCATTGATGCGCCACTGGACTGCCAGCAGATACACGGCATGCTCGAAAGTCGCCAACAATTCACCTACGCTTTCGCCATCCATGCAGCGACACAGCATCAGCATGACCGGATTGTTGCCCGGCAGTTCGCGCTGAGCGTCCTCGGCGCGGCGCCCGTTGACCAGCGCACTGGCCTGGCCCAGCAAGTGCGAGAGCTGCTCGCGCTGCCAGGCCTCGGGCGCCTCGCCGGCCCGGGCGCTGCCCAGCAGCAGCATGGGATGGCGAGTCGTACCCTGGTGCAGCGCCTGGAACAGCGAATGCTGCAAGTCGGTGCCGGCCCCGCCGAATATCAGCGGAGAGGTCGGCTGGCGCACGCGGTTACCGTCCAGGTCCACGGACTTGCCGAGGCTTTCCATGACCAGCTGCTGCAGATATTCGGCCAGCAGGCGCAGCGCCGGATCATAGGCGACCACGCCCAGGGTCCCCATGCCACAGGTCCGGACCAGCGCATCCAATGTCCGCGCAAGCGCGTATGCAGGGGAACGGGCGACATCTTCCGCCACTAGCGCATCGGCGTCCCGGGCACCGTCCAGCAGTGCGCTCCAGGCTTCCGGGCCGATTCTGGCCGCGGCGCCGAGACCGACGCTGGACCACAGCGAGAATCTTCCGCCGGTCCAGCCCGGAAAGGCCAGCACGTTGTGCTCGGCCACCCCGAACTCGACCGCACGCTCGGGCCGTGCGGTCGCCGCCCAGATCCGCTGCCCGGCCCCGGCACCCAGCCAGTCGCGGATCAGCGCGGCCTGGGTCAGCGTCTCGACCGTGGAAAAGCTCTTGGACGCGACCATCAGCCCGGTAGTTTCGGGATCGAGCCGTTCGAGCAAGCGCTGAATACGCCGCCCATCGAGCGTGGTCAACCATTCCACCTCGACGGCGCTGTTGCCGGAGTCGAGCGCCTGCGCGACCAGGCGCGGACCGAGGTCGGAACCGCCGATCCCGGCGTGGAGAATGGTTCGAACCGGCGTCTCGCCCCGATACAGCCTGCCCGCAATCTCGGAAAGGCGCTGCCGGGATTCCGTCACCATCGCGGCATCATCGGCGGTCAGCAGCTCCGACGGCGACGCGGCGCGCAGCGCCATGTGCAGCGCCGGCTGGTTTTCGGAAGGGTTGACGATGCCGCCGTCGAACAGATAGGCGACGGCGTGCCCGAAATCGGCGCGAGCCGACGCGGCAAAGAAGTCCCGCCAGGCGGTCAGCGGGACCGGCGTTCGGCTGGTATCGAGCCGCCAGCGTGCGGTCTCCAGCACCATTTCACGCACCCGCTCGGGCTCGTCGCGCAGCAGGCCGCGAATGTCGGGAATGTTGTTTTTGTGCAACACCGAATCGCAGCCCGGGGCGAACCGGTCAGGCCGCCTGGGCCGGAATCTCGCCTGCCACGCGCGCGACGCGGTTGTTTTCGTCCGGATAGACCAGCCGTGGCCGGTGGTTGGCCGCGTCGGCCTCGTCTACCGCACCGTAGGCGCAGATGATCAACAGGTCGCCGGGCGAGGCCTTGTGTGCGGCCGCGCCGTTGACGCTGATCATGCCGGATCCGGCGGCGCCCCGGATGGCATAGGTGACGAAACGCTCGCCGTTGGCAATGTTGTAGATATGTATCTGTTCGTACTCGAGAATTCCGGACGCCTCGAGCAGATCTTCATCGATGGCGCAGGACCCTTCGTAGTCGAGCTCCGCGTGGGTCACGGTCGCCCGGTGGATCTTGGCCTTGAGCATGTTCAGATTCATCGCAAATACCCGTTCAGTTCGCAAATAACGCTCCGCCCAAAAAAAAGCCTCTCCCCGGTGACGGGGAGAGGCAGCGTGTCGGAGTGATGTACCTCAAATCGCGCCCTGACACCTTGATTTCCGTTGCTCGATTACCAAGGTTCGTGGTAACTGTACCACAGCACCTGGCATTTTCCAAGCCCTGATTGCAGATCAGAGCCGATTTTGTCTCGTTACCGCAACATTGTCGATCAGTCTGGCCCTTCCGAGATAAGCAGCGGCGAAAACGCGATCGTCGCTGCCGTCTGCCGGGGCCAGCGTTTCGGCGTTTCGCAGCTCGACGTACTCGGGCCGGAAACCAAGCGAGGCAAGACGCTCCATACCAGACCGCCGAAGCCGGTCGAAAGTTCCCGGCCCCTGTTCGGCCGCCTCGTCGGCCAGTGCCTGCAGCACGCGGTACAGCGCCGGCGCGATCTCCCGCTCCGAATCGGTCAGGTACCGGTTGCGCGAGCTCAGCGCCAGCCCGTCGGCCTCGCGCACGGTCGGCGCGGCGTCTATCGCGACCGGGACCGAAAAATCCTCGACCATCCGGCGGATGATCAGCAGCTGCTGGTAATCCTTCTCGCCGAACACGGCGCGCTCGGGACGAAGCTGCCACAGCAGCCGCATGACCACACCGCAGACCCCGTCGAAGTGACCCGGCCGGTGCGCGCCGCACAGGCAATCGGCCAGCGCAGCCGGCGCTCGGATCGCGAACCGGTATGCTTCGGGCAGCGGATACATGGTCGCCGACGCCGGCGTCCAGGCCGCATCGCAGCCGGCCGACGCGAGCGCCTCGAGATCCGCGGCCAGCGTGCGCGGATAGCGCTCGAAATCCTCGCCGGGACCGAACTGGGTCGGGTTGACGAAGATGCTGGCGATGACCGCCGTCCCGTCCTGCGCGGCGTGCTCGACCAGCTTCAGATGCCCTGCATGCAGGTTGCCCATGGTGGGCACGAAGTGCACCGAACCGGACTGCGCGGCGCGCCAGTCGGCCAGCGCGTCCAGACTGTCGAGCAGCGTGATCGAATCAGGTCCGGTCGCCATAGGACTCGGCATCCGACGGGAAGTCCCGGGAACGAACCGCCTCGATGAAAGCCCGGACGGCGGCATCCATCGAACCGGCCCCGGCCATGAAATCGCGCACGAAGCGCGGTTTGCGCCCGCCGCCGATCCCCAATGCGTCGTAGGACACCAGCACCTGGCCGTCCACGTCCGGCCCGGCGCCGATGCCGATGACCGGAATGGCGAGGCTGGCCGCGACCTCCGCGCCCAGCGCGCCGGGCACGCATTCGAGCACGAGCATGCCGCAACCGGACTCTTCGAGTCGGCCCGCTTCCTCGATCAGGCGGGTCGCGGCGTCGGCATCCCGGCCCTGTACCCGGTATCCGGAGAGCTGGTGCACCGATTGCGGGGTAAGCCCGAGATGGCCGCAGACCGGCACGCCGAAATCGGCCAGCTGCCGGACGATCTCCACGACCGCGCTGCCGCCCTCGAGCTTCACCATTTCGGCACCGGCCTGCATCAGCGACCTGGCGCTGTCGATCGCGCCGGACGGGTCGGCATAGCTCAAGAACGGCAGGTCGCCGATCACCATCGCGCGCTCGTTTCCGCGCCGCACGCACTCGACGTGATAGGCCATCTGGGCGACGGTCACCGGCAGCGTGGAATCGCGCCCCTGGATGACGTTGCCCAGCGAGTCCCCGACCAGCAGGCAGTCGACGCCGGCGCGGTCGAACAC